>CADBXS010000083.1 GCA_902798705.1 uncultured Bacteroidales bacterium
GTGGTAGAACGTACCTTTACCATCCATCAGCATCATCTCGTCGCCAGCATCCAGTCGCAGCACGCGCAACGCATGTTGAGCTTCTTCCTCTGGCAGTTCATCGCTCACTGCAGCATCAGGAGCATAAAAGTATCGTTCTTCCTTCATGTAGTGAGTTTTTTTTGAGTTTTTAAGTTGATGAGTTTTTAAGTTTTCGCGTAGAAATGTAACTTCGTTAAACTTTAAACGTTAAACTTTAAACGTTATTTGATTTTTCACGGAGAAGTGTAACTTCGTTAAACTTTAAACGTTAAACTTTAAACGTTATTTGATTTTTCTCGGAAAAAAGAAAGGAATTAGGCGAGATAATAATCTTTTGCAGGATCGTTTCGCACTGATTCTTTCAAAAGGAAATCAAGCATCAGTTTGAGAGCTTCCGTTGTTGCTCGTTCCACATTCTGCACCCTACCCAAGTCGCCTGTAAGACATTTCGTCTTCATGTTGTCCACACTTCCGCAGGCAATCCAAATCGTACCCACAGGAATGCTTTCCGTTCCACCCGAAGGCCCTGCATAACCTGTAGAGGCAATGGCATAATCTGTACCAAACAAGCGGCAGGCACCTCTCACCATCTCTCTTGCCACCTCTTCGCTCACCACGTCGTAAGTATCAATGATTTCTGCCTTCACCCCCAGCATCTTGATTTTCACCTCATTCTGATAAGCTATCAGTCCTCCTTGAAAATACGCCGAACTGCCCGAGNNNNACTCAGCGTTTTTCCTTGTGCTATCAGAATTTCGTGAATGACAGAACACACTTCCTCTGCCTCCCTTACATAGGAAGGAGAATTAACCCCGCTATTTGAATTATCTATTTGCTCTGTTTTCATAAAAAAAGTATTCCTTTGCGTGTCTATCTACTCCCCTCCCTCCCAGGGAGGGGCAAGGGGGTGGGTCTTAGGGGCAAGGGAGTGGGTCTTAGGGGCAAGGGAGTGGGTCCTATTTTTCCATCCTCGCAAACGCAGGTGCATCAATACTGCAGAACTGCTTGTCGAGATATTTGAAATAGCCCGTGATGGCAATCATGGCAGCATTATCCGTGGTATAGCTGAACTTAGGAATGAATATTTTCCAGCCGTAGCGCTTTGCATAGTCACGATAAGCCTGGCGCAATCCGTTGTTCGCCGACACACCGCCAGCCACAGCCACTTCCTTGATACCAGTGTCCTTCACCGCCAGTTTCAGTTTCTTCATCAGAATATCTACGATGGTCTTTTCCAGCGATGCAGCCAAATCCTCCTTGTGGTGCTCCACAAAGTCTGGGTCCTCCTTCATCCAGTCGCGCAACGAATAGAGGAACGAGGTTTTCAGTCCCGAGAAACTATAGTCATACCCCTTGATTTGAGGTTTTGCAAACTGAAACGCATCTGCATTTCCTTGCCTTGCCAACTTGTCGATGATAGGTCCTCCTGGATAGCCCAAGCCCATCACCTTCGAGCATTTGTCTATGGCTTCGCCAGCCGCATCGTCGATGGTCTGTCCCAGTATTTCCATGTCGTTATAGGCATTCACCTTCACGATTTGCGAATTACCACCGCTCACCAGCAGACAGAGGAATGGAAAGTGAGGCTGATCGTGGTCGTCCTCACTCTCACGAATGAAATGCGCCAACACATGCCCCTGCAAGTGGTTCACGTCAATCATCGGCACACCCAAGGCACGCGCAAATCCCTTTGCAAACGACACACCCACCAGCAAACTGCCCATCAAACCAGGGCCACGGGTAAAGGCCACTGCCGACAACTGTTCTTTCTCAATGCCTGCACGCTTCAACGCTTGGTCCACCACAGGAACAATATTCTGCTGATGCGCACGCGATGCCAATTCTGGCACCACACCGCCGTATGCCTCATGCACCGCCTGACTTGCCGTCACATTCGATAGCAAAACACCATCTTTCAGCACGGCTGCCGACGTATCGTCGCACGACGATTCGATACCGAGAATATAAACGGGCTCTTCTCCCAACCTCTTTTGATGGTATGGAGAAGAAGCTCCGCCACTTGGATTATCCACTTCTTCTATATTCATATAATTTTATTTCTTAGCATGTCTATCTACTCCCCTCCCTCTCAGGGAGGGGCAAGGGGGTGGGTCTTAGTACGTCAAAATCTCCACACCCGTCTCCGTCATCAGGAACGTATGTTCCCACTGCGCACTTGGCAACTCGTCTTCCGTCACCACCGTCCAGTCATCTTCCACATCGATGAACACATGCCAATCGCCCATGTTCACCATCGGTTCAATGGTAAACACCATTCCTGGCACGAGCAGCATACCCGTACCCTTCTTGCCATAATGCATGATGTCGGGTAGCTCATGGAAAGCATTGCCCACACCGTGTCCACACAAGTCGCGAACCACAGTAAAACCGTTCTTGTGAGCGTGTTTCGCAATCGCATTACCGATGTCGCCCACGAAGCAATAAGGCTTGCACACTTCCATGCCTATCTCCAGGCATTCCTTGGCTACATCAACGAGTTTCTGCACCCGAGGCTCAACCTTTCCTATCATGAACATACGAGAGGCATCAGCATAGTAGCCATCCAATATCGTGGTGCAATCCACGTTGATGATGTCGCCATCCAGCAGTTCCTCATCCTCGCTCGGAATGCCATGGCACACCACCTCGTTGATACTCGTACACACACTCTTCGGAAAACCCTCATAGTTGAGCGGAGCTGGGATGCCCCCATGCTCCACCGTGTAAGTATGCACCAACGTGTTGATTTCCTCCGTGGTCATACCCTCGTGGATGTTGGCAGCCACATGGTCCAGCACAGCCGTGTTGAGCACACCAGCCTTTCTGATACCCTCAATTTGCTCAGGAGTCTTAATCAGGTCGCGAGTAGGCACCAGCTTACCCTTGTTCTCCCAAAACATAATAGTCTTGTCCATTTCCGTGAGCGGTTCACCCGCCACGGTATGCCATCTGCGTTTTATTCTTTTCATCTTTTCCTTTCTAACAATAACGAAGACGATAACGAAGGCTTTCCATCCAGCTCCCCCGAGGGGAAGTAAAAGTGAGAAGCGAATCAAGGATTTAAAGGATTTATAAAGATTCTAACTTCGTTAAACGTTAAACGTTAAACTTTAAACGTTTTTCGTTTTTCTATTTGCTTGCAAAGTTACAAAATAATCACTTTCGAGTCCCCCTGTTTCACTTTTTTTATATAAAATAGCACTTGATATTTTGTCAAATCACATTCTTTCACTACTTTTGCCGACCTAACAGCAAAATCAAACACACAAAAAATAAAATGCAAAAGACAAAACACCTATCCAACAAGAGCCTTCGACGCTCTACCATTGGCTTCGCCAAGCTAAGGCTTCTTCATTCATCCTTATTCATCCTCCTGTCGTCCACCATCCTCTTCTCTTGTCATGGAAAAGGAGGCGGAAACAAGGAGAGCGACAGCATTTGGGTAGCACCACAGCAGTCGAATGCCATCCTTTCACTCGACGAGATCAACGCCACCGACTCACGCAATGTCAAGGGAAGCGTTTTTACATACACCATCCACATGGCGCCATCCGACTCGCTCCCTGTCGTCATCAACCTCGACGGGGCACGCTACAAGGACAACATCGTGAATCTCAGCGTCACCAAGGACCAGCAAGTCATCCTGCAGCAAAGCTTCACCAAAGCCTCCTTCAAGAACTTCGTACCCGAAAACGACATGTCCAACTGCGCACTGGTAGGTTTCAGCTACAACCTCAACGAGACAGCCGACACCACGCAGCTCCGCTTCATCGCCACCGTAGGCGATCCCGACGAGACAGCAGGTGTAAACTACTCTACCGAAATACTCGTCTCGCCAGCTGGACACATCACCATGCAAATGGCGAAGGACTTAGAGACAGAACCTGAATACGACAATCTCAACCAAGACCCTTCCGAAGACCAAGGAGTATAACAATAGGGATTCACCCGAACGCTTTTGGGGACTCACCCAAACCTTATTGGGGATTTACTGAAATGCCATTGGGGATTTAGAACGATACGTCCTCAATGGCATCATTTTATGATATCATTCGTGCTCAAGCAGGGAGGGAAAAGCGATAGTACAGTTTTATTTTTGTGTAATAAAAATCAAATAGAGTTAATTTCTTTTGCAGTTAGGAGGAGAATCCGTAATTTTGCGCCATCATGAAAGGATTGCTAACTATATGTATGCTGCTGCTTGGTTTCGTGGCGAATGCTCAGGAAACAGGTACGAGCTTAGGCAGTTCCTCCACAACGGACAGACAGGAGCGGATGGCTACGGAACCGCTAACAACGGAACCGATGGGCTTGACTGCTGACGTGTTGCCACCCGTGGAGGCAGCGACAGCCGAGGACTCGCTGCACCTGCACTTGCCTATGCTCAACCAGTGGGGACTGATGCCACGACTGATGTACAGCCCTATCTGGTGGGGAGGATGGAACAGTTGGGATTTGCACGAAGGTCTGAATGTGAGCATGGGAGCCAGCGTGTTCTCCACCTTTGGTTCAGGACACAGCTACCACGGCGCTGGTTTCACTCAGAATGTTGCAGCCCTCTATGCACGCCCACTGACGGACAAGCTCTCGTTTGCCGTCGGCGGCTACTTCCACCGCATGAGCTGGGCGCACGACAGCTGGAAGGATGCAGGACTGACGGGCATTCTCTCCTACCGTTTCAACGACCACTGGGAGGCATACCTCTACGGACAAAAGTCGTTCATTGACAAAAACGTGCCACGGCATCCGCTCCTGTACGACATGGCTGGATTCGGTGACCGCATCGGTGCTACACTGCGCTACAACCTCAACAGAATGGTGAGTTTTGAGGTGAACGTGGAAAAAAGAAGATGAAGTTTAAAACGTTTAAAGTTTAAAGTTTAACGTTTAACGAAGTTAGTGGGGCGTGAAGGGTGGAACGTGAAGAGTGAAGAGTGGAGCGTGAAGAGTGGAGGGTGGAGCGTGAAGAGTGAAGGGTGGAGCGTGAAGAGTGAAGAGTGAAGCGATGCTAATCGGATGTAAAGCCATTGTTTGGGGTATCGTTGAAAAAAAATCAAAAAATGATAGAATTCAGTCAGTGGTACATGAAAAAATACACTATCTTTGCAACTGAATTTGATGAAGAGGGGGTGAAGTCGGTTTGGATTCGCCCATTTTTCTGATAACGATAAACGGACACTTTAACTAAATTAATAATAACACTACTTATGAAAAAACTTTCCTCTCACTTGTGCTGTGTACATGCAAAGGGCATGGGCATGGCACTTCTCATGCTGATGCTTCCGCTATGCCTTTGGGCACAGAAGGTGAACGTCAGTGGTACGGTGACGGATGCATCGAACGGCGAAGCCATCAGCTTCGGTACGGTGCAGGTGAAAGGCACAGGCGACGGTACCCTGACTGACATCGACGGAAACTACAAGATTTCGGTGAACATAGGAGCGACTCTGGTGTTCAGTTACGTGGGCTACAAGGCTCAGGAACTGAGAGTGACGCGCGGCGGAACACTGAACGTGCGCCTGGCTGTGGACAACAAGCTGAACGAGGTGATCGTCGTGGGTTACGGTACGATGAAGCGCTCCGACCTGACGGGTTCGGTGTCGAGCATTGGCGAAGAACAAATCAAGCAGGGCGTGAACACGTCGCTGGAACAGGCCATGCAGGGCCGCATCGCTGGTGTGAACGTGACGCAGAACTCGGGTGCTCCAGGCGGTGGCATCTCGGTGCAGATTCGTGGTATCAACTCGCTCTCGGGTAATGAGCCACTGTACGTGGTGGACGGCATCGCGATGAGCGGACAGACAAGCAGCAACACATCGGTGCTGGCTGGCATCAACCCTGACGACATCACCAACATCGAGGTGCTGAAGGACGCCAGTGCAACGGCCATCTATGGTAGCCGCGCCAGCAATGGTGTGGTACTCATCACGACGAAGCGCGGACAAGAAGGCAAGGCAACGGTGGATTACCACGGCTACGTGGGCTGGCAGCAGATTCCGTCGTTCCTGAAGGTGATGGACCTGCCTCAGTATGCAGACTTCTACAACGTGCGTGCCCAGATTCAAGGATGGGGTACACGCGAGGACTATAAGCACCCCGAACTGCTCACGAAGGGTACGGACTGGCAGGACGAGCTGTTCCGCACGGCATTCATGCAGAACCACAACGTGAGTGTGAACGGCGGTACGAAGGACATGCACTATAACATCAGCGGTGGCTATCTGGATCAGGACGGTGTGGGTATCGGATCGGGCTTCAAGCGTGCCAGCTTCCGTGCCAACTTCGACACAAACATCACGAGCTGGCTGCAAATCGGTACGAACGTGTCGTATGCGAACACGAAGCAGAAAATCACCTTCACGGAGAGCAACATCATCTCGACAGCGCTGAGCCAGTTCCCTGACGTGGCTCCACGCAACCCTGACGGCACTTACGGTGTGCCAGAGGTGAACGACTTTGCCACTTACTATAGCAACCCTATCTTCGAGGCCAACATGAAGGAGAACAAGACGAACAACTACCAGTTGGACTACAACGCCTTCGCCAACATCATGCCTGTGAAGGGACTCAACGTGCGCATCGAATATGGCGGCAACCGCGGATGGGGCAACACGTATTACTTCGTGCCAGACTTCAGCTACGGAAGCATCATCGTGGAATCGCAATCCACCCGCACGAAGTCGCTCAGCAAGTACAACTCTTTCAAGCAATATGCCACCTACGACCGCGACCTCTGGGAAGGTCATCACTTCCAGCTGATGGTAGGTCACGAAGCTCAGTGGGGCAACTGGGAAAGCCTGAGCGGAACTAGAAAGAACTACGTTTCCGACGCGCTGCACTCGCTCAACGTGGGTGACGCATCGACTGCCACCAACAGCGGCGACGACGGCACACAGTGGAGCATTGAGTCGTACTTCGGACGTTTCAACTACAACATGTACGACCGCTATCTCCTTACTGCCACACTCCGTGCCGACGGTTCGTCGAGCTTCGGTCCTAACAACCACTGGGGATGGTTCCCTTCGGCTGCTGTGGCATGGCGCATCAACAATGAAAGCTTCATGAAGAACATCGACTGGCTCAGCAACCTGAAGCTGCGCCTGGGATGGGGACACGTGGGTAACCAAAGTTCTGCATCGTATGCCTACGGTGCGGTGATGGCCAACACTGCCACTGCATGGGGTACGGGCTACTACCCAGGCAACTTCGCCAACCTGAACCTGAAATGGGAAAGCACAAACTCGTGGAACCTCGGTCTGGACTTCGCAGCCCTGAACAACCGCATCGAGTTCATCGTGGATGCTTACCATAAGAAAACTGACAACCTGCTCATGCAGGCTTCCCTCCCTTCCTACGTCATCAACAACGACTGGATGGGTATGACCGCTCCTTGGGTGAATACGGGTGCCATCAAGAACAAGGGTATTGAATTCACCCTCAACACCGTGAACATCTCGAACAAGGACTGGCAATGGAGAACGGGAGCAACCCTCTCCATCAACCGTAACGAACTGACTAAGCTGAACAGCGAAGGTTCGACCATCTCGGGCACCATCGGCTCGAACACCTTCACACTGTCGGAAATAGGCGGTCCTGTTGGACGCTTCTACGGCTACAAGGTGATTGGCATGTTCAGGAACGAAAGCGACTTCTACCAGAAGAACGACCAGGGCGAGTTCCTGCTCGATGCCAGCGGCAACCGCGTGCCAGTGGCTCGACCTGTGGATACGGAAGGCAACTTGCAACCTATCGCACAGAACAGCATCTGGGTGGGTGACTACATCTTCCAGGATGTGAACGGCGACGGCAAAATCACGGAAGCCGACCGCACCTACATTGGCAATCCGAATCCAGACTTCACGTTCGGCTTGAACAATGTTATCAAATATAAGGACTTCGAACTGAGCTTCTTCCTGAACGGAAGCGTGGGTGGCGACATCTACAACCTGGTGCGACAGGAGCACACCAACACGCAGGGCTACGGCAACAAGATGAGCGACGTTGCCAACTACGCACGCCTGGGATTGTACGACCCGAACGCTTCGGCTGCCGACATAACAAACGTGTATGTAACCAATGCATCGACCGCAAGCGTGCAGCGCATCAGTGCCGCAGGAACAAGCCTGAACGACAACAACCGTGTGAGCGACCGCTTCGTGGAGGATGGTTCCTACCTCCGACTCAAGACTTTGTCGTTGGCATGGAATCTGCCAAAGCGCTGGCTGAATGCAGCGAAACTGGACTGGGTGCAGGTGTATGGAAACATCCAGAACCTCTTCACCATCTGCGGATATGACGGCTACGACCCCGAAATCGGTGCACAGGGACAGAGCGTGATTCTGCAAGGAATCGATAACTACCGCTACCCTTCGCAGCGCATCTATACGGTGGGATTGAAAGTGAAATTCTAAGGATGGGCTACTGGCCTGACATACCTTATATAATATAATGAAAGGGAACGAACAGGCAAGGCCATTCAGGAATCAGAAAACGACACATCGGTCAATCATTAAAATCGGTCAAATCATTTTATGAATGCAATTATCAATAAAATAAATCAATCATTGGCAAGAGCAACCTCCCTACTCTCCCGCTCGAAGGAGATGGGACTGTTCCTCCTTGCTATTCTCAGTCTCACTGCATGTAGCGACGATTTTCTCGACCAAAAGCCAAAGGGACAATATACGGCAGAGACCTTCTACAGTTCGGATGCAGCAGTGAGGAAAGGTACAGAACCACTGTACAACCGTGCATGGTTCGACTTCAACCGCCGTGCCATCGTGGGTATGGGTTCGTACCGTGCCAACGATGCATGGAACCCATACGTAAGCGCAGAGTTTGCCCGCTTCCAGGTGACAGCCTTGACAGAGGATATGAGTCTGGCATGGTCGGCTCTCTATAACGTAGTCACAATGAGTAACGCCACACTGCAGAACATTGAGAATTACTGCAGCAGCGAGGTGACAGAGAAAGCGAAGAACGCTGCCATGGGCGAATGCTACCTCATGCGTGGATGGGCTTACTTCTATCTGCTCCGTGGATGGGGTGCGAACATCCTGTTCGAGGACAACCAGAAGATGGTGGACAATCCTATCCAGCCTCTCAACCCTGAGGACGACGTACTGAAATTCATCATCCGCGACTTTACCAAGGCAAAGGACCTGCTCCCTGAAGAAGGAATAGACCATCACCCAAGCCGCTATGCTGCCATGGCAGCACTTGCCAAGGCTTATCTGGCTCAGAGCGGATGGCAGAAAGGCAACAAGGGCGACCACAACCGCAACGAGGCTCTGCTCGACTCCGTCGTGAACTATTGCAACCAGGTGATCAACTGCGGCCAGTATGCGCTCATGAACGACTATGCCGACCTGTTCAAGGCTCAGAGCAACGACAATATGGAAACACTGTTGGCCATGCGCTGGGCAGACCCAGGCACAGGCGAATGGGGTGCGATGAATGCACTGTATTCCGACTTGGCCTTCCCAGAAGTGACAGACGTGAACGTATGGGGTGGTTCTCTCATCGCTTCGGTTGACATGATAGACCTCTACAACGAGGACCCTGCCGACTCCATCCGTCGCGATGCCACTTTCTTCACGCCTCGCAAGTACTACAGCTACCTGAAGAGGGCTGACGGCGGCTACACCTACAAGCACAACTGGATGCAATGCAAGAAGGGTGTGCTGGGCACAAGTGAATGCCGAATCTACGACTGATGCCGAGGCATTGGCAGCCTTCAATGCAGTCCGTCTGCGTGCAAAGGTGGCACCATACACCTCCATCCGTTTCGAGGACATTCTGCGCGAACGCCGCATAGAGTTCTGCATGGAGTACTTCAACTGGTGGGATATGGTGACATACTATCGCTGGAAACCTCAGACCATGACTGTCTATTTCAACCACTCCCAGCACCGTGCATGGGAATATCGTGAAGGCGACGTCATCAAAAATTCGAACGGAACCCTCAGCTACCGTGCCGTATTCCCTGGCACAAACAACTGGTATCTGTTCGACAGCAACGGAAACGTGCTTTGGAACGACTGCCTCCGCACTGGCGAGTTCGACAACAGCATCGTGAAGACAGCAAGACAAGGCTACGACTACGCGACATTGAGAGACTCCATCCTCAGGTCGAAAGGTCTGGACTACCAGCCTATCTCACTGAGCGAGGAGAACATCTTCATGCCATATCCTGAAAGCGACGTGATTCAGAACCACTACCTGAAAGAAGATCCACAGGCATACACTTTCAGCAAATGAGGTTTTGGAACGAAAAGATAAGCAACCTTTTTTAAATGACTATCAATATGAAAAAGTATATCACATATAGAAACAAGAGCATGTGGCTGATGATGATGGCAGTGCTGTTTTCTGTTGCCTTCATCGCTTGTAGCGACGACAACTCCAGCACGGGAGCTCCCGTCATAACAGGAGTGAAAGTGCTGTCGTCCGACACGCTGAGCTACGACTACAACAAGACCTACACAAAGGCGGGTGCAGGCAATATGATTGCCATCATGGGTGAGAACCTCGGTGGAGCACTCCATGTGTATGTCAACAACCAAGCTCTGAACATCAATCCTACGATGAACACCAACACGAGCATCATCGTGACGATTCCTTCAGAGGACAATGGCTTCAAGCTCACAGGACTCTATGGCGGTACGGACATCATCCGCGTTGTGACTCGCGGAGGCGAAGCAACCTACGGCTTCAAGGTGACAGGCGGAAGTCCAAGCCTGAAGCGCATCGACGCTGAATATCCTCGCGAAACGGGCGACACCATCTACCTGACAGGTGACAACCTCTTCGACATCGAGCAAATCTATATCACCGATGCTATGCCAGCCGCTCTTGACACCGTGGAATGGGAGAATGAGCAGGCACCAGGCAACCACCTTGTAATTTCAGACACAACCACAACGGTGATGAGCCGCTATTTCGATGAGGACACGAACAACTACAAGATGGACTCGAGAGTGCGTGTGGTGCTGCCAGCACAACTGCCTGACTCAGGTTCTATCGTTGTGAAGTGTGCCTCGGGCAATTCCTATCTGCCTTTCTCGATTCTTCCTGGCAAGCCAACCATCACAAGCGTGTCGAACGATATGCCAATGATAGACGAGGAAATCGTCATCTCGGGTACGGAATTCTACCTCGTTGAAAGTGTATCTTGGGGTGATGTGACTGTCACAGAGGACGATGGCGACCTCAGCATCTCGAAGACTCACGACAAGATTTTTGTGGTGTTCGACAGAAAGCCATCACCTGGAAGCGAAGCAACGCTGAAGGTGAACACGGCATCGGGTACAGCCACCTACAAGAATTTCTACGAACGTTCAACGATTCTCACTACCTTCGACGGCGATGCCATCGACAACGGATGGGGACCAAATGCCACATTCAAGGACAGCAAGACTTCTGATGGAATATATGCTTACTTCAACATTGAAACGGAATACCAGCAGTGGTGGGGTACGATGATTTACTTCCGCAAGGACTGGGACGGCAACAAGTTCCCTCTCCCATCCTACGATGTGATTCCAGCCAATGCCTCTACCGACGATGTCTATTTGGCAATGAACGTATTCGACAACGGAAGTGACTACAACAACGGCAAGTTCTCGGGATTCCTGCGCTATTTCCTCCAGTACGACAACGAAGATGCATTAGGACCAAAGGACGACAGCGGCAACGACAACCCAGCCGACAAGGTGAACGTGTACGACAACGGTTTCAGATGGGATGACTACGATGCTGGCACGTTCCTTTTCGACCGCCCAGTACTGGCCGACTACGAGGGCAAAACATACACCGATGTATGGTATCGCCATGTGGTTCCGCTCAGCTCATTCCTCAAGTACAAGGGACACGATTATCAATTCGTCTATGAAAACGGAATCAATCAGTTCCGCATTCAGAGCATCAACCAAGGTACTTCATCAGGTACTATTGATTTCATGATTGATAATGTGCGAATCATCTACATTCCAAAGACAAAATAAGAGGAAGAGGCATGAGAGAAGAGACACCTTCTCTCAGCATCTACCTCAAAGAAGAAACGAATAATAAACCATCCATCAATCCGTGAATCTATATATGAATACTATCATCCATCAAATAGCAAAAACAATGGCAAGAGCCACCTCACCCCTCCGTGCTTTGGAGGGGTTGGGTCTTGCCCTGCTTCTAATGGTCCTTCCTTTCCTGGCAAGTTCCTGTAGCGACGACGACAAGAGTTCTCCTGCTACTGTCCTTACCATCAGTCAGAATGGCACTGTTGTGAACGCGCTGAACCTGTCATTAGGAGAAACTACCGTGATGCTCTCCGTAAATACCGATGGCAATTGGACTGCTTCCGTGCCAGAAGCCGACACCACTTGGGTTCACATCACACCTCATGCAGGCTACGGCTGGGAGGTGGCGAAAGGCGATTCTGCCAACCGCATGGCTTTCGTCAGGCTCAAGGTAGATTTCAACCAGTCGCCAGCACGCTCCTCATCCATCACCTTCAAGGCAGGTGGCTTGGAGCAAATCGTTGCCATCAATCAGAAAGGCATCTCGGGCAATGACCCTATCGAAAGTGTTTGGAGTATGGTTCAGAAACTGCGAATCGGCTACAACTTGGGTAACACACTCGAATCCAGCCACGACACCGTGACTCAGAGCTCTTGGTTCCATCCAAAAGGACCTGGCGACTGGAGAACATGGGAAACCTGCTGGGGACAACCTGTTACCACGCCTGAAATCATACAGTCGATTGTCAACAAGGGCTTCAACATCATCCGAGTGCCTGTGACATGGTTCCCACACATCGATGGAAACTGGAGCGAGAACGACAACTGGAGCATCAACGAGGAATGGATGAGCCGTGTGGAAGAAGTTGTGAAGATGGTGACAGATGCTGGTGCTTACTGCATCCTCAACGTGATGCACGACGTGGGATCGCACGACCCTGCACGCATCGACAACCAGTGCTGGCTTACTGCCGACCCAGACAGGTATGAGGCAAACACGAAAATCTATCAGAAGCTCTGGCAACAGATTGCAACCCGATTCCGCAACTACGACGACAAACTCATCTTCGAATCGTTCAACGAAATTCTCGACAAGAACTATTCATGGACTGCTCCAGCAGCAGGCAACGATGCCTACAAGGTCATCAACAAACTGCAGCAGGACTTCGTGAATGTGGTACGTAGCACAGGTGGCAACAACGAATATCGCAACCTCGCCATCACTACTTACGCTTCAACGGGCAACACCGATGCTCCACTGAAAGAATTGACTCTGCCACAGGACACTCACGAAAACCACATCTACCTGTCCATCCACTCCTACGACCCATACAACTTCTGTAGCAACAACGCAGGTAAGAACGCAGACGGTTCGGAATACGACTACAACATCAAGGTTTTCAACGACGACTGCAAGACAGAAATCGATGCTGTCTTCGCACGCGTCAAGAATCGTGCTTACGAGCTCGGCATTCCGTTCATCTTCGGAGAGTTTGGTGCTATCGACGAAGGAAAGGAAATGGCTGAACGTGTGAAGTACGCCACTTACCTCGGTTCCAAATTCAAGGAATACAACACCACTGGCCTCTGGTGGATGGGACTCCTCAACCGCTCTGCCAGCACTTGGTATGAAGATGCCATCGTAACTGCGCTTTTCGATGCAAAGAAATAAACCAACCTTTTTATTAACTCATTAAATTATTAGTTTTATGAAGAAATTTTTTACTCTTGTGGCTTTGGCTCTTACGGCCTTAAGCATGAATGCCCAAGATACTGCTATCTATTCTTGGCAGGACGACTTCGAGGCAGCAAACCTGATTACATTTGCAGATGGTGCAACTATCCAGATTACTGGTAACACAGACAAAACTATCAGCAAGGCAAACAAAATCACGGTGGATGGAGAAGAATATGTCTCCATGAAGGTATCTAACGGTGCTCAGAACACATACGTGGCGCCAGAAGGCAAGACTGTATCAAAGATGACTTTCTACAGCTATGTCAACAAGGATGAGCAGACCACTCGTCCTGCATACTGGAGGGAAGTAGCAGGTGTTGAGTACACCGTTGAAGAGTGTGGCGAATTGATGTGCTTCAAGGATGGTGCAAACCCAGACGTACGCTCTTACACGCTCGAAACTCCTGCAAGCGTTGTCACTTTCACGAACTCTGGTGAGCAGCTTTGCTATGTGCTCGTTGTTGAGTTTGGTGGTGGAGATACTCCTAGCGACACAAAGGTGGAAGTCACTCTCTTGGAAGGCGAGTACATTGCTGATGATTGGGGCAACCAACCTGCAATCCTTAGCGATGGTGGTGCAGAACTGAAGAAGGTGAATGCAGTGCCAGGCGACGAAATCCGTTTCTACATCGAGCCACTCGAATCTCCATGGCAGGTTCAGATTGTGGATGGACACTGGACTCAGGGAGTTGATGTTATGGGATGGTTCTCTGACGTAGAAGGCACAAACGAAGACGGCTCTGTCAACGAGAAAGTGAAGGTTGTTGACCTCTCAGCTTGCCCTTACGTAACCGTTGTTCTTACTCAGGAAATCCTCGACCGCGCATTCGCTGCACAGGGTTGGGGCGGTGTGTTCTACCTCAATGGCGACAATGTGAAGTGTACAAAGGTGACGATTCTCACAGAAGAGGATTTCACACCAGAAGAACCTGATGGCGAAAAGGAAAGCATCATCGAAAAATTCACTTATTGCTGGAACTCTGAAGAGACACTGACACGCAACGAGGATGGTACCATCACTTTCAATGCTGCAGCGTGGGGTGGCATGGCAGCATGGCTTGTTGTTGATGAAGTAAAGGCTGACTGGTCGAATTACAAGAAGATTGTATTCGAATATGCAGAACCTACCACTGTGAACACTCAGATTAAGATTGGTGACTACAGCGCATGGGGCAACCCAGGCATCACCAGCCTCGAAATGCCATTCGACGACAAGGACGTAAGCGCAATTGAACAGGTTGCACTCCAGTGCTCTGATCCAACCACACTTGTTGTCACTGCCATCTATCTCGTGAAGAAAGGCGGCGATGAAGCAGCCATTACTTCTCTCACAACCAACGCTCTTAGCAATGCCAAGATCTACAACCTCGCAGGTCAAGTAGTGGACAAGAACTACAAGGGCATCGTTATCTGCAATGGCAAGAAGTACATGCAGAAGTAAAAAAGTAAAGCCCCTCCGACTCTCCCAAGGGGGAGTGTTCCTATCCGGTTGGCTACTTTCGGGGGCTACCATTGCGACTATCTGGCACTGCGTCAGGTAGTCGCTTCTTTTTGTGGCAACAATGACACTGCAATGCAATAATGCGCAGTTTTTTACGTTATATTTTAATAACGAAAACAGTTCCGTCCAACTACCCATCCGGATGGCAACCCTCCCCCTTGGGGGAGCTGGAGGGGCTAAAACTATAATCAATGAAAAGACTCACATATATCTTCGTCTGCATGATGGCGTTGGGAGCACTTCTCTTCAGCTGTTCCGAAGAAGAGCAGTTCACTTCCAGCACCAACGCACGACTCTGCTTCGAATCCGACACCGTCCGTTTCGACACGGTTTTCACCACCATCGGCAGTTCCACCAAGCGATTTAAGGTTTTCAACCGCAACAAGGACGGACTCCGCATCAGTTCCATTCGCCTTGCAAGCGGTGGGGCAAGCGGTTTTCGCATCAACGTCGATGGGCATAGCGGTACGACGCTTTCCGACATCGAGATTCTGAAGGAAGACAGCCTTTTCATCTTTGCGGACATCATCGGGAAGCCCAAGAACGATGACTCCCCCATCCTGGTTCGCGACTCTCTCATCTTCCGCTTGGAAAGCGGCATCCAGCAACAAATCATCTTGGAGGCTTTGGGACAGGACGTCATCATCCTGAAGGCACAGACCATCACGTCCGACACGAAGCTTTCACCTGCACGTCCCTACCTCATTTACGACAGCCTCATCGTGGCACCAGATGTTACCCTCACCATTCCCGAGGGAACCACTCTCTGCTTCCATCAGAAGGCATACTTGGGCGTGCATGGAAAAATCATTTGCAACGGTTCCCTGGAGCAGCAAATCACTTTCCGTGGCGACCGCACCGATAAGATTTTCCCTTATCTGCCCTACGACCGCATGGATGCTCAGTGGGGAGGTATCACACTCTATAGCACCAGCGGCGACAACTACTTCAACTACGTCGATATTCATGGCGGCAACTGGGGCATCGACTGTCCTGAGTCGGAATTTATCGGTACCAAGTTCAGCATCGAGAATTCCATCATTCACAACGTGAAAGGCTACGGACTCCGCGAGATGTACGTGGCAGGAAGTGTCATCAACAGCCAAATCACCAATGCAGGAAAGGACTGTGTCCGACTTGTGGGAGGATATCTGGATTTCATCCACTGCACCATCGCACAGCTCTACCCATGGAACGGCGAGCATGGCACCGCGCTCAACTTCACCAACTTCCAGGACAGCATTATCTACCCGCTCGAGCACGCCTACTTCTACAACTGCATCATCACGGGTAGCAGCAAGGACGAAATCGTCGGAAGTCAAATAGAGAATGCCGACGCTGCCTTCAACGCCAAATTCCTGAATAGCCTTATCAACATCAAGATGACAGGCGAGGAAAGCGAGGCCATCCAGCAGATGTTTGCCTCTTCCGTCAATGAAGTGGCTCCTTTCAACGAGAAAAACTCCACGGCAAAGGACGACGATGTGGTGTGGGGAAAGAAGAATTTCAAAGAAGCAAACACCGACATCTATTTCTACGATTTCCAACTCGACACCCTGTCGCAAGCACGAGGTATCGGCAACGGCGAATACGTCAACTACGCACCTACGGACCTCTTGGGCAGGCAGCGTCCTACCAGCAAGCCCGATGCCGGCTGCTATCAGTATGCAGAATAAACAGAACACAGATAAAAGCAGAATACAGATAAAATGAAAAAGCATCCACGTCAATGGATGCTTTTTCTGTTTTATATTATTGTGTGGATGTTCTTTTCGTCTCCTACGACAAGAACTTAATCAGCACACCTGCTGCAACGGCCGAACCGATAACACCCGAGATGTTAGACGACATGCAATAGTTGAGCACATGGTTCTTAGGGTCGTACTTCGTAGCGATTTCGTTGCACACGCGGCTTGCCATTGGCACTGCCGAAAGACCTGTTGCACCGATGAGCGGATTGATTTTCTTCTTCACGAAGAGGTTCATAATCTTCACCATGCTGATACCAGCGGTAATCGACAGGGCAAATGCCAAGAAACCACCGATGATGATGCCAATCGTTGTCCAGTTGAGGAATGCCTGAGCGGTCATTGTTGCGCCCACACAGAGTCCGAGGAACACCGTTGCCGTGTTCATGATGGAGTTCGAAATTGTGTCGAACAAGCGGCTCGTGTCCGAACCAATCTCCTTCAACAAGTTACCGAACATCAGCATACCAATCAGACTCACAGCCGTTGGCACGAAGATAGCCACAATCGTTGTTACGGCGATTGGGAAGATAATCTTGATGACACGCATGTTCTTGATTTCGTTCTTTGCAGGGAACTTCTTGTCCTGGTCCTTCATGTTGATCATCAGTTCCTTCTTCGAGCAGGTGAGCTTCACCACCAATGGAATGATGACAGGCACCAGTGCCATGTAGCTATACGCAGCGATGGCGATAGGACCCAGCAGATGAGGAGCCAGCTTGATAGTCGTGAAGATGGCAGTAGGACCATCAGCACCACCGATGATACCGAGGCTGGCAGCTTCCTTCAGCGTGAAGCCCATCAGTACAGCACAAATCAATACGAGGAAAATACCGAACTGAGCTGCAGCACCAAAAATGGCCAAACGCAAGTTACGGAGCATAGGACCGAAGTCGGTCAGCGCACCTACACCCATGAAGATAACAGGTGGCAGGAATCCCGTCTTGATGAGCATGTAGTAGAGGAAATTCATCAGTCCCAGGTCGTGAGCGATGGCAGGCAACGACATTTCCCAAATGTTGTAGGCCACTCCGTCCTTCACGATGGTTCCATCCTCAGCTGCTTGCAGCACTCCCATGTCGCCACCAGGGAAGTTGGCGATGAGCACACCGAAACCAATCGGGATGAGCAGAAGCGGCTCGTAATGCTTCACAATGCCCAAATACAGCAGCAAGAAGGCAATGAGATACATCACGATGAACGACGGGTCAGCAATGATGTTGCTGAGCGCCGTCATTTCATATAGTTTCTGAAATATTTCTACCATTATTCTAAGTTTTTGAGTTTTTAAGTTTTTAAGTTTTCGCGGAGAAGTGTAACTTCGTTAAACTTTAAACTTTAAACTTTTTATATTATCCAATTTTCATGATGACATCGTCCTCTTCCACCGAGTCGCCCGAATTCACGAGGATGGCAGTGATGACACCGTCTCGGTCGGCCTTGATGGCATTGTACGTCTTCATGGCCTCGATGTATCCCACTACGTCGCCTTCCTTCACGGCATCGCCCACATTCTTAGGCTGCTCGTTGGTGTCCTTCACACGGTAGAACTTACCTTCAAGTGGAGCTACCAAGTCAGCACCTTCGCCAGCAGCTGGAGCCACAGCAGCGAGAGCGGCAGCAGGAGCAGAAGCAGGTACTTCACCACCGTATGCAATGTCCACCTTGTAGTTCTGTCCGTTCACATTCACAGTGATGCTCTTTGGCAGTTCGGCAGGAGCAGCACCCGCAGCAGGAGCGTTCTTCGCAGCCTTGCGCTTAGCCAGGTCTGCCTCGAAATCAGCCTTTGCCTTACCGCTCTTGTATGCCTCATACTGTGTTGGGTGCATTGAGTACTCGAAGAGTTCCTCATCGTCCTCACCGAGCTCCCAGCCCTTCTCCTGCATCTTCTTGCGATACTCGTCGAGGTCGTCAGGATAGTTCTCCTGAGGGTCGGTGTCGAGGAACTGACGACCTTCAGCCTTTGCCATCTCCACAAGTTCAGGAGCCACAGGTCCAGGCAGGCGACCAGCCTTGCCGAGAATCATGTCCCAAATGGTGTCGGCAATCATCGACCAGCGCTCCTTGCCCTTCTCCATCTGGATGACAGAGCTTAATGAGCAACTCGTCGGTCGAGAGTTCCTTCTCTCCATGCTTCACCTTCCACTTGTTCAGCGAAGCGAGGTTCTCCTCCAAGTCAGTCATCAGCGAACCCATCATGCCGCCTGGCAGACCAGGTTTAACGAGCAGCGCGTTGTTGATGCGGTTGAGTTCTGGACAATAATATCCGAGGAAGTCGTCCATCATTTCCTGAATCTGAGAACGTACCTCCATGTATGCTTCCATGTTGATTTCCTTCACCTTGAAGCCAGCGTCCTTCAGCATCTCCTGCACGGCGATGATGTCAGCGTGTCCCGTACCCCATGCTAATGGAGCCACAGCCGTATCCACGTAGTCGCAACCGTTCTTGCACACTTCCAAGATACTTGCCATGTTGAAGCCAGGGCCTGAGTGAGAGTGGTACTGCACCACGATGTCCTTCTTATATGCCTTGATGCCAGCCACAATCTTACCGAGAGAATCTGGGCGACCAATACCAGCCATATCCTTGAGACAGATTTCGTCGGCACCCGCATCGATGAGTTCCTTTGCCAAGTCCACATAGTATTTCACCGTGTGGATAGGAGAATGCGTCATACAGAGCGATGCCTGAGCAATCATGCCCGCAGCCTTCGCATAGTGGATGGAAGGAATAATATTGCGCGTGTCGTTCAGACCGCAGAAAATACGGGTGATATCCGTGCCCTGCGCCTTCTTCACCTTGTAGAAGAGTTGACGCAAGTCCTTTGGACATGGACTCATGCGCAGTGCATTCAGCGCACGGTCCAGCATGTGCGTCTGGATGCCAGCCTCATGGAAAGGCTTTGTCCATTCGCGCACCGACCTGTTCGGATTCTCACCATAGAGAAGGTTCACCTGTTCAAAACCACCGCCGTTCGTTTCCACGCGGTCGAAGCAGCCCATTTTGATAATTGCAGGAGCCACCTTCACCAGCTGATCTACGCGAGGCTGGTACTTGCCAGCACTCTGCCACATGTCGCGGAAGACCAGACTAAACTTTACTTCTTTTGCCATCTTATTTTGATATATGAGATTATTTTATTTCTGGTTTGTTCAAATAAAAGGATAGTGGTGTCGTATCTCTTACACCTTCTCAATCTTCTTGACTTGTCCCTTGCCACCTGTCAACTGGCTCACCGCAGCGGCGATGATGGCCTTTGTCTGTGCGTCCACTACCGAGACGCCACCGCCCATCGCAGCCACCTTCTTCTGGGGAACCTGCTCTGCTGGCGCAAACTTGTTCACGAGCGCTATCAGGCCCTTGCCCAAGAAAATGACAATCAGCAGAATCATAAACACGGTCAGCATACCGACAACCAAGAGTTGGAGGGCATCACCCATAACATTTTCCATAAAGCTAATGTAGTTATATGTTCATTAATGATTTGGTAAAAACATTCTTTTTACGTCACACGTCCCTTCCATGCCCCACATTGGTGCATGAAAAAAATTCTTGCAAATGTACTCAAAAATCAGAACATGATAAAACTTTTCACTTACTTTTAATGTTTTTTATTCTTTCGCACAAAAAAGCAACGGGAAAAGCAATCGGAAACACTCCGTTCCATCAACAGTGGAAACTCACTCAAACGCAATTGAGGATTCACGCTGAAAACGATGGGGACTCACTCTAACTATATTGGGGATTTACGCCTTCAACGATGGGGACTAAACCAAGTTCGTCCCCAATAAAAATACAGACAAACCGCAGAGAACATGGATTCCGACAGAAATCATGCCGTTCTATCCGCTGAATCCACGGTTTGGGAATACCGAGCCATCACCGTTTGCGTTAAATGTTCTTAAATATTTATTTTCAACAATACTTTTTAGATTTAATTAGATATTGCAAGCTGTGTTTTTACACGCGAAAGTGTTAATTTTGCACCCGAAAAAAATAAAAGCACAAAAAAATATACTATGGCAGAAGCTATTGACATTCGTGAACTCAACGAACGTATAGAAAGAGAAAGTTCTTTCGTAACCAATCTGGTAACGGGTATGAACCAGGCCATCATCGGACAGAAGCACCTGGTGGAATCACTCCTCATCGGTCTGCTCTCCGACGGACACGTGCTGCTGGAAGGTGTGCCAGGTTTGGCCAAGACAAAGGCCATCAAGACCTTGGCAGCACTCATCGACGCGAAGTTCAGCCGCATCCAGTTCACTCCCGACCTTCTCCCTGCCGATGTAATCGGTACGATGATTTACAATCAGAAGGAAAGCCGATTCGAGGCAAAGCAGGGACCTATCTTCGCCAACTTCGTATTGGCAGATGAAATCAACCGTGCGCCAGCCAAGGTGCAGAGCGCACTGCTGGAAGCCATGCAGGAACGTCAGGTGACACTCTCCACAACCACTTACCAGCTCCCTGCCCCATTCCTCGTACTGGCCACGCAGAACCCTATTGAGCAGGAAGGTACGTACCCACTGCCTGAGGCACAGGTGGACCGCTTCATGCTGAAGGTAGTCATCGACTATCCAAAGCTGGAGGAGGAGAAGAAAATCATCCGTCAGAACATCGCTGCGGAAAAGACAGTGATTCGTCCTATCATGGGCACGAACGAGATTGAGTCGGCCCGCAAGGTGGTGAGCCAGGTGTATCTCGACGAGAAGATTGAGCAGTACATCGCTGACATCGTCTTTGCAACTCGCTACCCAGACAAGTACGGACTGAAGGACTTGACGGGACTCATCAACTTCGGTGCATCGCCTCGTGCTTCCATCAACCTGGCTCTGGCTGCTCGCGCCTTTGCCTTCATCAAGCACCGTGGCTACGTGATTCCAGAGGATATCCGCGCCGTGGCTCACGACGTGCTCCGCCACCGCATCGGTCTGACCTACGAGGCTGAAGCCACGAATGTGACGCAGGAGGAAATCATCAGCAAGATTATCAATAAGGTGGAAGTACCATAAGTGCAAGACACTAAAGTGCCTTGGACAGTATTAATTGCCTTAAACAATAAAAACGGAAACGAGGAATGATGGACACTGAAGAACTGCTGAAACGCGTGAGGCGCATCGAAATCAAGACTCGTGGTCTCTCGAGCAACATCTTTGCCGGCGAATACCATTCGGCATTCAAGGGCAGGGGTATGGCGTTCAGCGAGGTGCGCGAATACCAGTACGGCGACGACGTGCGCGACATAGACTGGAACGTGACAGCTCGACTGGACAAGCCCTACGTGAAGGTGTTTGAGGAAGAGCGCGAGCTGACAGTCATCCTCATGGTCGATGTGTCGGGCAGTCTGGACTTCGGTACTTCGCAGCAGACGAAGCGCGAGATGGCGACAGAGATTGCTGCCACACTTGCCTTCTCTGCCATCCAGAACAACGATAAGATTGGTGTGATTTTCTTCTCGGACAAGATTGAGAAGTTCATCCCTCCGAAGAAAGGACGCAAGCACATCCTCTTCATCATCCGCGAGCTGCTCACCTTCCAACCCGAAAGTACACGTACGAACATCGGCAACGCTGTGGAATTCATGACAAATGCCATCAAGAAGCGGTGCACGGTGTTCCTGCTGAGCGACTTCTTCGACCCGAAGGACTATTCGCAGCAACTCATCATCGCTAACAGGAAGCACGATGTTTGTGCCCTGCAAATCTACGACCAACGTATGCAGGAAATCCCCGACGTGGGACTGATGAAGGTGCGCGACACGGAAACTGGAAACGAGATGTATATCGACACGTCGTCGAAAGCTGTGCGTACGGCTCATCACGAATGGTGGATTCAGAACCAGGCAAGACTGAACGAAGTGCTCACTCACTCGAACATCGACTGCACGCACCTGCGCACTGATGAGGACTACGTGAAGGGGCTGATGGGACTGTTCAAACGAAGAGGAAAATAAGGCCTCACCCCCTGCCCTTCTCCAAGGAGAGGGGAGAAAAATGAAGAATAACGAATGAAAGTTAGAACAATGATATGGAAGATGGGATTGCTTCTGCTGGTCATCTGCCATGCTTCAACAAGCTCGGCTCAGGTGACGGTGGAAGCAAGACTGGATTCCAACCAAATCTACATAGGCGAACAGACGAGCATCCTGCTGGAAGTGAGCGTGGATGCCAACAAGCAGGTGGAACTGCCACGCTTCGACTCGCTGCAGCAGATTACGCCTGGCGTGGAGGTGCTCCGAACCTCCAAGACAGACACGAACCAGCTCAACGAAGGTCAGCGCATGACACTGTCGCAGCGGTACTACATCACCTCGTTCGATTCAGCCATCTACAGCATTCCACCTCTAAAAGTGAAGGTGGATGGCAAGGACTATGAGACGAAGGGACTGGGACTGAAAGTCTATACCGTGAACATCGACACGCTCCACGCCGACAGTATCTTCGGCATGAAGGCCGAGATGCGCCCACCATTCGAATGGGCCGACTGGAGTTCGATGCTCTGGCTCTCCCTGTTGGTGATGGTGCTCACGGCTCTGCTTATCTACATTGCCATCCGTCTGAAGGACAACAAGCCTATCATCCGACGCATCAGGGTGAAGCCGCGTCTGGCTCCTCACAAGGCTGCTATGCTGAAGATTGAGCAGATTAAGGAGGAGAAGATATGGCAGAAGGAGGACTCGAAGGAATACTACACGCAGCTGACCGACACACTCCGCCAGTACATCAACGAGCGCTATGGTTTCAACGCCATGGAAATGACGACAAGCGAAATCATCGAGCACCTGCAAGAGGTGAATGACGCAAATGCCATTGCCGAACTGCGCGAGCTCTTCGAAACTGCCGACCTGGTGAAATTCGCAAAATACAGTACGCTCATCAACGAGAACGACCGCAACCTGGTGAATGCCATCGAGTATATCAACAGCACGAAGAAGGAGGAACCTGTGGTGCAACAGCCAGAGGAAATCGTCATCGTGGAGAAGCGCTCGAAAGTGGCGAAGAACGTACTGTTGGCAAGTATCACTGCTGCATCCATCGCCCTGCTCATCGCTGCTGGCTACCTCATCTACAGAATCATCATGCTCAACGTGTGAGGCTCCGAAGGAAACATCCTGACGGAGAGCCTTGCGAACGCTGAGCATCAATCAATCATAAAAGCATGGAATTTAAGAATCCATATTTCTTCGCACTGCTGGCTCTGCTAATACCTTATATAATATGGTATGTGCTGCGCTACAAGAAAAGCCTGCCAGCCCTGCGAATGCCTGAAATAGCCAAGTACAGGTTTGTGCCTCGCTCTTGGCGCATCTACCTTCTGCCCCTGCCGTTCTTCTTGCGCGTGTTCACCATGATACTCGTGATTTGCATATTGGCACGCCCTCAGAGCAAGCACACATGGAGCAACACCGACGTGGAAGGTATCGACATCATGCTCTGGGTGGACGTCTCCACCAGTATGCTCACTGAGGACTTCAAGCCCAACCGTGTGGAGGCACTGAAGGAAATTGCCCAGAAATTCGTGGACAAGCGCCCTAACGACAATATCGGTCTGACGTTCTTCGCAGGAGAAGCCTACACGCAATGCCCACTCACCACCGACCACGCCGTGTTGATGAATCTCTACAATTCGGCTGACAACAAGATGGCCGAAAAGGGCATTATCGAGGACGGAACAGCCATTGGCGATGGCATCATGAAACCATCGGTATCGGACGAAACGGTATGGCACCTTTTCCTCTGCCAACAGGAGGCACGGTGATGGTACCTGTGGAAATCGACGAGGAAACGATGACGAAGATTTCGGAAGAGACGGGCGGACGCTACTTCCGTGCACAGAGGAACGACGAACTGAAGGCCATCTACGACGAAATCGACCACATGGAGCGAACGAAATTCAGTGTACGCCAGTTCAGCAAGCGCAGTGAGCTGTACAAGCCCTTCGCTCTGGCAGCACTCGTAAGCCTCCTGCTTGAGATTCTTCTGAATGTATTTGTCCTGAGACGCCTGCCATAAAACTACAGATAGAGTTTTTTCAACAATTACCATGTTTAGATTTGCACAACCCATATTCCTATATCTACTGCTGTTGATTCCCATTCTGACAGCAGCCTACGTCTTCATCAGCTTTCGGCAAAAGCAGAAACTGAAGAAATTTGGCAACGCCGACATCGTGAAAGGACTCACCGTGGGGGTGTCGCACTTTCGCCGAAACCTGAAATTCCTGTTGCTCATGCTTGCCTTGGCACTCATCTGCTTCCTCTTGGCTCGCCCTCAGTATGGCACACGAAATGAGGAAATCAAACGACAGGGCATTGAAGCCATCATTGCCGTCGATGTGTCGAACTCAATGCTTTGCCAAGACATCAAGCCAAGCCGACTGGACAAATCGAAAATGCTGGTGAGCAAACTCATTGAGCAGCTGGATCAAGACCGCGTGGGACTCGTGGCATTTGCAGGTACAGCCATCACACTGCTACCTGTCACCTCCGACTACGTGAGCGCCAAGATGTTCCTCGACCAACTCAACCCTGCCACCATCTCCATCCAAGGCACCAACATGGCTGAAGCCATCACGAGAGCCACGGCAGGTTTCTCGGACAACAAGATGGTGGGCAAGGCGCTCATTCTCATCACCGATGCAGAGGACAACGAAGAGGGTGCCGTGGATGCAGCTAAGGCAGCAAAGGATAAAGACATTCGCATCTTTGTGCTGTCGGTAGGTACCGAAAGCGGAGGCCCAATCCCAATAGGCAATGGCTACAAGAAGGACAATGCCGGCAATGTGGTCACAACAAAGTTGAATGAAACGGTAGGCAAGCAGATTGCCAAAGCTAGCGGTGGCGTGTATATCAACGTGGATCAGACCAACCAGGCACAGCGTCTGTTGGAGAAGGAAATCGAAACGATGCAGAAGGACGACTTCGCGTCGTCGATGTATTCGGAATACGACGAGCAATTCGTGGCAGTTGCCATCCTGCTTTTCATCGCACTGCTGTTAGAGATGTGTATCATGGAGAAGAAAAATCCATTGCTCCACAACTTCAAACTCTTCAAGGAACAAAAGGAAGGAAGCAGATAAGTCGGTTTATCTCTTTCTGAATCAATATGATATGTACTTTTAAGTAAATCAAACATGCAAAGATATATCACATTCGTCATATCACTCCTCGTGTGCTGCGTAGCATGGAGTCAGAGCAACGAGCGCGACTTCATTCGCATGGGTAACAAGTACTTCCGCTCAGGTCAATACCAGAAAGCGGAAACGTACTACCGCAAGTCGATTGACAAGAAGCCCACAATGGAAGGATACTACAACTTAGGCAATGCCTTGGCATTTCAAGAGCAGGACTCAACAGCTTTCGAGATGTACAAAAAGGCTGTTGCAGAGCCTTCGGACAATGCGCTGAAGAAGTCGCACATCTACCACAACATGGGCAATCTGACCTACGTCAGTGGACTGAGGGAAATGAATACAGGTGGACAGAATGCCAGCCAAAGTTTCCAGCAAGCGGTGGACCTCTACAAGAGTGCACTGCGACTGAATCCCAATGACAACGAAACACGCTACAACTTGGCGATGGCTCAGCATCAGTTGAAGAAGAGCCAGCAAGGTGGTGGCGGAAACAACGACAAGAACAAAGACCAAGACAAGCAAAAGCAAGAGCAGAAGCAACAGCAACAACAGCAACAGCAGCAACAACAACCTCAGGCTCCTAAGCAGCCAAAGAAGGACGAAATAGACGACAAAACAGCAGAGCAGTTGCTCAACTCGGCTCAGCAAGACGAAAAGAACGTGCAACGCAAAGTGCAGAAGAATCCTTCGAAGCGCAAGAGTCTGGAGAAGGACTGGTAGTATTCCCGCCCTTTCTCATGCACAAGCGACAACACCACTTTCCTTTCCACATCCAAAAACCACATACACATTATATTATATATTGAAGACTTATCTGTAAAATGAAACGGCTCAGTGCTTTCATCATAGCGATTCTACTCCATTCCTCACTCTTCATCCTGAAGGGATTTGCCGAAGATGTCACCATCACAGTGCAAGCCCCAACCACCATTGAGGCTGGCGACCAGTTCAGAGTGAGGTTCACCATCAGTTCTCAGAACGTATCGAACTTCAATGCTCCCGACTTCAAGGGGTTTGAAGTGATTTACGGCCCTGCTACCTCACGCCAAAGCAGCATTCAGATTATCAACGGACGATCCTCGCAAAGCAGTTCGATTACCTACACCTACGTACTGCTCGGCTCAAAGCCAGGAACCTACACCCTGAATCCTGCCACAGCCGAAGTGGGAGGAAATACAGTGAAGTCGAAGCCTTTGCAGATTCATGTCACGAAGTTAGGACAAGGCGCTGCAGCAGGAGCACATCAGCAGACACAGAGCAGTAGTTCAACATCGTCGGGACGCTCCTCGAGTAACACCTCTGACAACGGCAACAGCATCTCTACCAATCAACTATTCATGACGGCCACTGCTTCCCGAACCAACGTCTATGAGCAAGAAGCAATTCTCGTGACCTACAAACTCTACACTCTGGTCAACCTCACTCAACTTGACGGAAAGCTCCCTACCCTCGACGGTTTCCAGATTCAGGAAATTCCACTTCCAAGAACAAAGGAATTCTCATTGGAAACCTACAACGGCAGAAACTACCATACTGTGGTGTGGAGTCAATATGTACTCTTCCCTCAGAAGACAGGAAAACTCACCATCCCATCTGTCACATTCGAAGGAGTGGTCGTACAGCCTAACAGGTCGTTAGACCCAATAGATGCCTTCTTCAATGGCACAAGCGGAATGCTGGAACTGAAAAAGAAAATCGTTACTCCTGCCCTCAACATCTTCGTACAGCCACTGCCAACGAAGCCTGAAGGCTATTCGAGTGCTGTGGGTAAGTTCAGCATTTCGTCATCTATCAATGCCAAGGAAGTGAAGACCAACGATGCCATCACCATCAAAATCAATGTGAATGGTACGGGTAACATGAAATTGATTAGCACTCCTGAACTGGCATTTCCAAAGGATTTCGAAACATACGATGCCAAAGTTACTGACAATTTCAGCCTCACACGCGGAGGACTATCAGGAACAAAGACATTTGAATATTTAGCTGTGCCACGACATGCAGGCACTTACACCATCCCAGCCGCCAAGTTTGTGTATTTTGACACAGATTCAAAGTCGTACAAAACCTTGACGACAGAGCCATACACCGTGAAGGTGTCGAAAGGCAAGGGTAATTCAGCTCAGGCTGTGAGTGACTTCACCAACGGAAAGGAGGACATTGAAGAGCTCAACCAAGACATCCGCTTCATCAAGACCAACAACGTAACTCCAAAGAAACAGAACTTCGACTTCTTCACCTCATGGAAATACGCCCTGTGCTATGCCATTCCGCTGCTTGTATTCCTCATAATCGTCATTTTGGGAAGAAAACGTATCAACTCCCTCTCTGACATCGCTGCCACACGCGGGAAGAAGGCGAACAAGATTGCACAGAAGCGCCTAAAGCTGGCTGATAGCCTCATGAAGGAAAGAAAGCAGAACGAATTCTACGATGAAGTGCTGAAAACCCTCTACGGATACATCGCCGACAAGTTGAATCTGCACCAGGAAAACCTGAACAAGGACAATGTGCAGCAAGAACTCTTGTCGAAGGAAGTGCCACAGGACATCATCGACCAATTCATCAGCACACTCAATGACTGTGAATTTGCTCGTTATGCTCCAGGCGATTCAGATGCCAACATGGGACATATCTACGAAAAGGCTATTTCTATTATTAGCAAAATTGAAGAAAACATAAAAAAATGAAACAAGCTATTTCTATCATATTGCTCTCCCTGCTCTTCTCAACCACTTCGTTTGCTCAAAGCAAATCGGAAGCCGACTCACTTTATATTAAAGAGAAATACGAAGAAGCTGCCAAGATGTATGAGAAAATTCTATCCACACAAGGAGAAGCTGCCGAAATCTACTATAACTTAGGCAACTGCTACTACAAACTGGAAAATGTGCCCTACTCCATCCTCAACTACGAACGTGCCTTGATGTTGAGTCCAGGAGACGGTGACATCCGCACCAACTTAGCACTTGCACGTGCCAGAACCGTTGACAGAATCACACCTGCATCGGAGATGTTCTTCATCACATGGTGGCATAACATCACCAACAGCATGAGCATTGCTGCATGGATACGATTCGCCGTTGTTTGTTTTATCCTCATGCTCATTGGCATTCTAGCATATATGTTCCACACCAACCTTACCATTCGAAAACTGGGTGCGTATGGTGCCATCACACTTTTTCTTCTCGTCATTTTGGCAAACCTTTGCGCTCTGACACAACATGTATTTTTAGCTAAACGCTCCTACGCCATCATGATTGCACCTGCTACCACCGTGAAAAGTTCACCAAGCGAAAGCAGCACCGACCTTTTCATCATCCACGAAGGCTCGAAAGTAGAGATTCTCGACAACACGATGAAAGGATGGCGAGAAGTGAAGCTGGAAGAAGGAAAGCAAGGATGGGTGGAAGTGAATTCGATGGAGATGATTTAGAGTCATAAACTTGAAAAGAAAACGAACCATGATACCATTAGATATCATCTCATTTGACCAGCAAGCCACATTGGCCGTCAATGGTAGCAACTCGCTGTTCTGGGACAATGTCATGTACACAGTCACAGACACGTTCTCCTGGTCGCTGCTCATTGCCATGCTGATTTACATTCTTTTCAAGAACACACAACTCAAAGGCACTCTTTTCATCCTCATCACCATTGCACTGATGATATTTGTAGCCGACCGAATTTGCTCCGGAATGGTGAAACCCATGGTGGGAAGATGGCGTCCGGCACAAGACCCAGAGCTCATGTACCTTGTCGATATTGTGAATGGATACAGAGGTGGACGCTTCGGCTTCTTCTCAGGACATGCGTGCAACACCTGTTGCATGGCAACATTTTTAGCACTACTGTTCCGTAGTACTCGCCTCACTTTCGTTCTCTATTTCTGGTCATTTACCACCACCTACACTCGCCTCTACTTGGGAGTCCACTACATTGGAGATGTGACCGTAGGCTTTATCGTGGGAGCCATCATCGGAATCATTTTCTACCTCCTATATAATAATCTCCGACAACGCTTCTTCAAAGCAAAACTCATTTCGGAACAATTCACGTCAACAGGTTTTCTGAAAAGCGACATCAACAGATTCATTGCGACAGTATTTGTCAATTACATCCTCGTTATCACAGTTGCACTCACAAGAGGCATTAGTTAAAAGGCACTAATTTTACCATTTTTCATCAAAAAAACTTGGAAATATTTTGTCAGTTTCAGAAAAAGGACTACCTTTGCACTCGCTTTCGGAAAGAAAACTCTAAAGGAGCACAAAAACAAGAGTAATTCCAAGCAAACAAAGGGCGTTTAGCTCAGCTGGTTCAGAGCATCTGCCTTACAAGCAGAGGGTCGGCGGTTCGAATCCGTCAACGCCCACAAATCATTCAAGATTCGGCTCGTTAGCTCAACTGAATAGAGCATCTGACTACGGATCAGAAGGTTATAGGTTTGAATCCTATACGAGTCACTTCGGCAGAGGCTGATGAACAAAATTGTGTAGGGCATATTCCAGAGTGGCCAAATGGGGCAGACTGTAAATCTGCTGGCTTTCGCCTTCGGTGGTTGAACAAAAGAAGATGCGGAAGTAGCTCAGTCGATAGAGCACTAGCCTTCCAAGCTGGGGGTCGCGGGTTTGAGCCCCGTCTTCCGCTCTCAAAAAAGAATGATTGCCTCTTTAGCTCAGTTGGCCAGAGCACGTGATTTGTAATCTCGGGGTCGTTGGTTCGAATCCGACAAGAGGCTCAAGAGAGAACAAAATCTCCTTAACATCGACAAGAAGAAATTCAAGTCGACAAATAGTTTGGAGAGGTGGCGGAATGGTAGACGCGCTACTTTGAGGGGGTAGTGGGCTCAGCCCGTGGGAGTTCGAGTCTCCTCCTCTTCACACTAAATAAAGAAAGAAACGCTTCAGTAGCTCAGTCGGTTAGAGCACCTGACTGTTAATCAGGGGGTCGTTGGTTCAAGCCCATCCTGAAGCGCAAAACAATAAAACCGAAGAACGAAATTCTTCAACAATGCGTCCTTAGCTCAGTTGGTAGAGCAATTGACTCTTAATCAATGGGTCCAGGGTTCGAGCCCCTGAGGGCGTACAAAGTTTGAAAGAGACCACAACTTTCAAACTTTTTTGGAGAGATGGCAGAGTGGTCGATTGCACCGGTCTTGAAAACCGACGTACTGAGAGGTACCGGGGGTTCGAATCCCTCTCTCTCCGCGAAAGTCGCTGAATACCAGCGGCTTTTCTTTTTTTATAGCCGATTATACAGCCAGATTTCATTGTGACATAAAACCCACAATTATCCAATCCATAAATATTTTCACAAAACTTTGCGGGTTTTAAATATAATGAATACCTTTGCACAAGGTTGTGCTATCGTGTACTACCCTCATTGATTCGAAATACTCAACAATTAAAATCATTATATCATGAAAAATTATTTGCGTACCGCTTTGGCGGTAATTGGCTTTTTATTGTGTAGAACTGCACAAGCAACAGACGTAGTATTTGACGTTACCTCAACCAATGCCGGTGCTTACACCAGCTATTGCAATCAGACCTGTAACGTAACCCTGCAAAACAAAACATTCTCAGCCTACGAGTGGGACGGAGCAGTCTTCCCCTTCACGGCCTCGCAAGAAGTCCTCAACGCCACCTTTGGCGAAGGCAATTGGAACTTGCAAGAGTTTGACTCCTACGATGGCACCACCATCAAGATGAAAGCAGCAACATCCATCGTCGCCGGCACTCCATACGCCATTCGCATCAAGCAAAACGTTACAAACCCAACCTTTAACAACGTTACCTTTGCCTCCAGCATTTCCACGAATTTCATCAAGGTTCAACTTGACAACAATCTCCAATTCTGGGGAACATACTTCAAACTAGAATGGTACAGAATCGTTGATGGACAAGGCAATCCAACCACTGCATTGTCATTCAAAAGTGATGGCACAGGATTGAACAACTGGCGAATTTGGGGTACATTCAGAGCGCAAGACAAAAAAGGAGATGTCGACGATGGATACTACGGCACCTTCGCATGGTTTTTCCACCCTACTCTCGACTCAACCACCCCATCCCTATCCCTCGATATCACCAATTCAGGTAGCGGTGAAGGTGGTGAAGGCGGAGGTGGTGATGAGCCTACCCCAACCTCTCTTGAAGGAAAAATAGCAGCTCGTGCCCAAATAACCAATGTACCTACCATCTATATCGACCTTCCAGAGATTGGTAACCAAACTTTGAACGAATATCTTTACAAGATTCGAGGCGGCAGCTCAACTGCCGAAATAGCACCTTATCGTCCTGCCAAGATTCAGGTAGTAGCAACTTCCGACGTCACAAGTCCCGACTATCTTGAGTCATTCATCGAAGATGAGACCAATTTGGAAATCAAAGTCAGAGGTAACTCCACGGCTGATGCTGAAAAACGCCCATACCGCTTGAAATTTGCCAGCAAAAAGACCTCTACCGACGGACAGACACACAAGCACGACCTCCTCGGCAAAGGTTACGCCAAGCGCAACTGGACTCTCCTTGCCAACGTCAACGACAGGTCCCTCCTCCGCAATGCACTCACTTACCACATTGCACAAGCTGTGGGCATGCCTTTCGCTGCTGGTTACAAGTTCGTGGACCTTGTCATCAACAACGAATATCGAGGCACTTACCAAATTTCCGACCATTGCGAAGTGGATGCCGACCGCATCAATATCAATGCTGACACGGGCTGGTACGTTGAGTTCCAAGGCAGAAACGACATGTGCGACTACCCTATGTGCTTTGCTGAAGGTGGTGTACTGATGAACATCAACAATCCTGAGCCAGACGATGAAAACGATGCCGCCCAACGCGCTGCCATTATCAACCCAATCAAGGACTGGTTCCTCAACACTTGGAAGAAAGCATTCAGTTCAGGCTTTTCCAACCCTACAACGGGATGGCGCGCCTACAACGACGAGGAAACACTGCTGAAATTCTGGATTGCCACCGAATTTACAGGCGACTACGATGGATTGATGAGTGTGAAGGCATATCGTGAAGCTGATGGCAAACTCTGCTGGGGACCTCTGTGGGACAAGGATTTGGCATTCGGAAACTGGGATTCAATGGCTGCCCCTAATGGAATGTTGGTGGCTCACCTTAAACAAGCTTCCTGCATCCAAGCCTACTTCGAAAACCTGACGAAAGACCCTATATTCATGGCTCATGCAAAGGAAGTCCTCGACAACCTCATCAGCGGAGGCATCAAAGCCTCTTTGCTCGCTAAAATCGACGAGATGGCTGACGTGGTAAGGGAAACCCAAAAGCTGAACTTAGCGAAGTGGGGCAACACACCACAGGGAGCCTTCGGACATGTTGGTGGTCTTGCCGACTACCAAGCCTACGTTGACCAGCTGAAAGACTGGCTGAGTGACCGCATCGACTATGTTCAGTTGCGATTCGCACAACTTGTGGAAGCGGCTAATACATCTTCAGGTGCTCTCACGTTTGATGCTGAAAAGAGCCAAGAAGCCAATGGCATCAAAGTCGGTCTTTTGGACAAAACCTATGACATTACGCTCCTCAACAAGACCTTCGAGCAAGGCAAATGGACTGCCATTTCGCTGCCATTCTCAGCCAACGAGCAGACCTTGAAGAGCGTCTTCGGTGACCAATACGAACTGAAAGAACTGGCTGGCATCTACTCCGACGGCACCACCCTCTATTTCGCCACACCTGCCAACAATGCCATCATCCCAGGCATGCCTTATCTGATTAAGCCTTCGAAGGAAGTCGCTGAAAATCCAGTGTTTAACAGCGTCATGTTGGCATATTGCGCGAACTGGGACAACAACCACAAGCCATACGGCGAGAGTGTCTCATTCGGCAACTACACTTTCAGCGCAAACCTCTATCCTAACAGGCTCAGCGTGGATGGCACCGACCTTCTCATCACTGGCTCTGCCCCATCATTCACCACTCCTCAAAAGACGGATGATTGGAACACAAACGGGCTCGTCTATGGTTTCAACGCCTACATCAGAAAGGCCAACGGAGCCGAGAATCCAACCATCAGCTTCGTGCCAGAAGGCGAGATTGAAGAACAGCGCACCCAAAAGAACGACGTGCCAACCATCTACATCGATACCGATGCAACCATCAATGCCGACGATTGGACAACAGCAACCATCGAGCTCTTCGACCAGAACAACAAGATTGGCGGCAACAAGACCTGGGACAACACAGCAGTCAGCGTGAAATTCGTGGGTGACGGAAGCGACATCAAGACATCCTACAGACTGAAGTTCGAGAAGAAATACGCACTCCTCGGAAGCAAGTCAGGCTCCTACAAGCAATGGGTACTCGAGTCCAACGACGACGACCCAACCATGCTCCGTAACGGACTCACAGAAGAACTCGGCGACCAGATAGGACTCAGCTTCACACCAGGCTGCCAGTATGCCGACCTCATCGTCAACGACACCTACGTAGGCACCTACCAGATAACCGACCGCGTCAAGGTAGAAGGCGGAAGAGTGTTAGTCAGCGACAAAAACAACGACTGGCTCCTCGAGATAGCATCAAACGGAGAAATAGGAGCCAACGACCTCTATGTGGCAGGCGACGAAACCAATCCAAACATCATCATCAAGAACCCAGACAAGGACGAGCTCACACCAGAACAACAAGCCGCCCTGAAAGACGCAGTCAGCAACTACTTCAACACCTTCTGGACAGACATCGAAAACCAAGTTGACCCAACTTCATTCATCAACTGGTACGTAGCCAGCGAAATCCTCGGCGGCTACAAGCAACTCTCCGACATCTACGTCTATAAAGACAACGCCGACGGAAAACTCCACTTCGGACCACTCTGGAGCAACGACAAAGCCTATGGCAACAACCCAGCCCATCCAGTCGATATGAGCGACCTCAGCACCGCAGGCTCCTACAACGGCCTTCTCTTCAACCACGCCGACTAC
>CADBXS010000084.1 GCA_902798705.1 uncultured Bacteroidales bacterium
CTATTCCTCACAGAGAAGCAAAAGGCTATCGAGCCTCTATTCAAACTATCGGATTTGAAACTTGAATGAAACAGGGTGACGCATTGACGAAGTCAGGAAGAAGTGGAGAAAGCGAAGCTGAAAAACTATGAATCCCCATAAAAGAATTTGAAAAGACGAAACAGAGAATTCGATAAAACGGATTAGAATCGGTGTTTATTCAAAGAATTGATTTATTTAAAGAGTTGGTTTGGTTTTGTACTTTCATTTATATTCATTACTTTTGCTGAAACTTTCAGATTCTTCAAAATCATCTCGATGGAATTACGAAATATCTTATTGGTAGCTTTGGGCGGTGCTCTCGGTTCGGTGTGCCGCTATCTCATATCAAAACTCTCATTGGGAACATTTCCTTGGGGTACCCTCACTGTGAATATCCTTGGTTCGTTACTCATCGGATTATTGACGGGACTGATGCTGCGAGGCTCCGTTTCTCCCGAAATGAAACTACTGCTCGTCACAGGTTTTTGTGGAGGATTCACCACCTTCAGTACTTTTGCCAACGAATCCTTTTCAATGATGCGCACGGGCGATGTTCTCCTTTCAGCTTTGTACATTGGAGTGAGTGTGGTGGTAGGTGTTCTCGCTGTCTATGCAGGAATGCATTGGGCAGAGATGATGAAGTGATGCAAGACAATTGGATTCCATAAAGAACACAAGAACATGATTCTTCAAGTTTTTTGAGTGAGAATTTTGCATTTTGGCAAAATCGCTGTATCTTTGTAATTCATAAAACTTGTGAACTAACTTAAACTAAAAATAGCAAAAAATATGGAAATCAAAACCATTGGAATTGCCAGCGACCACGCTGCATTCCCACTGAAGCAATTCGTGAAACAGTATTTGGAAGAAAAGGGTATCCCTTACAAGGACTATGGTACTTACACGCCTGACTCTTGCAACTATGCCACTTATGGACATGCTTTGGCAGAGGGCATCGAGAAGGGTGAAGTGTATCCAGGCATTGCCATGTGCGGCAGTGGCGAGGGTATTTCTATGACGCTCAACAAGCACCAAAGTATTCGTGCTGGATTGTGCTGGATTCCTGAGATTGCACATCTCATCCGTCAGCACAACAATGCCAATGTGCTCGTGATGCCAGGACGTTTCATCGACAACGAGATGGCTCGCAAAATCATGGACGAATTCCTCACAACGGAATTTGAAGGAGGCAGACACCAGCAGAGAATCGAAGACATTCCTGTCAAGGCTTAATCAATGATACTCATCAGGGATTTTAAGGATTAGAAGGATTTTTTCATTTCTGTCTGGAATCCTTAAAATCCTTAAAATCCTTGATAAAAACAAATTTCTGAAAAATATCCCTGAAAAAATATTACGACTCATGAAGAAACTTTTAACATTCTTATTACTACTCTGTTCCTTTTCTTGTTTGCCAATGATGGCACAGAAGAAGGGTACTTTCGAGGCGGGCAAAGGTTCTTTCATGCTGAATGGGAAACCGTTCATCGTGAAGGCTGCTGAAATGCACTACCCTCGCATTCCTCGTGCTTATTGGGACCACCGCATCAAGATGGCGAAGGCACTGGGTATGAACACCATTTGTATTTATATTTTCTGGAATATCCACGAGCAACGCGAAGGTCAATTCGACTTCTCGGACAACAACGACGTGGCTGCATTCTGTAAATTGGCTCAGAAGAATGGCATGTACGTGATTGTGCGTCCTGGTCCATACGTTTGTGCGGAATGGGAAATGGGTGGTCTGCCTTGGTGGCTTCTGAAGAAGAAGGATATCCGCTTGCGTGAGCAGGACCCATACTTCATGGAGCGCGTGAAAATCTTTGAGGAGAAAGTGGGTGAACAACTCGCAGGACTGACCATTCAGAAGGGCGGACCTATCATCATGGTGCAGGTGGAGAACGAATACGGTAGCTATGGCGAGGACAAGCCATACGTGAGTGCCATCAGGGATTGTCTGCGTGGCATCTATGGCAAGGAATTAGCTCTCTTCCAGTGCGACTGGAGTTCGAACTTCGAGAAGAACGGACTGGACGACTTGGTGTGGACGATGAACTTCGGCACGGGTGCCAACATCGACCAACAGTTCCGTCGTCTCGGACAGCTCCGTCCTGATGCTCCAAAGATGTGCTCTGAATTCTGGAGCGGTTGGTTTGACAAATGGGGCGCTCGCCACGAAACCCGCGATGCCAAGGACATGGTGGATGGTATGGACGAAATGCTCTCAAAGGGTATCAGCTTCTCGCTCTACATGACGCACGGTGGTACGAGTTTCGGACACTGGGCAGGTGCGAACAGCCCAGGCTTTGCTCCCGACGTGACCAGCTACGACTATGATGCGCCTATCAACGAATATGGTCTTGCCACTCCTAAGTTCTACCAACTTCGCGAAATGATGGCGAAGTACAACGACGGCAAAAAGATGCCTGCTGTGCCTAAGGCTCCAATGCCGATTATCACGGTGCCAAAGTTTGAACTGAAGGAGTTTGCACCTTTCCATGGAAATCAGCACCTTATCCCTGCAGTCAATCCGATGACTTTCGAAGAAATGGATTTGGGCTGGGGCATGACGTATTACGTGACAAAACTCCCAGAAGTTCCTGTTCAGAGCGTGCTGACAATGGATGCTCACGACTACGCACAGGTGTTCATCGACGATGTTTATATAGGTAAGATAGACCGCGTGAAGAACGAGAAGAGTTTGACGCTACCTGCCATCAAGAAGGGACAGAAGATGAGCATCCTCGTAGAAGCTATGGGACGTATCAACTTCGGACGTGCCATTAAAGACTTCAAGGGAATAGTTGGCGATGTAGTTATTAATACTGAGATAGACGGTAACGAGGTGGCATGGACGCTCAAGCGTTGGACGATGACTCCTATCTCTGACGACTACTACAGAGCTGCCCGTTCTTTCGACTCTGATGCCTACCCTAATTCTTTAGGAAAACCTCTTGGCGACCACATGGGTAAGCGTGGCTATTATCGTGGCTACTTCAATCTCAAGAAGGTGGGCGACACCTTCCTGAACTTCGAGACTTGGGGCAAGGGACAAGTGTATGTGAATGGTCATGCGATGGGTCGCATCTGGAGCATTGGCCCTCAGCAGACACTCTACGTGCCTGGCTGCTGGTTGAAGAAAGGCAAGAACGAAATCATTGTGCTCGATGTGGTTGGTCCGAAAGAGGCTGTGGTTTGGGGACAGGACAAGCCTGAACTCGACAAGTTGCAGCTTGAGAAGAGCAACAAGCACAACAACATTGGCGACAAGCCAGACCTCAACTCCGACACTCCTGCCGCCACGGGTGCATTTTCTGCTGGCAACGGTTGGCAGAAAGTGAACTTTGCTAAGCAGGCAAAGGGCAGATTGCTCTGCATTGAATGTCTCTCTGCTCAGGACGGGAAGGAAATGAGTGCCATCGCTGAACTCTATGCACTCGATGCACAAGGCAAGCGTCTCAGCCGCGAACCTTGGACAACTAAGTATGCTGACAGTGAAAACGAAAATGGCAACCACACGGGCGACAAGGTCTATGACTTGCAGGAATCAACCTACTGGCAGACGTCGAAGGGTGCTGGTTTCCCTCACCTTCTCGTCATCGACCTCGGCTCAGAGCAGACAGTGAGCGGCATTGAATATCTGCCACGCGCTGAGCAAGGTGCTCCTGGCAGCGTGAAGAACTACAGGATTTACGTGAAATAAGAAAACATGGGCATTAGTGTTGATGTTGGGACGAAAAGAAACACAGCAACGCTAATGCCCATGCCAAGTCACCAAATTCTATATAAAATAAGGTGCAGGGCGTTTTTTTGTGGAAAAAGCGTTTTTTTTAACAAAAAAGACATGCTATTCAGCATTTTTTAATTAACTTTGCAGCCTGTTTAGTTCTAAACTAAATGTTGAAAGTCTCTAAAACAAATAAAATTGGCATTGCATTATATTCTCGATAATTATCTTTTTGTGCAAAAAGAGAAGGGAATAGCAGGCCGATAATCATATAGATTATGGGTTTATTACAAGAAAAATTAAGTAAGTATAGAGAGCCGCAGAAATACATGGAAGCGGGCATCTATCCTTATTTCCGCGAGATTGATAGCCATCAGGATACGGAGGTGACCATGAGCGGTAAGAAAGTGCTCATGTTCGGTTCTAACTCATATATGGGACTCACATACGATAAGCGGATTGTAGAGGCTGCGGTGAATGCAACAAAAAAATATGGAACGGGATGTGCCGGTTCTCGCTTTCTGAACGGAACACTCGACATCCACATCCAGTTGGAGCATGAACTCGCAGAATTTGTAGGGAAAGACGATGCACTCGTATATTCCACAGGTTTCACAGTCAACTCGGGTGTAGTGCCTTGTCTCACAGGACGCAATGACTATATTCTCGGTGACGACCGTGATCACGCATCTATTGTAGATGGTCGTCGTCTCTCTGTCTCCACATTCTTCCATTACAAGCACAACGACATGGACGACCTGGAGCGAGAACTGAAACGCTGTCGCCCTGATGCTATAAAATTGATTATCACAGACGGTCTCTTCTCTATGGAAGGTGACCTAGCAAAACTACCAGAAATTGTTGAGCTCAAGAAGAAGTACAATGCTTCCATCATGGTTGATGAGGCTCACGGACTGGGAGTATTTGGTAGAAACGGACGCGGAACCTGTGACCACTTTGGTGTGACAGAAGATGTTGACCTCATTATGGGAACATTCTCCAAGTCATTGGCTTCTATCGGTGGTTTCATCGCTTCTGACAGCGACACCATCAACTGGCTGCGTCACAATTCCCGTACTTATATCTTCTCAGCTTCCAACACTCCTGCTGCCACAGCTGCTGCTCTCGAAGCGCTCCACATCATCAAGAGCGAACCTGAGCGTCAGGAAAACTTGTGGAAGATTACAAACTACGCTTTGCAGCAGTTCAAAGATGCTGGGTTCGAAATTGGTGACACAGAAAGCCCAATCATTCCGCTCTATGTGCGCGATGTGGAGAAGACTTTTGCAGTTACTCGTCTGGCATTCGACAAAGGTGTATTCATTAACCCTGTGATTCCACCTGCATGTGCTCCACAAGACACACTCGTGCGAGTTGCACTTATGGCAACACACAGCAAGGAGCAAGTTGACACTTGTGTTTCCGCTCTTGTCGACAGTTTCAAGCAACTCGGAATCCTAAAGTAAACACCGATGATGACATCTCAATTACATATTGAGTGATGACATATTGACTCTGCTACCTCAACACATTTGCTAACCGTTGAGTTAGCAGAGTTTCTTCTTTAGAGCCTCCCCTATTTTACTCTCAATAAGATTATGCACCAAGGAGAAGGCTTTCCACAATTACAAAGTAAAAAGATACTATCCCTTTTGAGTGGGATTGGGATAGGGACTACAAATTGATTTTCAACTATTCATATATTCACAAACTCAAAAACAGCAAAAAAACATGTGCGGTATTGTTGGATATCTTGGAAAGCGTAATGCTTATCCAGTTTTGATTAAGGGTCTCAAACGATTGGAGTACAGAGGTTATGACAGTGCAGGTGTTGCACTCATCACAGAGAAGGGAGACCTTCAAGTTTATAAGACAAAAGGAAAGGTGGCAGACCTTGAAACTTACGTTGAAGACAAGGACATCAGCGGCACCGTGGGCATTGCTCACACACGTTGGGCAACGCATGGCGAACCTAACACAACGAATGCTCACCCCCACATCTCCAACTCTGGAAATCTGGCTATCATCCATAACGGAATCATCGAGAACTACGCTTCACTGAAGGAAGGACTCATCGCCAAAGGCGTTGAATTCAAGAGCAATACCGATACCGAAGTGCTTGTGCAACTCATTGAGTATATTCGCTTGAAGCGCAATACCGACTTGCTCACCGCCGTGCGCATGGCCCTTCATCAGGTGATTGGTGCATACGCCATTGCGTTGCTCGACAAGAACAACCCTGATGAAATCATCGCAGCACGCAAGAGTAGTCCACTCGTTGTGGGTATTGGTGAAGAGGAATTCTTCTTAGGTTCCGATGCCTCCCCTATCATCGAATACACAAACAAGGTGGTTTATCTGGAAGACAAGGACATCGCTGTTATCAACCGTAACACGAAAGATGTGGAATTTGTGAATATCAACAACGAGAAGATGGACCACGAGGTGAAGGAAATAGATCTCAACCTCGAACAAATAGAAAAAGGTGGATTCCCTCACTTCATGTTGAAGGAAATTTTCGAACAGCCTAAGTGTTTGGCTGACTGTATGCGAGGACGTGTGAATGTGGAAGCCAACAACGTTGTGCTTTCAGCTGTCATCGACCACCGCAAGGAAATCATCAACGCTCGCCGCTTCATCATCGTGGCATGTGGAACGAGTTGGCATGCATCGCTCATCGGTAAGCAACTGATTGAGAGCATTTGCCAGATTCCAGTTGAAGTGGAATACGCTTCAGAATTCCGCTATAGCAATCCTGTCATTGACTCTCGCGACGTTGTGATAGCCATTTCACAGTCGGGTGAAACTGCCGACACATTAGCAGCCGTGGAATTGGCAAAAGAACGTGGTTCCTTCATCTATGGTATCTGCAATGCCATTGGTTCGTCCATTCCTCGCGCTACCAATACAGGTTCTTACATTCACGTAGGACCCGAAATCGGTGTAGCTTCCACCAAAGCCTTTACAGGACAAGTCACCGTTCTCACCATGTTAGCACTCGCCATCGGCAAGGCTCGTGGCACGATTGCATACGACGACTACGTACAACTTGTGCAGGAACTGAATGCCATCCCTGAGAAGATGAAAAAAGTGCTGGAGATGAATGATCACATTCGGGAAATCTCGCGTGTCTTCACCTATGCTCACAACTTCCTTTACCTGGGCCGCGGCTACAACTATCCCGTCGCACTAGAAGGAGCTCTCAAGCTAAAGGAAATCAGCTACATCCACGCTGAAGGTTATCCTGCTGCCGAAATGAAGCACGGCCCTATCGCACTCATCGACGAGGAAATGCCTGTGGTCGTTGTTGCAACTCACAATCCTCTTTACGACAAGCTGATGAGCAACATTCAGGAAATCAAGGCTCGCAAGGGACGCGTCATCGCCATTGTGACTGAAGGAGACGAAAAGGTGAAGAACCTTGCTGACGAATTCATAGAACTGCCTCAGACGCTTGAGTGTCTTGAGCCACTGCTCGCAACCATTCCTCTCCAACTCTTGGCATACCACATTGCCATCTGCAAGGGTAAGGACGTTGACCAGCCACGCAATTTGGCTAAATCTGTCACTGTTGAATAGTGAAGATAATACTACAGGGATTGAATCCATAAAATATAGACTCTTCAATTTTGCTTTTAATTAATCACTCAAACTTTTTTTGAATATGAAAAAAGAATCTTTGGGTAGTCGTCATCTTCTGCCCATATTCTTTGCTTGTTGCATGGGCAACTTAATGACTTCGTGCATCAAGGACGAAGAACTCAATGCGGAATGTGACATTGAGTCTGCATACGTCCACACTGCCAAAGCCACCGACCTGTTTTTTACAGAAAACGACACGATTGTAAATGTAATCTCCACATCCAACAACGTTGTTTTCTTAGTGAGAAGAACCGCAGACCTCACTGCACTGAGCCCTAAATTCAATCTCACAAAAGGGGCAACCATTTCTCCTGAGAGTGGTTCCACCCACGATTTCAGTCATGGACCTGTCGTTTACACTGTGACATCGGAAGATGGACAGTGGACTCGTCAGTATAACGTGCAGTTCAAGGTCAATCCTAACTTGATGGACTTTGATTTTGAAAACTACATTCTCGAGAAGTCCAAATATGTTTCAGAAAAAGAAGACTACGGCTTCTATTACAAATGGTACGAGAAAGACAATGAAAACAAGACTGTGGAATATTGGGACACAGGAAATTCAGGATTCACCCTTAGCAACTATTCGGCAAAGGCTGATGAATATCCATCGGTGATGATTCCTGACGGTTACGAAGGAGCTGGTGTGAAACTCACCACTCGTACTACTGGAATCTTGGGAAAGACTTTCGGAAAACCTATTGCAGCAGGCAACTTGTTCATTGGAGAATTTGATGTCATGCAGTCTATGACCAACACGCTCAAGACAACGAAGTTTGGAAGACCATTCGACAAAAAGCCAATGAAATTGACCGGATACTACAAGTATAAGCCAGGCGAAGTATTCACCGACAAGGATTTCAAGACTGTTGAAAACAGAACCGATAGCGGTTCCATCTACTCAGTTTTCTATCGCAATGAAGTCAAAGCTGGCGACCACATGGAAAAGATTTTGCTTTATGGCGACGATGTGCAAACCAATCCACAAATTGTTGCCCTTGCCAAATTCGACGACCTGAAGCCAACAGACGAGTGGACTTACTTCGAGCTTGAATACAAGTATCGTCAGGGCGTTGACGATGAAATTCTCAACAAATTGGGATACAACCTCACAGTCGTTTTCTCTTCCAGCAGAAGCGGAGACACCTTCGAAGGTGCTGTAGGAAGCACGCTTTACATAGACAAAGTTCGTATTATTTGTGACACAACAGAATAGAAAAATGAAAAAGATTATATTTACATCTCTGCTGATTCTCTCCTCCGCCCCATGCTGGAGCCAGGGTTTCTTTAACGACGTCAAAGTGACAGCACGCGCTGGATACAATGTTGGAGGTACACAACCAGTAGGATTGCCAGCGAGCATTCGCAAACTCAATAGTTATCACATCAAGTCAAACTTCGTCATTGGTGTCGATGCCGAGAAGCCAATCAGTTCCAAATGGGGTGTTATGTTGGGATTGCGCTTCGAGAACAAAGGCATGGAGATTGATGCCACCGTCAAGAAATACTATATGGAAATTGTGAAAGGTGGCGACTCCATGAAAGGTTATTTCTACGGAGACAATTTCACACGCGTGAAGCAATGGATGTTTACTGTGCCTGTGCAGGCTGCATTCAACCCAAGCGACAGAGTCAGACTCAAGTTTGGTCCTTACGTTTCTTTCCTCACATCCAAGGATTTCAGCGGATATGCCTACGATGGCTATCTTCGTGGAAACACTCCTGTTGGTCCAAAAGTAGATTTGGGACACGAGGATGACACACGAGGTAACTACGATTTCCCTGACGACATGCGTAACTTCCATTTTGGTTTGAACTTAGGAGCCGACGTGAAGGTTTACAAGAATTTGGGTGCTTTTGCCGATTTGGCATGGGGACTCAACGGCATCTTCAAGAAAGACTTCAAGACTGTTGAACAAACCCTCTGTTGAACAAACCCTCTACCCTATTTTTGTCACCTTGGGTGTTGCCTATCAAATCAAATAAATAGACCAAGAACAAAAGTTTAGCCCCGCCTGCTCTCAACGGAAAGCAGGCGGGGCTATTTCGTTGCGAAGGATTCATCCTTCGTCAAATGAGAATTACTTGAAGAGCTTCTGAGCCATCTGGTAGAGACTGCGACGCCAAGTGAGGAACTCGTGAGCAGTGCCTTCCGAGATGTAACCCTCAGCATTGAAACCAGCTACCTTCAAAGCATCAGCTGCAGCCTTGATACGGTCTGGACCTTCCTTGCTACCACAACTCAAGAAGATGTAATCAACTTGATTCTTGTCCTTGATTTCCTCTGGAGTATAAACACCACCACTCAACAAACCATAGTGGCCAAACGTCTCAGGACGAGCGAGAGTGATAGTGTGAGTTTCCATACCTCCCATCGAGAGTCCAGCCATAGCGCGGAACTTCTTCTGAGCCTTCGTGCGGAAGTGAGAGTCAATGTAAGGAACGAGTTCGTCAACAAGTACTGTTTCAAAATCCTGCATCACAGAATTGCGGTCGCCACCAAAGCGAACTGTATTTGTCAAACCGTAAGTCATCACTACGATGAATGGGAGAGCCTTGCCATCTGCAATCAGATTATCCATAATCAGACCAGCCTTACCCTGAACAGGCCAAGAAGTTTCGTTCTCACCCCAACCATGCTGCAGATAGAGCACTGGATAGCGCTGCTTCTTGTTCTTGTCGTAACCAGCAGGAGTATAGACGTAAGCAGGACGGAGTTGATCGCCACCCACCTTGCTTGGGAAGAGCACACGCTGCAGATTGCCATGCTCAATGTCAGTGCGCTCTGCATAGAAAGCTGCGTCGTGAGCAGGAACTTCAGTACCACTCTGCCAACGGCTACCACCATA
>CADBXS010000085.1 GCA_902798705.1 uncultured Bacteroidales bacterium
TGCGGACGAGTAATGTTGTTCAGAAAAAGAAAGCCATTGTAGGCGTAATCGTAAATGCTATACATACAGAAATTCGTTGCTGTTTCTAACTATAAAGTCCGAAACGGCAACGAATGACTGCATCTAATTGAGTGAAGCGAGAAGTGTGAAGAGTGGAGCGTGAAGCGTGAAGCGTGAAGCGTAGGGTGTGAAGCGAATACTTTGTACTTAGTACTTTGTATTTTGTACTTCTTATCACGCTCCACTCTTCACGCTTCACGCTTCACGCTCCACTCTTCACTTTCTTAATTTCCCCCTGCTTTCCAAATGTTGCGTAAAGATTGCCCACTGCTCGGCTCTACGTTCACGATTGGCCTGCACACGTTCGTCGTTGATGAACTGAAGGGGATAGCAGTCGTGCAGATAATAGTGACCTTGATTAGGGTCGGTAATCATATCATAATGCAAGACGAGGTCGGTGAATATCATACTGTGCAAATCACTGACAAAACTGCTGACCACAAACAGGGCATTGTCGCCCAGATAGAACTTGATTTCGCGATATGGCTCCAGACGCCTATAGAGAGGTTCGTCAGCATCCTTGAATTTGATTTCACGAGTGTTGACATCGAACCATTCAATGTCGGATTCTGTAAAGAGAATTGAACCAAAATTGGAGTCGTCACTGGCTCTTGTAGAGTTGATGCCACAGGCAACAAGTGCTGGGGGTGATGGAGGACATGTTGTGAAGGGTTTCTCAGGTTCGTAGCCATCCAGACTACATGCAGATAGCATCAGACAAGCCGTAGCTATCAGATAGGAAACGGACAATGGGAAATGATAATTTTTGAAACACATGGTTATTGAATTAAAATTAATAAATTATTCGTTTAACGTTTAACGTTTAAAGTTTAAAGTTTAAAGTTTAACGAAGTTAGAAGGTAATAACGTTTAAAGTTTAACGATGTTAGAATCCTTTTAAATCCTTTATATCCTTGATTCACTTTTCACTTTTAACTTTTAACTTATATAGTGGTCGCCTCCGGCTTGAAATGAAGTTTAAAATTAAAACGTAAAATTTTTATAAAATTCTAAATGATAATTCTAAATACAATTTCAAGCGAAGCGCCCCAAATCCTTTTAAATCCTTTTAAATCCTTTATATCCTTGATTCACTTTTATTTGAGCGTGATTCGGATACCTAATGGCAACGAGAACACAAATGGGTGCTCCGTGCGGTAGGTTTCTATCTCGCTGTGTGAAGGCAAGAAGTATTGCAAGCTTGGCTCAGCAAAGAGTCCGACGGAAGGCGTAAGCTGGTACTGCACACCTACACCAAGACTTGTGGAGAACTGCCAAGGAGCGCGGATGGAGAAACGGTCACTCGCTTCGTAGTTGCTGTTCACAAAGTAGCTGGAACGCAATGAGGATTTGAGAGGTATTTCCATCGTCATTCCGAAGCCTCCATAAAGGCTCCACGAGTGATTGTCGTACAGGGTAAGCAGTCCTTTCACGGGTATGCCCAAATAGTGAATTGACTGCTGCTCTGCAATCTTATTACCATCCTCACCCATCTCAAATTCAGAGTTCAGTTTCGTGTAATTCAAGCCCGTTTCCAATCCCCAGCGAGTGTTGAATTTGCGCTTCAGTGCCAACGACCAAGTAATTGGCATAGAATGATGGCTTGAGCGCAGAATCTTGTCCTCTCCAGGGCGATTGGCATTGCTGAGTGCAATTCTCATGATGAGGCTGCGCGTCTCAGGGCTGACAGCATCAGGGTAATTGGCAAGGTATAGCGCATAGTCGCTCCAATTGTCAATGCTGCTTGGAATGGTTGGAGCAGCAGGATCATCGGATGGAAGCGATTGCATATTCGAAGGCGCAGGGCTATAGATAAATGGCTGATTGTAGATATTTTGTTTGTCAAAGCCACCTGTATAAGCCAATTGAAGCGACCATTGCTGCGTTTCGCCCATCTTTTTCGATACATCTGTATGAAACGTATTCGCCATTGGGTCGTTCGGATGGATGATTTGTTGGGAGTTCCGAATACGACGAGTGGTATCAGCTGACTCTTTGATAGTCGTCATTCGTGTTGTTGTGTCATTAGGAGTCACAGTATCAACAGCATAAACGATGAGGCGTTGCAAGCTGTCAACCTGGTTATGATGATGGAGTCTGACAGGATACGAAGCTACATTTACCTTCGGATGGGAAGGAGTCTCTATGGGTGGAGGTGGAACAAGCGTTTCTTTCTCTCCATCTTTTCTCTGAGTGACACCATCCGAAGAAGTAGAAGCATTGTTGAAATTTCTTCTAAACAGCAAAAGCGTTGCAGGCAGCAGGAGCAGAAGCAGGAGCAGAGACCAACGACTTTGCATCATGGAGCGTAGCATCCGTTTGGCCCTTGCCAATTGAGACGAAGAAGAATGGGGCTCAATGCTAAGGATATCCGCTATTTCCCTATGCGACAGTCCTTCGAACACAGATAGTTGGAACACCTTCCCATAGCCCTTGGGAAGTTGCTCCACCATTTTCATCATGTCATCGAGTGGCACACCCCTGACACTCCTTTCCTCGCATTCCTCCGCAAGCCAATCTGCCACGTTGGCATCCTCGATAGACACAGTGGATATGGCCGAGAGGTGTTCCTTGTATTTCGATGCCACATTGCGAGTGATAGCCATCATCCATGCCTCGGCCTTCTGGTTATCACGCAGACGATGGAAGGACGTGAAGATAATCAGAAAAGCATCGTGCAACACGTCTTCCACGGTTTGCTCATCGCTAACATAACGTCGGCATACGCCCCTCATACGCAGGGCGTATGCCTTGTATAGCTCTGCGAGGGCATCCGCATCGCCCTGCTTGCATCGTTCTATGAGCCGTGTTATCTCCATTGCAAACTACTTGTTTCTATCTCTTAAGTCCAAAGATACGAAAAAAGACTGCATGGAAACAAAAAAATTTTAGGGGGAAATGAAGAATGAGAAATGAATAAATGGTGATTATCACTCTTCTTTCTTTTCATGGAGAATGTCTTCAAGGCGAAGGAGTTCCTCTCGATATTGGATGGCGAGTTCGAAATTGAGTTCCTTGGCAGCCTTTGCCATGAGTTGCCGAGTGTGGCTGATGGATGCGGCGAGTTGTTCCCTGTCCATAGCGTTGACAATAGGGTCTTCTGCAGCCTTGTGGAAGTCGGGCTCAACGTATGCCTTGCCCACATAATCGGGAACGCGCTTCTCGACGAGTGCCTTGCGGATTTGTGTAGGCGTAATGCCATGCTCTGCGTTGTATGCCATCTGCTTGGCTCGTCGTCGGTTGGTTTCGTCGATGGTTTGCTGCATACTCTGGGTTATCTTGTCGGCATAGAGAATGGCTGTTCCATTCACGTTGCGGGCTGCACGACCAATGGTCTGGGTGAGAGAGCGATGGCTGCGGAGAAATCCTTCCTTGTCTGCATCGAGTATGGCAACGAGCGATACTTCAGGCAGGTCGAGTCCTTCTCGGAGCAAGTTCACGCCGACGAGCACATCGATTTCGCCTCGACGCAAGCGGTCGAGTATATCGACGCGTTCGAAGGTCTTGATTTCGCTATGAATGTAATCGGCACGCACTTCGTTGCGGAGCAGGTATTCGCAGAGTTCTTCTGCCATACGCTTGGTGAGGGTTGTGACAAGGACGCGCTCGTCACGCTCCACACGCTGTTGTATTTCCTCCATAAGGTCGTCGATTTGATTCTGGGTGGGACGCACCTCGATGACTGGATCGAGCAATCCTGTGGGACGAATCACCTGTTCGACAACAATGCCTTCTGCCTTCTGCAACTCATATTCGGCGGGTGTGGCACTCACATAGATGGTCTGAGGGGTAAGTGCTTCGAACTCATCGAAGCGGAGGGGACGGTTGTCGAGTGCTGCGGGCAGACGATAGCCATATTCCACAAGGGTGGTCTTTCGCTTGCGGTCGCCTCCGTACATGGCACGAATCTGCGGCACACTCTCATGACTTTCGTCGATAACGAGGAGGAAGTCCTTTGGAAAGAAGTCGAGCAAGCAGTAAGGGCGTTCGCCTGGTTCGCGTCCGTCGAAGTAGCGAGAATAGTTTTCGATGCCAGAGCAATGTCCGAGTTCGCGAATCATTTCAAGGTCGTTCGTGACACGCGTCTCGAGGAGGTTCTTCTTGGCATAGTCTCCCAATTGTTCGTAAAATTCAAGTCGAGCATGAAGGTCGTCCTCAATCTTTCTGATGGCTTCGAGTTGTCGCTCCTTGGATGTCATGAAGAGGTTGGCAGGATAGATTTGGTATTCGGGCATGGAGCCAATGGGGAGGTTGGTGAGAGCATCGATTTCTTGTATGGAGTCGATTTCTCCCCAGGCAAAGTTGACACGGATAATCTTCTCGTCGTATGCTAAATAGATGTCAACATTCTCTCCTTTCACTCGAAAATGCCCACGTGTCAGCTCTACGTCGTTGCGTACATAAAGGCTATCGACAAGTTTGCGCAGGAATACGCTCTGGTCGATGGCATCGCCCACATGGAAGCGGATGATGTTCTCGTCGAAATCCATCGGTGCGCCCATGCCATAGATGCAGGAAACGGAACTGACCACGATGACGTCGCTGCGCCCCGATAGGAGTGCGGAGGCGGCTGCAAGACGAAGGCGATCCACTTCCTCGTTGATGGCGAGGTCCTTTTCAATATATGTGTCAGTGGCAGGAAGATAAGCCTCGGGCTGATAGTAGTCGTAGTAGCTGACATAGTATTCCACGGCGTTGTTAGGGAAAAAACCTTTCATCTCGGTGTAGAGCTGATGGGCCAGTGTCTTGTTGTGGCTGAGGATGAGTGTCGGTTTACCCACCTGCTGTATGACGTTTGCCACGGTGAAAGTCTTACCTGAGCCTGTCACTCCGAGAAGCACCTGCCCAGGCAGGCCGTCCTTTACGCCCTGCACCAGCTGCTGGATAGCTTCGGGCTGGTCGCCAGTGGGTTCGTATTGGGATGTCAAATCAAAGTTCATTCGTTTAACGTTTAAAGTTTAACGGAGTTAGTAGGCTTCGCTCCAAATGAAGAATTAAAAAGTAAATCGTTTAAAGTTTAACGTTTAAAGTTTAAAGAAGTAAGAAGGGAATGGGTGTAGTGTGGAGAACAACGGAAAAAACTTAATTTTCAGTTTTTCCGTTCTTTTCCGTTTTTTCCGTTGTTATTCATTTTATTTTGTTTGCAAATTTAGGTATTTTAATGATAAGTAAGGAAGTTTTGCATGGGTAATTATCTCATTATTCAACAAATTGTTGTATCTTTGCAAAGTTTTTCAGAAATCAACGATGAAGAAATTTCTTTTCCTAACGTTTTTGACCGCAATCCTGTTGTCATCCTGTAAGAGTTATAATGCCTTACAGAAGACAACGGACTACGACTATAAATATGAAGCAGCGAAGCAAGCTTACGCAGCTGGACACTATACGCGTGCTTATCAATTGCTGGACGAACTGATTCTCATCATGAAGGGTACTGCCAATGCGGAAGAATGTCTGTTTATGGATGCTATGTGCTACTATAACATTCATGACTATGAGACAGCTACGTTGCACTTCGACCGATACTTCAAGACGTACCCTAAAGGCACATACACAGAATTGGCTCGCTTCTACAGCGGCAAATCGTCGTTCCTTCAATCTCCTGACCCACGCTTGGACCAGACTCCTACCTACACCGCTATCAATTCTCTGCAGGATTTCTTGGAGTTCTACCCGCTTTCGGAACGCCGCGCCGAGGTGAACGACATGATTTTCCAGTTGCAGGACCGCCTTGTGCAAAAGGAATATGAATCTGCACAGCTTTACTACAATCTTGGTAGCTATGTAGGTAACTGTACGAATGGAGGCAGTAATTACGAAGCATGCATCATCACTGCCGAGAACGCGCTCAAGTCGTATCCATACACAAACCTGCGTGAAGATTTGTACATGATGATTCTGCGAGCTCGCTACCACCTGGCAAACAACAGTGTGAGGGAAAAAGCAAATGAGCGATTCACTCAAACCATAGATGAATACTGGGGATTCAAGAATGAATTTCCCGACAGCAAATACATCGGAGAAGCAGATCGCATCTTCCGTCATGCTAATTCCAAGCTCTCGAAAAGACCTATTATCAATAATGATGAAGAATGAAAATGAATGAAGAATTGTGAATCATTCTTCGCTCTTCATAGATTCCTTTTAATATTTAATTTACTTACACATATATGGATTTCAAGAAAACAAATGCACCAACAAACACAGTTACTCGCAACTTGAATGATTTCAGCAAGGAAACGGGTAATGTTTATGAAAGTGTTGCTATCATTAGCAAACGTGCCAATCAGATTGCAGCTCAGATGAAGGATGAACTCTCGAAGAAACTTCAGGAGTTCGGTTCGAACCAGGACAATCTCGAAGAGGTGTTTGAGAACGATGAGCAAATCCAGATTTCACGCTACTATGAGCGTTTGCCAAAACCAACACTCATTGCTACACAAGAATTTCTGGAAGACAAGATTTACTACCGCAATCCTTCGAAGGACACTGGTAGTGACAAAATCTAAGATAAGAAGAAAAGAGTCATGATTCAGAGGATTCAGACTGTTTATCTCGCTATCGTTGCCATCCTCAGTGCAACTGTGCTGTTTGCCAAGGTGGGTACTTATATGGTGGGTGCAAAAATGGTTGCTTGGTTCAATAATTTTGTATTCAACGCTGATGACACAGGGGTTGAAAGTGCAGGACCATGGACATTGGGAGTGATTCTCATCCTTGTTATATTATTGAGTGTTGTGAGCATCATGCTCTTCAACTTCCGTATGCGACAACTGCGACTCACAATTTTCAGCACCATACTTCTGGTAGGTTATGTGGCTACATACGCTTTCTTTGCATGGCTCTATCAGGGAAAGCTCGAAGCAGCGGGAGTGGAAGACGTGAGCTATCACCTATCTTTCATGGCATTGTTCCCAGTGGTTAGCATCATCCTCAATTTGCTTGCTATCCATGGCATCAGAAAGGATGAAGCACTGGTTCGCTCTCTCGACAGAATACGATAACAAATGATGAATCAAAAATAAATAATGAAGAATGAAGAGTGAAGAATTATTTGTCATTTTACATTCTTCATTTTTCATTTAATTAGCTTATGGATTTCAAGGATTTGGTGCAGAAGCGCCGTAGCATACGAAAATACACAGAAGAGGAATTGACACCAGAAGAGGTGCAGACCATTCTGCGTGCAGGACTCATGTCGCCTACATCGAAGAGTAGCAGAGCATGGCATTTCGTTGTGGTGGACAACAAGGAACTCATCGAGCGCATCTCTCAATGCAAATCGGCTGGTGCAGAGTTCGTGAAAGGTGCACCATTGGCTGTAGTTGTCTTGATGGACACTCAACAAACCGATGTGTGGGTGGAAGACGCTTCTATTGCAGCTGTTAGCATGCAATACCAAGCAGCCGATCTCGGATTAGGAAGTTGCTGGGCTCAGATACGTTTCCGTTCGCAGGAAGACGGAACTCCAGCTACAGAAGTGCTTCGCGAATTGCTTGGATTCCCTGCTGAATATGAAGCTGAATGCGTCATTGCCTTCGGTCATCCTGCCATTGAGCGCAAGCCACAAGATGAGGACAAGCTAAAATGGGAATCTGTGCATGTGAACCAGTTTTAAGCACAAAGGACAAAGGGCAAAGGACAGGGACAAAGAAGATAGCAATGAGAATCACACTGATAGGAGCAGGAAATTTGGCAACCAACTTAGGCCATGCCTTATGCAATGCAGGACATGAGTTGGTGCAAATCTATAGTCGCACATTGGAGTCGGCTCAGATTCTTGCAGATGCTCTTGGTGTGAAATACTTCACCAATTCCATTGCCGACATCAATAACTGCTCCGAGCTCTACATTGTTTCCATCAAAGATGCTGCTTTGTCAGACATAGCATCTCAACTTACTAAGGACAAAGAGGACAAACTCTTTGTACACACTGCTGGCAGCATGGCGATGGACACATTCACTTGTCCTCGTAGAGGTGTTTTCTACCCTATGCAGACATTCTCGAAGCAAAGAATAGTGGATTTTTCCAACATTCCCCTATTCATTGAGGCAGCGGAAGAGAAAGATTTGAGATTGCTACACCAATTGGCTGATACAATCACAAATTCAGTATATGAAATGAGTTCGGAAGATAGAAAACATCTCCATGTAGCTGCTGTATTCTGCTGTAATTTCGCCAATCATTGTTCTGCGCTCTCAGCCAAGATATTGGAGAAGCACCACATACCATTTTCCGTTATGCTTCCGCTCATTGATGAAACGACTCGTAAAATCCATACGATTCCACCTAAGCAAGCTCAGACAGGACCCGCTGTTCGATATGATGAAAATGTAATGAGTCGGCATGTATCCATACTCCATGAGGAAGGCGAAGAGCAAATGGCTGAAATTTACCAATTGTTGAGCAAAAGCATTCACCAACTATCTAAAGCCGACTGAGTTCTAAGACTATGATGCAAAAACAGAAATAAACCGAATCATCAATCATGATAAACTACGACCTCAAAACCATACGCGCAGTCGTTTTCGATGTGGATGGAGTGCTTAGTCGCCAAACTATTTCCTTGCATCCAGTGGATGGTCCGATGAGAACCGTCAACATCAAGGACGGCTATGCTCTTCAGCACGCTGTGAAATGTGGACTCATCATAGCCATTATTTCAGGCGCTAAGACCGAATCCGTAAGAAAACGCTTCGAGGGATTGGGATTGAAAGATGTGGTATTAGGAGCAGCTGTGAAGATTCACGCCTATCAGGAACTCTGTGAGAAACATGGACTGAAAGACGAAGAGGTGCTCTATATGGGTGACGACATCCCCGACTACGAAGTGATGCAAAAGTGTGGACTACCATGCTGCCCAGCTGATGCAGTTCCCGAAATCAAGGCCATTTCCAAGTATATTTCTCCTTATAACGGAGGAGAAGGATGTGGACGCGACGTACTTGAGCAAGTGCTGAAAGCCCAAAACCTTTGGATGCACAATGCTACAGCTTTTGGATGGTAAGGTAATTTAGTATATTTCAGATGTTAAGCAATTTATCAAAATATAAGATTGTTCTTGCCAGCAATTCGCCTCGCAGAAAGGAACTACTGGCAGGACTGGGACTGAAGTTTGAAGTTCGAACCCTGAAAGACATAGATGAAAGTTATCCTTCAACACTGAAGGGAGAGGAAATTCCAGAGCACATATCCATCAAAAAGGCCCAAGCTTATCTACCAACCATG
>CADBXS010000086.1 GCA_902798705.1 uncultured Bacteroidales bacterium
TGGCATGGATGGACACAGAAAAAATCTGTGAGAATCTGCTTCATCTGTGGTTCTAAAGAAATTCCGTGGAATCTGTATTCCGAGGAATGGTGGTTTTACTTCACGAGAATCTTGCTGGTGCGGGTTGTGCCGTTGCTGAGGCGCTGACGGACGATGTTGATGCCCTTGCGAGTCTGCGAGAGCTTCATGCCGTCGATGGAGAATACCTCAGTAGCAACCACTTCGGTAGCTGCACTCATGTTGACGATGCCGTCGTAGATGGCAGGGTCGTAAGCCTTGGAGAGTTCGCCGTTGTTGAAGAGGAGAATGTCATACACCTGAGCCTTGGTGCCGCCACCTGTCTGTGCTACGCGAACAAATACTTCGTCCGTACCTTCGTATGCTGCACGGTTCTTCTTCCAGTAGCGCTGAGTGGTAGCAAGAGCGAGTTCACCGATGGATTCCCAGTTTTCGCCGTCAGTGGATGTTTGGATTTCGAGGATGCCAGCACCGCTTCCGTTACCGTTGCCGACATATACAACTACGTCGAATGGACCAGCGAACTTCTTTGTGGTCTCTATGGCTGCCGTGTAAGGCTCTCCTGATGTCTTTGCACCGAAGGTGATGACACCCTTGCTTGGGTTGCCGATATTGTCCTCTGCGGTATCTGCAAAGCGTCCAGTTGCTCCATTACCGACTGCGTATTCAGGTGCGAGTGTAAGCTCACCCGTGAGTACCTGTCCCTGGCTCTTGAGTCTCCAAGGAGTGTCGGTGAGAGGATAGATGTACTTCAGTGCCGTTGGGTCTGGCTTGTAGGTAGTAGTTCCATGCGTTCTTGCCCCAGAAATAGTAAGCGGAGTTCTTACCATTGCCGAGCGAATCGGCATTCTCTGTGCCATCCACGAACCAAGGTTCAACACTTGCGTCGAAGTGAGCGAGTGTGTCGAGACGGATAGTCTGTGCGTTGAGTGTAGCGATGGCTACGTAGCGCGATACGAGTTCTGAATTGAGCTTATCGTCGGCTGTTGCAAAGGCAAATACGTAAGTAGGCTCGGTGAGGACGATAGGCTCTGTGTAAGCCTGACTCTTTGCTGCATCTGCATTGCCCGAGAAGTTGTAGAAGATGTTGAGACCTTCCTCAGCCGTGATGGTAACAGTGCTTTCTGCGCCATTCTGAGCTATAGAGATGGTTGGTTCTGCTGCCTGAGAGAAGATAACGATGTCGGCAGACACGATGGCACTTGGGTTGTAGCCGTCGGCTGTTGCAAATGCCTTGACAGTAGTTGGTTCTGTGAGCGTGAATGGTTCTGCATAGACGCTGCTCTCAGTGGTTGGGTCGGAACCGTCAGTGGTGTAGTAGATGACAGCACTCTTGTTAGATGCGCTGATGCTGACGGTGGTCTGACCATTTGCCACGAAGAGGTCGCTTGTAGTGTAAGGCAGGAGCATGTAGGCATTGCGTGCTGAGTTGTGGATGTGGATAGCTACAACGTCGCCTGCTGTGGCGATGATGTCGTCGGCAGCAAAGTAGTCGGAAAGGTTAACACCGGTGATGTTGCCGCCATCGAGCATCTGGAGTCCTTCGGAGAGGTCGATGTTCTCGAAGAGTGGGTGCTCTGTGTTGTTGACAGTGGCTGTACCTGTCTCGCTCTCAACGGCAGAACCAAGTCCCCAAGCCTCATAGAGTGAAGCATTGAGGTTGAGCATTGGCTCGTAGGCGATGGCCGACTTGAGCACAGGCACGATGGCATCGGTTGGCTGAACAGTTGGGGATACCACAATGAGGTCGTAGGTCTGGAGGGAATCGAGTGTGATTACGTCGGAACCCTTGATGATGGTTGGCGTTACACCGTCGAGACTGGAAACATAGATGTATGCATAGTCGTCAGTGGATGCGTCTTCGCCAGAATAAATGTAAGCCACATTCTTTGCTTCTTCTACTTCAGGAGCATCACCATCGTCGATTTGGAAGAGAGTGAAGTCGATGCCGGCATCAGGTGTGAGCTGGAACTGAACATCGACAGAGTCTGTGCTTTCGGTCACTACCTGATAGACGAAGGTGTAGGTGCCGAGTGATCCTTCCACTTGATTGCCAAGGAAATTGCTTTGTCCATCTGTCTGCTCACCTTCTACGAACTTGATATAGTCCTGAACTGGTGCGATACCACGGTTGGTTGCAGTGGCGTTGGCAGAACGTCCCACGAAGGTGATTTTTTGTCCGTTGGCAAGTTTAGGGAAAGTGATTTTTGTTCCTTTACGAGTGAGACGGAGCTTAGTGGTAGCAATGTGGATGGAGTTGTCCTTGTTGCTGCCAATGTCGATGTAGAGTCCTTCGAGCTCAGGAATGACCTGTCCGTTGGCCATGAGGTAGGAGTCTGTGGCAGGCTTACCTACGTTCTTCCAGTTGTTGACATTGCCGTCGGCATCGTTGCCGTTTTCTGCCCAGTGGGAGCCATCAGCTTTGAGGTTGGCGATGGTTTCGTCGCTGAGTCCTTTGGTGAAGTCCCAGGACTTCTTGAATTGTGCGTTGGCAGTAAGAATGGTCAGTGCCAACGTCAAGATAGTTAGCGTAATTTTTTTCATGATTCAAAAAGTTTTAAAAGTTTCAATAATTATTTATTTAGGAAAGAAATTAGAATAATTTCTCCAAAAATAATTATTGTAATTATTCCAATTTCTTTCCGAAGACAATATTATAATTTGTAAGGTACCCAGTTGCCACCGCTCATGATGCGTGAACGGATTTCGGCATCCTTGCCCGACTCGACATACTTAGGGCAGATGCGGTCGGCAATGATGGAGAGGTCGTTGTAGCGCACGGCAAAGCGGTTCATGGCAGGATAGGTCTTTCCTTCACATGCGAACTCGAGAAGGTACTCGTTGAGGATGCTCATGTCGTTGTAACGCCATGTACCCTGCTGTCCGAGTTCGACGATGTTGGTCTTGACAGGTGCTGCATTGAGGCTGAAGCATCCGCGAATTCCCATGCCTGGGTAGCGGCGTGTGCCCCACGATGCGGAGGAAGTCCAGTCGATGGAGAATCCTTCCCACTCAGGGAGTGTGGCATCCATGACGTAACCCGAGAAGCCAATGTTGAACACACGGTTCATGGCCTCGAAGCGGTTGAGGTGGTTGAGTGCCTCGGCCAGCATCATGTGGTACTGCATGGCACGATAGAGGAAGATGTGGACATCGTCCTGATAGGCATTGGCACGCACTCGACTTCCGACTGGGCGGAACTTGGCGATGTAGCGTTGTCCGCTGTTGGTGCCGAAGTTGGTCTTGTAGCGTGTGTCGTTGGTGGATGTTCCAGGATTGAAGGATGTGTCGAGGAAACGCTCTTCTCCTGCTGTGGATGGCCGCAGCCAATATTTGTTAGGGTATTCGTTGGAGAAGTGCTTGAGGAGCGTGTTGGTCTGATTGTTGGTGTAGTCGTAAATCAGTGCCGAAATGCTCTCGTAAGGGTACGGTTGTGCGTAGTTCCAGATTGGGCTGTAGTGGCCTGGTGTGGCTGCTGATGGGAGCCAATAGACGTTGGAGCCAGGGTCGGAACCGCACTCGATTTGTGTGCTGAGAGCTGAGAGAAGTTGGTCGGCAGCCTGCTTGTAGTAGAACTTTGCATCGGAACCCGCTGCGTCGAGGTAGGCACCTTTCCAAAGGCAGAGTTCGGCATAAATGCCTTCGAATGGTGGTACCATGTAGTTCCACTTACGATAGGAGGAACTGGCAATGCTGGTAACATTGGATGGGTCGAGCCATTCAATCCAGTTGATGGTGCGGTTTAGCGGTACCCCGTTGAAACCTTCGTTCATGAGGCTGAGACACTTGTCGGTGAGTTGTTCCATGGTGAGTAGCTTGAAGGTGCTCTCGTCGGCGAGGTCCTTGGCTTCAGTGATAGGGTCGTCGAACCAGACTGCCTTTCCATAGATTTCGCCAAGTGTCTTATAGGTCCACACCTTGATGCGTGCGGCGGAACTGATGAGGTCGTTGGCTATGTTCTGATCGACATCAACGTTCTGCTTGTATTTCAGCATCTTGGTGAGATAGTCGTTGCAGGCAATGACCACCTCGTAGTAGGGTGCTGGATTGGCATAGCTGTTGCCCTGAAGCTCAGTATCGTAGTTGTAGAGCGCGATGAGTTCTGCATTGGAGTCGTCGCTTGGCTCAAGGAGTTCGGCACGGGTGTCGGTGAGGAGAATTTCCTTATCGCCCACAGCCTGTAACTTGGTCATGATGCCAAGGAAACCCGTGTACATTTCGGTGTTGGAGGAAATGTAGTCGCTGCCATTCAACTCGTCGTCGGTGCTTGGGTCATAGAAATCGGAACAAGAGGTGAGAGATAAGAGTGAAAAGAGAAAAGTGAAAAGTGAAAAATGAAAAATGAAAGCCTCACCTCCAACCCTTGGACCCCTCCAACTCCCCTGAGAGGGGAGAGATGGGGCGAGGGGAGTAGTATGATGAGAGAAGAATGAAAGGAACTGCTTCAAGAGGGATTCCATTCTCTGTTTTATGATGTATTTTTTCATTTTAATATTGAGTTTTTAAATGAAAATTCTATGATATTTCCTAAGACAACTATTAGAATCGGAGATTGATGCCGATTTTCACACTGCGAGGAGAAGCCACCTTTCCGTAGTCGATGCCCTGCATCAGAGAGCTGTAGCTATAGGATGTTTCGGGGTCGAGTCCGAGATAGTTGGAGAAGGTGAGGAGGTTCTGCCCTGTGACGAATGCTGTTCCTCCCTGAATGAAGTTGAGGAGTGGTTTGTCCCATGTGTAGGAGAAGGTGATGTCGCTCAACTTGATGAAGGAACCATCCTCAATCCATCGGTCGGAGAAGACGTTGTTGCCTACCTTGTCGCCCCAGCTTGCTCGAGGAATGTCGGTCATCTGACCTTCCATAGACCAACGGCGTATGAGCGATGTGCTCTGGTTGGAGAAGTCGGAACCGGATTCGGTGACACGACGTACGGCATTGTAGATGTCGTTGCCGTGGCTGTAGGTGAAGTTGAGATCGAGGGCAAAGTGCTTGTACTCAAAACGTGTGAAGAGTGAGCCGTAGAAATCAGGGGTAGCAGAACCGATGACCTGCTTGTCGGCATCGTTGATGATGCCATCGCCATTGACATCGACATAATGCACATCGCCTGCTGCATATTTCACTCCGCTACGGTTGGTGAGGTTTGCTGCTTCTGCCTCGGCTGTGGTGGAGAATACACCTGCGGTCTTGTAGCCGTAGAATGCGTATGGATTCTGACCTACACGCGTGATGATTTCAGCATTGTCGCTAAGCGTGGTGAGTATTTCGGAGATGGTGCCGAGTGATTCCACTTGGTTCTTGAGCGAAGTGAAATTACCTCCGATGGTCCACTTGAACTGCTTGGTGCTGACAGGTGTGACGGAGAGAGATACTTCCACGCCTCGTGCAGATATTTCACCGTCGTTGTTGAAGTAGGTGCTGGTGCCCATAACCGAAGAGCGGACGCCTGTGATGAGGACATCCTTGGCACGGACATCGTAATAGCCTACAGCAAGCTGGAGACGATTATTCCATAATGAGGATTCAATGCCTAAATTGAGCGTATGGTCCTTCTCTGCCTTGATACGTGTGTTTGGCACGTTGGCACGGATGATGCCGGCAATGGTCTGATAAGGCTGCGAAGTGTAGTAGTATTTGCCATACTTGCTTGAGAAGCGACTATTGCCTGTGATGCCATAGTTGGCATAGATGTTGAGTCGGTTGACAAAGTCGTCTGCCAAATAGCGCTTCAGCATGAATACGACATCGGCAGCTGGGTAGAGCGAGAAACGAGTGGCGTCCTCACCAATGCTGGATGCAGCGTCGTAGGAAGCAGTGACACCCAGTTTTACGAAATTGTCGAGGGTGTAGTTGGCATGTGCGTAGAAGTCCAACCAATTCCACTTGTTGTTGTAGCCTGAGAAATTCTTACCGAGTGTCTGTGCATCGCCTAACGTCTGATAGAAGTCGTTGTTGGAATTGCGAGCAAAGGCTGCATCATATTCGTAATTCGTCATGATAGATTGGAATCCGATGTTGGCAGCGAGCTTGTGCTTCTCGGTGAAGTGCTTGTTCCAAGCTGCATTGAGATTGTAGAACATGTTGAAGGTGTGGTTGGTACCAACACGAATGGTGTTCTCTGCCTTTCCGTACTGGTCGAAGAGCGGTACGATGTCGCTATTGTTGATGCCAGGGATGAATGCTTCTTCCTGGTTGTAGTTGTAGTACATGCCAACGAGTCCGTTGAAGGAGAGTGAGTTGGTTGGCTTGTAGCTCAGCTGAATCTTGGCATTGATGTCGTACTGGCGGTTCTTGCCCGTGAGGGTGTTGACAATGGAAAGCGGATTGGAGACGATGAAATCCTCGTTCTTAATGGCTCCGTACCAATAGCTGGCGTAGGTGTTGATGAGATTGCCATACATGTCGCTCTTCCAAGGAGAAAGGAGCGGCGAATGACGATAGGCACTGAGGAGAGGAGATGTTTCGTAGCTCATGCCCTGCTCCTGATACTGTCCGCGGAGGTAGGCTGTGTTGATGGCAGCCTGAATCTCCACCTTCTTGCTGACGAGGACAGATGCATTGATCTGTGCGTTGTAGCGGTCGGAGTAGGTTTTCTTGAGCGTTCCCTTGTCGCCCATATAGCCGAGAGAAATGTTGTACTTGGCAATGTTGTCACCACCTTCGACGCGGAAGAGATAATCCATCGTTGTGGAATTGCGATAGATTTCCTTCTGCCAGTTGGTATCGTACTCATAGAGATAGTGCTGATTGGCATTAGGGTCGGTGAGGAAGGTGAAATCGTTGAAGAAAGCCTCCATGTTGTCGTAATAGGTGAGGCCGACATCGCTCAGATAGTTTTTATACTGCTGTGAGTTCATGAGCGGAATGCGACGGTTGTTCCAATTGGTACCGACGATGGCTGAGAAACTGATGCGAGTATTCATGTTATCCGATGTTGCCTGGTCGGTTTCAATGAGGATGACTCCGTTGGAACCCATAGAACCATAGATGGCAGCTTCCGCACCCTTAAGGACAGTGATGTTGCGGATGTCGAGGTTGTTGAGCGCTTGGAACGCTGAACGAGAATAGCCTCCAATGATTTGACTTTCGTTCAGGTCGGGCATGTAAGGCACACCATTGATGACGATGAGCGGTGAGTTTTCTGCCACAAGGCTCTTGATGCCTCGCAACTGTAGATAGGCACCTTCACCCGTCATACCACTCTTGTTGGTGGCTTGCAAACCTGTGAATGCTCCTTCTAGCACGCGGTCGATGGAGAGGGAACCTGATGCAAAGTCCTTGCGATTGATGTTAGCAATGCCTGCTATCGATGGGTCGCTTTCTACCGTCTGATAGGGAAGTAGTGTGGTTTCGTTGTAGCGGGTTTTGCCAGTGGAAACAAGAAAGATGTTGACATCGTGCTTGAGTGGCTTCTTCACATAGCGTTGCTGCGTATAGTAGCCATCGTGCCAATAACTGATGGATGAACCTTCTTTCACTCCTTCGATGAGGTAGCGTCCGTCGGCATCGGTGCGAACGGTGCTACATCCAGGACATGAAATCACTACATCAGCAATGGGTTGATTGTCGGAATTGAGCACTCTACCACTTATCGACTGCTGTGCCTGAGCTTGCAGGGTGAATGCTGCAGCGATTCCGATGCTTAGTAATATTTTCTTATATGTTGACATTCTAAGTAGCATGTTTAGAGTTGTTCGTTATGGATGAATGAAATAATGAGTATTATTCTATTCATTTAATAATTGTTCGTGGTAGGTCGCAAACACCAGTGACAGAGCGTGAAGCTGGTCTGTGCATTCCATGTTTCGGCAATGATACGGAGAACAATTGGAAGCGGTGTTCCATCACCCTTGAGGTCAGGAATGTTGACTTCCTCAATGGCTATACCTCCGTCGGTGTCGTAGTTGCCTGCCTTGCTGCTACCACCCATCTCGCTTACGTATGAAGCATCATAGCCTTCTGGATAGCGGTTGGAAAGGGTTGTTCCACGGTCGTAGTGGTAAGTGGTAGCAGAACCGAGAGCTATGTTTTCACTCACCGCAACAACTTGTCCTTCAACAAGCACTGTGATGACGATATTGAGGTTCTGATTCTGCTTTGAACCAAAGGCTAGTCGGTAGGTGCCTGGAGGAATGACCCATGGAACAGCTTGTGTACCACCTGCTTGGTTGGCCTCGATTTTGAGTGGAGTGAAGTCGAGCTGGAATCCATTTTCGTCGGCCAAATCGGAAGGGTCTTTCTTCAAGACAAGTACACGGTCCTCAATCTCAGGCCATACACCAGCCCAAGGAGTCCATGCCGCTACGTCGGTACTGCACTTGGAGAATGCCAAGTTGCTCATCTTGAAATAGTTTGCCTTCTGTTCATCGGTGCAGTATTCGTAGTAATAGAACCAGTCCTTCAGTCGATACATGAGCACATTGTTTGGAATGTGGAGTTTCTTGACATGATAGACTAAGCCATTGGACAGTTCTTCAGGATTCTGCGTTTCCACCTCTTGCATGTTGGTACGCCATTGGCGTGAGAAAATGCTTCGGAGGTCGGTCATATTGTCAGCAGCCGTCTGTATTTCGTTGGCTGCATAACGCTTGTTGAAGAACGATACTTCGAGAATCCATTTGAGCAGAACGGAGTCGGCACGCTGCATGTTCCAAGATGCAAGACGCTGATGTGCATCGTCGAGTGCTGCCAGGATGACATCGTTGGAACAGAGAAGCATCGTTGCCGTGAGGGATTCGGAATTCATGTCGAATCCTACGTTTTCGAAGTAAGTATTCTTGTAGATGAAGACAGAGTCGTAAACTGTGTTTCCCTCATCGTTCACACTAATGGCCTTGGAGTTGACGCGGTCAAATTCCTTTCCACCTGATGCCAGAACCATTTCACGGAACATGGAATAATCATCGCCCAAGGAGGTGATATAGTCGTAGAGGGAAGTAGGGGTGTCGATCATGTTGTTAATGACATAGATGTAGCCCGTATTGGTTTTTACTACTTCTTGCACAACTCCATTATTGAACGAAATGTGGTTGACGATGAGTCCCTGTGCCTCGCCCTGCTCGTCGATGCTGATGTTCACATATTTGTTGTGCCACATCATGATTCGGCTACCATTTTCGAGGTTGGCAGGAGAAATGGAAATATCGCTAATGTGGGAGCGAGTGATGAACTCTACATTCTCGGTGGGTTGCACAAAGTTCTCGTTGCGCACCACAAGAATAGTGGAGAGCTGTCCTTTCTTGTTCAGTTCCTCGTAGATGCCATTGTCGATGAAAAGCTGGTTCATCTTGGAAAGGCTCGACTCGTTCTTGATATATTCCTCACTGGATTGATTCACAATCTTCAGTTCCTGATTCTGAATCTTGGTCTGCTGATTGCTGTAGTGGTCGTCATCCTTCAAGTCGGAGCAAGCAACGACAAAAGCGAATGACAGAAGCAAAAGCGACAGTTTGGCTGATGCTTGTGTGGAGATATGATGATTCTTTTTCATAATGATCATGTTTTTATTGGGTTTCATCATTCTTCAATAGGAATAAAGGTGATAGTGTCGAACTGGAGTGAGAAATTGCTGTTGGTAGAAGCAGCTGGGTCGAGCACTACGAACTTGAAGGTGTGAGAGGCCGTTTCTGGGAAGTTTACTTCCTCGAAAATGGTGGAGGTGTAAACGCCAGGTAGTGGACTGTTCACTTGGGTGTAAGGCGAAACGTATGTGGTAAAATCTTCATCATCGTCGAACACCATACGGAGCAAGCCTCCGTTTCCGTCACTCTGCTGACGCATGAAGTTGTGGTTTGTGAGATAGATGATGCTTAATTCTACACGATACTTTCCTTTCACGATAGTTGGTGTTGGCATGGATACTGATCCCATATATCCAACATTATAGACCATGCGGTCGTAATTATTAGCATCCTTCAGGTTGGAACGACATGTGACATAGCTGATATCGCTATAGGACTTGTTCTTGGTGCCTGATTCTCCCATTTCGAACTCGAAGCAGGATGCCATAGCTACACGTGTATTCAGTTCTGTGCTTGTAGGCTCAGATGGCTGGAAGTTGCTGGCTCCGACGATGTTCTTTATTTCGGTGAAGTCTATAAACTCTTTTTGCTCTGGTGAACATATCCGTTCTTCGCAAGTATGTTCGACGACTTGAGGAAGAGTGCACTTGTGCCCGATGCGTTGAGAACAAGACGACCTTCTTCGGTGGTTGCCAATGTGTCGTTGGTAATAGTGAGTACTTGGCTGGTGGCCGATGTTCCCCAAATGCGAGTCATGTTGCTACCATTCGTAGCACCAAGGTCGGTGGTGGTGTAAGAATCACCCATCACGTGGTAGGCAACATATTTACGTAGCAGAGAATCTTCGGTCAGTCCCAATTCATCGTTTGCCTTGAGCTTGTTCTTCAAATCTGCAAAGCTATTGATACCATTGGCTTTGAACACATCGTCTGTGACATTGAGGAAGGTGTAATAGCGTTTGTTGATGATGCGCTGATGAGATTCGTTGTAGATGGTATCCTGAATGGTGCTCAGGTTCTTTTTCCATCCACTCTCATTGATAGCTTCTGTCATGATGGTGCTATTGCCCGATTCTGCAATGCGCTGATAAATGGTTTCAACGAGTGGGGTCATAGCCTTGGAAAGTACATAAATCTTTCCGTTGTAAGCGCTGAGTCCCATCTGGGTTACTTGTCCCTCGTCGTTGAGTGTTGCCTGTCCTGCGTTGACGGAGTCGATTTCGATGGAGATGTTGTCTCCACTCAAGTTCGTGACATGGTCTTTCAATACGAAGGCTTCAGGCAGGATGGAGTCCTTCACGGTGTGGAAAAGGACGAACTGACGCAAATAGTCGTTTCCCAATTCCTGGAAAGAGCTCACTTCACGCCGTTTGTAGAATTCCTTCATGGCTGCGTTGGTAGGTGCAAAGGCCGTAAAGCTGATACCGTTCGACGACTGGTTGAGGGCATTGAACATATCGCAGGTGTTCAGAATGCTGACGTATTCTGAGAAATCCTCTTCTTCTGACAGATAAGTTGAGATAGGCGAATTGAGAATGTTCGTATATGTCTGTCCCTTGAATGGGTCGGCATTGACATCAAACACATCGCTATCGCAACTCGTGGTGAGAAGGAACGAAAAGGATAGAGCAATGGCAGCTAAGAATAGGCTCCTGCTCTCCTTCTGTATATGATTGATTTGTTGCTTCATATTTCTATGGTGTATTTACTTGGTTGATGTGTAATAAGGATTCTGTACAAGCAATGAGTTGTGGTCTATGTCATCTTGTGGCAGCGGCATATACCATGCGTTCTTGTCTTGGAGTACAGATTGAATCCATGCCTGATTAGTGGTTTGATTACCTTCAACCACGATGTCGATGAATTGTTTGCGATACTTGTTGTTAGCAATTCGTCCGAACCAAAGGAGGTCGTACCAACGCTTGCCTTCGCCCACAAATTCCATTTCCTTTTGATTGAGCACTTCCTCTAAAAGCGTGTATTCATCAAGTTGTGAAATCTGTAAATCGGCATTTTCAGCATGAGTGTCGATGTCATTGAAATTGCCAAGTCCTGCACGATTGCGGATACGGTTAATCAGTTCGACAGCTTCTCTGTAGTTACCCTTCATGATTTCGGCTTGTGCTTTCATCAGAATAATTTCAGCCACACGGTAGATGATGAAATTGGCATCTTGATAGGCACGCACACCACCTGTGATGTCCTGCACATCGGTGCCATTGTATTTCCACATATATGGCGTATTAGAAGCACTCCAACTGGCCAGTGCACCCGATTCTGGAACGTAGGTGGAAAGGAGCATACGTCCCATGCGTCCATCTGCTGCCATTCCGTTGTCAATCAGCTCCTGAGTTTCTGCCTTCATTTTTTCGGTAGCAACATTGGTGAAGCGCAAACGGCTGCCAGAGGATTGCGACCAAAGCGATGCGAAGTTGTTTGTTTCCTGATTCAATGTGTAGCTCCAATTCAGCTCGAAAATACTTTCATTGGTGTTGCCATTCGAGAAGATATTGTACCAATCAGAAGTGTTGGTCATGAAAGCAGGTCGGAAATTGTCCTTCGCATTGAGAATGAGGTCGCAATACTTGATGCATTGATCGTAGTCTTCGCTCCAAAGGCTTGCATCTGCCAACAGAGCATAAAGTGCCCATTTGGTAACTCGTCCTTTGGTTTGCCAATCCACTTCGTAAGTACCTTTCGCTGCCCCCGTTCCAATAGCTGTCAAGCAGTCTTGCTTCACTTGGTTTACGATGGTATCTTCTGTTGTTTTTGCAATGTCAAACGATTCGTTGTCGTCAACGTATGCTTGCAGAATCAATGGTACTTCCTTATAGTTTTTAGCCAAAAGAAGGTAGCTGTATGCACGTTGGAAATATGCCTCGCACAAATGGGAATTCATCACGGCAGGATAATAGGTGTTGTCTTTTGCTTGTACACCTGGTGCATAGTTTATCACCGAATTTGCCATGTTGATAACCTTGTAGATGGAAGAATAGTCGCAGAGTGCATAGCTTGGCGTGAGGTTGAAATCCTGCAATTTGTTGTCGGCAACATTGCTCGAATAGAACGTACCACCTCTGAGCTCACCCCATTTAATGTAATAAGGTACGCACGTGCGCATGTAATAATATCCAGAGGAAATGACGGCTTCCACATCTTCCTTCGACTGCCAATAGTCGTCGGTTACCTGTTCGTTGTTAGGCTTCACATCGAGCCAGTCATTGCACGAAGATAAAACGAATAATGAAGAGCTAAGAATGAAGCATGAAAAAGCCAATTTTCCCATCATTCCTGTTCTTTTCCGTATATGATTGAATAATCTGTTCATAGTGTTCTTGATGCTTAAAAGTTGACAGTCAATGCAGCAGTCAAACGCTTCGAAACAGGAGTGGTAGCACTGTCCATGTAGAGCGTAGTTGCTGTTGGGAGTTTCACTTCAGGGTCTTGGCCTTTATAGTTGGTCCATGTGAAGAGGTCGTAAGCTGTGATGAGGATATTAGCACGAGTAATACCCAAATTCAGCTTTTTCAGCCAGTTCTTAGGAAGATTCCAACCTAAGGAGAGTGTTTTCAAACGAATGAACGAAGCACTTTCCACATAGCGGTCGGAGCCCAAATAGTTGTAACCCATGCCATAGAGTGCACGAGGAATATCCGTCTGGTCGCCTTCTGTACGCCAACGATGGAGTACGGCTGTCGATTGATTAGCGGTGCCGTACATGTTTTCGAGATTCATACGTGCAGAGTTGATGACTTTCTGTCCGAAGCGTCCGAAGAAGAAAGTTGTAAGGGTTAAATCACGATATTTCAGCTGGAATCCGCCACCACCTGTCAACTTAGGGTTGGCATTGCCCAAATACACAATATCGTTTTCGTTGATAACACCATCATGATTGATATCATCGTATTGTGCGTCACCAGGATATACGAGTGTGGTACCGTTACGCATCACAATAGGGTTGCCACTGTAATCGTGCATCACATTTCCCTTTTCATCCCGAGCGTAGGTTGCTTGCGTGTTCTGATACACTCCCTTATATCGATAGCCGAAGAAAGCACCGATAGGCGCACCTTCCACGATTCGCAATGCATAATTGCCATTGCCGAAGGTATAGTTCTCATACGAATAAGTGGCAGGGAGTTTTCCCACCTTGTTGATATTACGGCTTATGTTGGCATTCAATGTTAATGTCCATCCCTTCGTTTGCAGCACCTTGTAATCGAAACGCAGCTCGGCACCTTTATTGCTCAGTTCTCCTGAGTTGAGCCATGCTATGGAGCTATAACCCGTTGTGACAGGCAGTGCTGTGCTCTTCAGCAGAAGGTCGGTAGTTTTCTTGTCATAGTAGTCGAAGGTAATGCCGAGACGATCCCATAAGCGAATGTCGATACCCACGTCGAATTCACGTGTCGTTTCCCATTTCAGCTTGTCGAGCTGCATTCGCACTGGATAAATGGCACTCATGTTTACGTATTGTCCAAGGCTCTGATAAGCACCGAAGTAGTAGGCAGAACCCGTTGGAGCCTTACCTACCCATCCCAAGCCTACACGAATCTTTCCTTCAGTGAGCCAGCTCTTCACGCTCTTGCTCCAGAAGTGCTCTCTGTCGAAGTTCCAAGCTAAACCAAAAGCAGGGTAGGTACCGAAACGGTTTTTCGAACCCATGGCAGAGTTTCCTTCATGGTTGATGGTTGCTTTTGCTACGTAGCGATTGTCATAGGTGTAAACCAACTGAAGGAGTCCTGCGATGGAACGTCTTTCGGAATTACCCGAACCAGCACTTGCTACCACACTTCCCACAACTGGGTCGGACAAGTTGGTAGATGCATTGCCGTAGGTGACACTTGTTTCGCTGAAAGACTGACTCTGATAGGTGCGGAGAAGGGCAGTTCCAATCAGATTGTGCTTTTCTGCAAAGGTGTTGTTGTAGATGAGTTTCATCTCGCTCTGGAGAGAGAAAGCATCTGTTGTAGCATCTGTCGAGCGGTTGGCATCAGCACTTGTCCAAAGCACTCCCGTTGCCTCTTGAGGCAGGAATTGCTTGTTTTTGGTGGTACGCATATTCATGCTCACCCAACCATTAAAACGCAGATGGAATGGAAAGTCATATTCCAGTGTGACTGTCATTTTCTCCTCCCGTTGTGTGGTCTTGTTGTAACCTAAGTCAACGAGTGCCACAGGATTGTAGTTGCTGGAATATGCACCTTGGAAATCGGACGACTGTGTAAAGTAGCGGTCTGTAGGCTGTCCTGTCACATCGTCAATCCAGTAAGGACTCAGGTTTGGCATTTTCTTCATCGCCATAGAACGAGCACTCGACAGCACATTGGCATCCTTGTTGGTGTTTGTGAAGCTGAAGTCGGTGTGTACTCGCAAGCGGTCGGAGAAGTTGTAGGTAATCTTCATCTGTGTTGACAGACGCTTCATGCCTGTTCCCTTCGTCGTACCTTGCTCGTCGTAGTAGCCGAGAGCTAAGCGATAGCGTGCCTTTTCACCACCACCACTCATCGAGAAGTTGTTATCGGTGACAAGTGCATTTTGCTTCACCTTATCGAGCCAATCAGTATTCACATTGTATTCGTCGAAATACTGATAGTTGGGGTCGTAGTTGATTTCAGAGGTATTGAACAAATTGTTCATTTCTGTTGCAGCATTCGTCACACCTTTGGCATTGGCTGCATTCCAAAGCTCATCCTGCATCAGTGCCTTATATTGCGAACCATTCAGCAGTGGAATGCTTTCAGGCTCGAACTTGGCTGTGAACTTGGTCTGGAACGAGAATTGTGTTTTCCCCATCGCACCTCTCTTGGTATTGATGAGGAGTACACCGTTAGCACCGCGGCTGCCGTAAATGGCTGTTGCACTGGCATCCTTCAGCACTTCAATGCTTTCGATGTTTGATGGAGCGATGTTGAGCAAAGCACCGAAATCTTCTTCGTCGGCTGTTTGGAAGTTGAAGTCGTCGGATATTTCCGTGTCGTATGGCACTCCATCCACCACGATGAGAGGTTCTGCATCGCCATAGAGAGTGTTCGTACCACGAATGCGGATGGAACTCCTTGCACCAGGGTCACCTCCCATCGTGATATCCAAACCTGCTATCTGTCCTTGCAGTGCCTCTTCGACGGAAGCAACTGGCGACTGTTCCACGATTTCTGCCATTTGCAGAGTTTGCACGGCACTTGTCTGTTCGATGCGGCTCACACCCATTTGGTCCACCTTGCGACCTGAAACGACCACTTCTTGCAGACGTTGTGCGTCGTCTTCCTTCAGTGTCACGTTCAAATGCTTCTGCCCTGTATATTTCAGGGTTTGCGTCTTCATACCAATGTATGAGATTCGGATGCTGAGGTTCTTGTTGTCGGCAGGTACCTGAAGGCGGAAGTTTCCTTCCAAATCCGTCACGGCACCATTCAGATAACGGTTTTGTGAGTTGACGAATACCACGTTGGCTCCTACTACAGGCTCTTGCTCACCTGCAAAATATTCGGTCACCTTACCCGTCAACACATTCTGCTGCGCCCAGACTGTCGATGACAGCAAGAGCATCAGCAGTAATAATGCCATTTTTCTTGAGAGCGAATCACCCCTTACTCTCCCTGAGTGGGATGGAGCCTTCGCACTCGCAAATATATTCCTAAAATGTATCATATATCTTCTGTAATATTTTCACAATGTCGTTTGATGAGCTATTTCAATATTCCATCAATCAGATGGAAGCATCCATCGCTGAAGGCAAATGGAAGATAGTGGTACGTGTTGTTGACAGCCACTCGTGTAGAACCATCTGTAGCATAGTGTACACTCAGGGCTGAGCCATCGTCTTCTATTAGCATTTTCTCACTACCTGTTGTGTAGAATTCGCCCTTGCAGGAACTGCCTACGTATGGATAGCTGGTAAACGAATTCATCGTAGAGGTTACGAAGTAGGAGCGCAGATAGGCTGCCAAGAGGTTTTTGTTCGTACCTGTCACACTACCATCCAGTACACCATCCGAAACAGTGAGTTTGCTGCATCCTGGAATGCTTTGCAAGTTTTCTGTGATGGCCTGATTTGTAGGAACGAAACAGATGAAGCGTGTGTCTTCGGTTGGCAGAATGCTGTTGCTGAGTGCATTTCCATCTACGAGTCCTGCCTTTTGCAGCAATTGTGCGAACATGTAATAGCTGAAATTCTTGTCGTTGCACACAGCTAAGCGGCGTGCCAATCCATCACCTGTTGCTGCTTCGAAGATGGATGGTGCATCGTAGGAATAGGAAGCACCGTTATCCCAATTCTTACCATTGTTCTGAATAGGGTGGAAGGCAAAGACTGGATTGCCCGAATAGGTTGGCTCCAGTTGCTCATTGAAGAGGGCATTTGTGGTGATTTTTCCATTATCCACAAACCAGTAGTTGTAGGCTGTATTTGTTTCGATGACAGCGGTACCACTGCTTGGCAGGGATGCTACATTCGTGGCAGTGTGGATGTTGACAATATTTCGCATGGCACTCGAACCCAGTGCTACGAAATCGCCTGCATCACTGCTGTATTGTTGCAGTTCCTTGCCGTTGGTTGTGGTATAGAGGCGCATGGCAGGGTCGGTGGCTGCAAACTGGGCATTGCTTGGCATGAGTGTCACAAACTGACTCTTGTTGCTGGCCAATGAAAGCACCAGTTCAGAACCGTCGAGTGCATACAGATAGTCCATGTAGGTGGTATCCTTGAAGGCAGGACCTACAACCGACGAGAAGATGGCAGGAGCATCCATGTGGTCCATGCCATAGAGCACACCGTTGGCGCACATCTTGCGATTGTTCACCTCGTCGGGATTCACATTCACTTCTGTGCCATACACTGTCAGCACCTTTCCGTTCTTGATTTCCTCTGGGAACGCGATGAAGTTGTCCTGAGAGAAACTCTGCATGATGAAGTATTCCAGAATCTTTCCGTCCAGTCCTTCCAGCGATGAATAGCCACCTTCCTCAGTCCAGTAGGTTTTGAAGAAATCCTCAATGGCTTTGTTCGATGGTACAAACAGGTTGTATCCGTCCTTCTCCAGTTGGCTGATTTGCAGATAGCTGGTCGATGGCCATTCACATGCAATGGCAGGGAGTGAACCATGACGATGGATATAGGATAGGTAGCCCAGGTTGTTGTTCGTCTCATCGTCTGCCAGCTCGTAAGTGCTGTATTTGTCGTAAATGCTTAAGAACTGAGAATAATTGGCATCGTTCTTCAACTCATCGTAGATGGTGTTGAGTGGCTCAATCACCTGATCTACATGATATAGGTAGCCGTTGTCCGTCACTACCGCAGTCTCATCCGTCACACGTCCGTTGGCGATGTTGAAATAACCCAACGCACCGCCTGTATTCCAGGTGCTGTTAGGGAAGAAATACTTGTAGTTGTACTCTGCGTCGATGCCCTTGGTCTCAAAAAGTTTATTACTCAGCACGGGCAGATAACGTTCATAATGATACAGGTGGAGAAGGGTGTCGTTGGTTGCATTCGCAGTGAACTTCACACGAGCCTCCTCTATTGGGTCTTGGGAATAAGTACGGTGCTTGTAGTAGTAGCCCGCATTCACGCCCTTCTGCTCATCGGTGGCACCATCCCCTTCCGACGGACGGAAATTCACCATCTTATTCCAGTCGAAAGCATAGTACATCACATGGTAGTTGATGAGCTTGGATAAATACTGAGGGTCTTTGTCGTGCAGGTCGTCGATGCTGCCATACCCCTTCTTCTGCAAGAAACTTGCAAACGCTTCGTCGTTTGGTGCCGCTACCGTCACGATACTGTTTCCGTCCACTACGCGCTTATAGCCCGAGAGGTCAACGCCGCGTAGGAAGGTCTTGTAGTTCCCATCCTTTTGAAGCACCTCGTAGGCATTGCCTTTCAGCCAGTCGGGCGACTTGTAGTGTTCGTCGTCAGCAATGTCGGAGCAACCAAACAGAGCAAATGCGCCCAAGCTGAGTACTCCCAGTTTAAACGCATTCCTCCTTGTCAGTTGTTTTAGAATAATACTCATTTATTTAGTTAGTTAAGTTATGTCGTCAGAGAAATAAAAATTAAAAAGTAAAAATTAAAAATTCACTCGTTTTTAGTTTAACGTTTAACGAAGTTAGAATCCTTTTAATCCTTAAAATCCTTGATTCATTTTTCACTGTTCACTTTTCACTTTTATAGGGGTCGCCTGCGGCTCGAAATGAAGTTTAAAATTATAATGTAAATTTTTTTTAAAAATTCTAAATGATAATTCTAAATACAATTTCAAGCGAAGCGCCCCAAATCCTTTTAATCCTTGATTCTACTCCCCTCGCCCTTTGGAGAGGGGTTGGGGGTGAGGCTTCTTTTTACTTATAAAACTTCTTTCCATTCAGAATGTAAATGCCTTTTTCCTCCTGAGTAGGCATACCGTTCAGGTTCCATTTCTGTGATGCTTTTTGGTCAGCATTCAGTTGATGGATGGCATCCGTTTCTTTGATGGCAAGCACACCTTCGCTCATCAGTCGGCTCGTGTCCCATTCCTTGCCTTCTCCTGGAACAGCAGGGATGATTTCCGCGAACCCCGTTCCGCTGGTGCTTCCAGCTGCAAAGACCTTGAATTTCACACTGCTGTCCAAATCGTCAGCTCCATCGATGTCGAGTTGAAGCACTGCATCATTCAGTGTCAACGCACCCGTCACAGATATGCTGTTGGTCGTGCCGTTTTTCTTGGCTGGCACCTCTAAGATGGCACCCTTCTGCATGGTCAGTGAACCCGTGAGATCACGATACCGTCTTTAGCCACCGTGACAGCTCCTGCCACGCTTCCTGTTCCCTTCAAGGTGGCATCGGCATTCACCTTCACCGTACCACTACCTGTCTTCGAACCATTCACAATCAGTTCTCCGCCATTCACCGTGGTCGTTCCCTCGTAGATGTTGGCACCTGTCAGTCGCCAATATCCCGTTCCTTCCTTGATGATGCTGGTCTTGCCCTTGTATTTGTTGTTGGAGCATTCGTTGTTGATAACGCCCCTGAATGTCTCGTCCGTGTTAGCACCACCCACTTGCCATGTCATCGTAGCACTGTTGTTTTGCTTGTCCGCACAGCTCAGGTAAGTGCCTGCATCTCCACCAAGTCCACCCAGTTTCACGGTGCTTCCGTTCTTCCAGCACACCACGCGTGTGTTGCCTTTCAGATACACCCTCGCATTCGGCATGTTCACACTTCCGCTGTTGAACATCAGCTGAGAGCCATCGCTGCTCGTACCGTTTCCCTTTGCCACCAGAGTGCCATAGAAGCCCGTCCAGTCGCCGCAGATGTATTCTCTCACGTATGGCACTTGGTATTCAATCGTGCCTGTGCCTGTCACCTTCGAATTGATGGAGCAGTTGCGCTGCACGGTGAAGGTGCTGTAGGTGTTTTCTTTCGCCTCAATCGGGAATTCATAGTTCAAGCCCATGTCGTTCTTTGCCTTGGCAACAAAACCGCCGCCTGCCAGCACCAGTTTCTTCGACACGTTTCCACTCTTGCCGAGATAGACGCGCTCCTTCGAGCCAAACGAGCTCAGGTATTCCAGTTGCAGGATGCCGCCCTCCACGATGGTCGAACCGTCATATTGGAAGAAGTCCGCACTGCCAGGCTTGAACGTTCCCTTTCCCGAAAGCGTGAAGTCGCCTGATCCTTCGAGTGATCCGTTCATTTGGAAAATCACGTTCTGCTCGATGTTGAAGCCAGTGGATTGGTAGATTTTCGCACTTCGGTTGGTGGTAGCCTTCGTACCTGTGTAGTTCCATGTGCCGCCATCCCAAATCCAGTTCTGCGCATATTCGATGGAAGCACCTAATGCACTTGCCACACCTCCGTCTGCCACACTGTTGAACGCGTATGTTCCCTCGTGCAGCACCGAAGCACCTGTATAGTCGAGTGGGGTAGATACCGCCAACGTACCTTTACCCGTCTTGTTGATGGACCCTGTTCCTGCGATGGTACCAGTGGCAGTGCCAATCACCTTGATGTTCACGGTAGAACCCTCCGCGTTGTTCACGACCACGCTGGCAGGACTCACCGTCTCGTTGAGCAGCACGTTGGTGGTCTTGTCCGTCTCAATCAGCACCTTGCTGTTGTCCGTGTACGCACCTTCAATCCAGCAGTCCTGCGTCGTGTTCCAATAACCCATCGTATTGCCGCTCCATGTGTAGTTTGGCTCGTAGTTCTTCACGTCCACCATTTCCACGTATTCAGGCTGAGTCTTCGTGCTCAGAGTGGAGTAGGAGGAACTCACGTCGTCCTTTGTTGCCTTGATTCTGAACTGGTAAGGCGAACCCGCTTTCAGTCCAGTCACCGTATAGCTTTCCTGGTTGGCATCCACCGTTGCCACGGTTTCGTAGCTGCCACCCGTTTCCATTTCGATAACAAACTGCTGCTCACCCTCGGTGAAGTCGTACCACGAGAGGGAGATGCTGCTGTCGGTAGCTCCTGTTGATTGGAAGAGCACAGGAGCACGCAGGTAAGTCTCCACGTTTTCCCTGCTGATGCTGTTGATATAGTTCTCGATATTGGCATAGCCGTTCGCAGCAATCTTCATGGCATCGTTCTTGGCAGGGTCGGTGCCGTTGGCATTCTCCCATTCGTCAGGCATACCGTCGCCATCCTTGTCAGCAGGCTTCGTCCACGTTTTCAGCGTCCACGACGTAGGGATGCCGAAAGGCAATTGGCTCTCGTCGGAGAGGAACGCACCTTCCTTGCCAAAGCTCTTCACCTCGCGCACCATGTAGCAGTCTGCCAAGTCACGATAAGGGAGGGAAGCGCCTACGTTAGGAAGAAGACTGTCAGCAAGCACCTTCGCCGACCAGATGTCCAAGGCAGGATAGCCGAAGCCCGTCGTGTGGAACGTAGGTCCACCGCTGTATTCGCTATGAGGAATCTCGTATGGGTCGAGCTTGCCGTTCATGTTCTTGTCCTGCCAGTTGTCGGTAGCATACACGTGGAAGTCGGCATTTCCGCTTGTGATGGCGTTGGCACCGCTTCCCGTCATAGGACCGTTGATAAACAAGTTGCTGTTGATATGCACATGGCTCGTACCTTCCGAATCGCCACCCATCAGGTAGCAACCGTTCTTCCAGTCATACACGATGTTGTTCACGTATTGGTTCGTGCCCTTCACCTTGTTGTTTCGGGTGGAGTTATCCACGTAGAGGTTCCTGTAAAGCGTGATGCTGTCAGCCTGCATCAGTCCGCCAGCGGAGTGGGAGAGGAGACCCTGCCCGATGATGCAGTTCTGCAAGGTAATCAGCTGAGGAGCCGTTCCCTTCGAGTCCCAGTTGATGGAGAAGGTCTCGTCCAAGCCCCACGAGAAGGAGCAGTGGTCGAAAATCATGTTCTTGCCGTTGGCGATACCAGCGGCATCCTTGCCACTCGAACCACCCTTGCCCATGCGGAACTTCACATAGCGCACGATGGTGTTGTCGGCACTCGTGAACGTCACGCCGTCGCCATACACGATGATGCCCTCGCCTGGAGCCGTCTGACCTGCCACATAGAGGTTCTTGGCAAAGCCGATGCGGCTGGAAATCTTGATGACACCCGACACGTCGAACACCACGATACGGTTGGGTTGACTCACAGCATCGCGCAACGAGCCCGTTCCCGAGTCGTTCAGATTGGTGACGTGATACACCGAACCCGTGCGTCCACCCGTTGCAAAACGTCCCCATCCCTGAGCCTCAGGGAAAGCCAGTTGTTGAGCGTTGGAGCTGATGCTCACGAGAGCGATGCTGCCAGCAAGAAGCAGTTTATTGACAGAATTCATATCGTTAATTAGTTAAAAGTAAATCAGCGATTTAAAGGATTTAAAAGGAATCTAACTTCGTTAAACGTTAAACTTTAAACTTTAAACGCTTTTGCAAAGATAAGGAAAAACATGGAATACCTCAAACATTCAGATTGATTTTATTCCACCATTATATAAATATGTACATTTAACACAACAGAATGAACGATTTAACACAATTCATCCTGCATGATGCGTTCAAACCCTCTAATGAGGCAATATAAAGCAAGAGAAGGACATCGAAAATTCCCCTCAAAAAGGCTAAAAAATGTTAGCCCACGAAGTCCATAAAAAATAGGACTAAAAGCTAAAATCCTGAACCCCAAAGGATTATATTTTTCCAAAAACGACTTACCTAACACAACTAACAAACATAACATCATAACATTAGGCTTTTTTTAATAACTGCTCTTCTTATATATCTTCTTCTATATCTTCTTATATATATTATATACTATATATTATTAATTGTGTTATTTACAATTATTATTAGTCAATAATGAAGTTTATTAATCATCTTTTTCTCCCTTTCACTTAGTCAAATCAAATAAAAACCCCTCATGTTATGTTGTTATGTTATGTATGTTATGTCATCTACGAATCTGCTCCCATGCTATAGGGGATTCACTTCAGTACGATTGGGGACGGACTACTTGTCCGTTCATAACGTACTCCCAGTCCGTTGGGAACGTACTGGAGTTGTGACCCAATGAAAATGAAATTGAAATAGAGCTATGATGCACGAAAATAAGCTCAGAATGTGCGAAGGATTACAAGCGTAGGCGGAAACTCACCAACTTTTTGGGGCTTTTCGGTCTTTCTTTTGCGGTCAAAATCTATATAGCCCTATTTTTTTACATCAAAAGTTTGTCATGTGAAATTAATGCTCTATATTTGTCGTGTACTTATAGAAGCTAATAGATATTATCTAACCAATGAAAATGAAGATGAAGAGAATGTTTTGCGCCCTGGCATGGATGTGCTCGGGTGTACTTGCCATGGCTCAGGTTCCAACCGATGGCGGTGTGCAATATCTGATGAACGGTCCTTGCGACTTGTCGGCTGACTTCTACGATCTGGGTAACACGTATTTCCTGGCGGACAGTCTGGTGGACTTCGATACAGAGAAGTGTGAGGGCGTGGTGGAATGGAAACGATACCGCTTATCGCCTCGTCAGGCTTTCAACACGAACGGGAGATGGCCTGTGAGTTTGGACATGCTCGACTTCCCTGGCACGGAGTATGACAACAATCCAGCACTGCGCATGAAGCTTCGTTTCGTGTCTCCCCGCACGCTTCGCATCACGATGTTCACATCTCCTATTGAGCCTTCGGTGGATGAAGCCGACGACGTGATGTTTGCCCATCCTGTAAGCACCGATAAGGGGTCGTGGAAAGGTTCTGCTACGGCTGAAGGGATTGTTTATCGGAGTGCGTATGGAAGCATTGAAATTCAGCGTTTTCCGTGGAGAATTATCGTGAAGGATGCGAATGGAAGGATTCTCACTCAGACGCGCCACGTCAGCGACAACGACTCCACCCAAATCAAGCTTTTGCCGTTCTCGTTTATCAAGCGTGGTTCTGACAACAGCCGAAGCATCAACCCCGTGTTTTCGGTGGCTCCTGGCGAGCACATCTATGGTTGCGGTGAGTCGTTCACGAAGCTGGACAAGGTGGGGCAGAAAGTACATCTTTTCGTGACTGACCCTCAGGGACCAGAGAGCGACGGGCAATACAAACCTGTTCCGTTCTTCTTCAGCAACAGGGGCTATGGCATCTTTATGCACACGGCGGCTCCTGTCACTTGCGACTTTGGCGCCAGCTACATTGGTGCCACCAGGCTTTTCATGGCTGATGAGACGATGGACTTCTTCGTGTTCCTGGGTGAGCCGAAGGACATCCTGAATGAATATACTGAAATAACGGGCAAATCGCCTATGCTTCCGCTCTGGACTTTTGGCACTTGGATGAGCCGTATCACTTACTTCTCGCAGGAGGAGGGACTGGACATAGCGCAGAAGTTGCGTCAGCACAGAATACCAAGCGATGTGATTCACTTCGACACGGGCTGGTTCGACGTTGACTGGCAATGCGACTATGAGTTTTCGAAGCGTCGTTTCAAAAATCCTGTCGCCATGCTCAAGCGCATGAGGGAAATGGGCTTCCATACTTGTCTGTGGCAACTGCCTTATTTCACTCCGAAGAATAGGTACTTCAAGGAATTGGTTGACGGTGGGCTGTGCGTGAAAAACGCAAATGGTACGTTGCCGTACGAGGATGCAGTGCTCGACCTCTCGAATGAGAAGACGGTTGCTTGGTATCAGGACAAGATAGGTGGACTTATTTTGCAAGGCGTGGATGCCATCAAGTGCGACTTTGGCGAGGCTGCCCCGCTGAATGGCTGGTATGCGAGTGGAAAGAGTGGACTCTATGAACACAACCTCTATCCTGTGCGCTACAACAAGGCGTTGTATGAAGGTATTGCGAAATACAAGCAACAGCGCGAAGGAAAGAGTGAAGCTGCTGATGAGGCGGTCATCTGGGCTCGTTCTGCTTGGGCTGGCTCTCAGCGTTATCCTCTGCATTGGGGCGGCGATGCTGCTACGACGAATATCGGTATGCTGGGTGACCTGCGTGGCGGTCTGTCGTTTGGGCTGAGCGGTTTCTCGTTTTGGAGCCACGACATGGGTGGATTCGTGACAGCTTCGCCTGAGGACATCTATCGCAGGTGGTTGCCTTTCGGCTTTTTGAGTTCGCATACACGCGCTCATGGCGCACCTCCTACCGAGCCATGGCTCATCAGCGAGTCCTTCACTGATGCATTCCGAGAGTGTGCCGAACTGAAGTACCAACTGATGCCATACGTCTATGCTCAGGCGAAGGATTGCTCGGAGAAGGGTTTGCCGATGGTGCGTGCCCTCTTCGTGGAATTTCCAAAGGATGCTGGTACTTGGCTCGTGGAGGACGAATACATGTTCGGTTCTCAGATGCTGGTAGCTCCGTTGCTCGAAAGCGGAACCAGCAGACAGGTCTATCTGCCACAGGGCAAATGGATTGACTACCAGAGCGGTGCAGTGTATGAAGGAGGTTATCAGACGCTGACAGCTGGCAAGATTCCTGCAATCATCCTTGTGCGTGATGGCTCGCTAATTCCACATGTGCCTATTGCACAGAGTACAAGTCAAATTGAATGGGACAAGGTGGAATGGAAGCGTTATCAGGTGGATGCGCCTCAATGCACAGGCTTGCTGTATCGTCCTGGTGACAAAGCCATCAAAGTGGTGAAAGAATGAGGGTGTGAAGGCTGAAAAGCAGTCGTTTTCCACGATTTCTCAAAAAAAGTTTTTGTGGCATAAAATTTATTTAATATATTTGTAGCCATTTTTAGAAATTGCATACTGATTGGCTGTTGTTCAAGAAGAAAGAGAGGAACAGGAGCCAAGTGTGTGTTGTGGGAAAATCACCATCTATTATTGTTGATTTAGTAATGACTCAAAATATGTAACATGGAAAGTAAGATTCAAGAACTGACCAACAAACTCCTCCAGGAAGGAGTGGAGAAGGGTAACGCCCAGGCTGAAGCCATCATTGCGAAAGCCAACGAGCAGGCAAAGAAAATCATCGAAGCTGCTCAAGCAAAGTGTGCTGAAATGGAGGCTCAGGCCAAGAAGGATGCTCAAGCCCTCAACGAGCATACATGGAGTGAACTGAAAATGGGGCATGCTCAGGCTCTGAATGCGCTGAAAACGGAAATTGCCAATGTGGTGAACGACCGTGTGGTGAAGGAGGCTGTGAAGGAATTGACTGACGACAAGGGCTTCATGAATGAGTTTGTGTTGAAGTTGGCTGAAAAGTGGGGTGCCCAGGAGGATATCCAGATTTCGGCGGCTGATGCTGCCAGCTTGAAGGCGTTGTTTGCGAAGAAGGCTAAGGCCTTGCTCGACAAAGGTGTCAGGATTGAGCAGGTGAATGGACAGAAGACAGCCTTCTCGATTCAGCCTGTAGATGGTTCGTACAAGGTGAACTTTGGTGAAGCTGAGTTTGAAGACTATTTCAAGAGTTTCCTCAGACCACAACTCGTGGATATGCTGTTCTAATATGTTAAAAGTTAATAGTTGAAAGTTGATTATTTGCCGCTTGTGGGTGGCTTTAGCTTTTGACTTTGATTTTTTAGCTTTTAACTTTTAACTCTATTTGTTTATGTCAAACTATTATTGCTTGATGGCGGGAGTGCCCGACATTGCGATTGACGACGGCGGGAAGAGTCCCATCAGTTTTGCCGACTTCAGGGCGCAGTGCGAGGAGGTGCTCACTGAAAAGGACAAGAAGCTGCTGTTCTTCTTCTATCTGAAGCAGGACTGCCTGAACCTTGTGAAGTTGCTGAAGAATCCCGATGCAGAGGTGTCGGATTGGGGAAACTATTCCATGGAGCAGTACCAGGACTTGATTACTTCGGCTCGCACGATGAACTTCAATGTTCATCGCTATCCGTCGTTCATGTCGATTTATGCTCGCGAGTTCGACTTCAACAAGGACAAGGAAGGCTGGTTTGCTGAAGACCAGATGCTACTGGAGTATTACAGGTATGCTACAAGGTGTCCCGACAAGATGATTTCCAAGTGGTATAAGATGAATTTCGACATCACCAATATCCTTACAGCTCTGATTGCAAGGCGATATGGATGGAACGTGTCGAAATATATTCTCGGCAACAATGAGGTGACGGAAATGATTCTCACCAACAATACGAAGGACTTCAACTTGGTGAACGAATACGACTATGTGGTGGATTTGATGAAGATTGTGGAGGTTGAAGACCCTGTGGAGAAGGAAAGAAGAATCGATGCCTTCAAATGGAACTGGCTGGATGAGCAGACTTTCTTTGAGCCTTTTGACCTCGATGCTGTCTTTGCTTATCTGTGCAAGTTGGAGATGCTCCACCGATGGGAGATGCTGGACCCTGAAACGGGCAAGCAAAAGTTCCGCACCATTATAGAGAATCTGAGAAGCGAGGCCCAGGTGCCTGCTGAATTCGTGAGAAAATAGAGAACCGTTGAGATAAAGTAGATAAACAAAAAAAAATTCATATCACACACACATAAAGTAGATAATCAAAAAACAATTCATATCACACACACATGACTAAAGGTACAGTAAGTGGCGTTATATCAAACATGGTGACGCTAAAGGTTGATGGACCAGTGAAGCAGGGAGAAATCTGCTACATAGAAACTGGTGGCGACCGCTTGATGTCGGAGGTTATTAAGGTTATTGGTGCCGACACCTACGTGCAGGTGTTTGAATCCACTCGTGGACTGAAAGTGGGTGCTACGGCTGAATTCACAGGCCATTTGCTTGAGGTGCAGCTTGCCCCTGGTATGCTATCGAAGAACTTCGATGGTTTGCAGAACGACCTTGACAAGATGGAGGGTGTTTTTCTGAAGCGCGGACAATACACCGACCCGCTCGACCGTGAGCGCCTTTGGGACTTCGAGCCTCTTGTGAAGGTAGGCGACGAGGTGGTTGCATCCGATTGGCTTGGAAAGGTGGAGGAAAACCATCAGCCTCTCAAGATTATGGCTCCGTTCCAGATGGAAGGAACTGCCAAAGTGAAAAAGATTGTTCCAGCAGGACAATATAAAGTGGACGATGTGATTGCCGTGCTGCAAGGTGCAGATGGCAAGGACATCGATGTGACAATGGTTCAGCATTGGCCTGTGAAGTTTGCCATGACGAACTACAAGAGCAAGCCACGTCCATTCAAGTTGCTTGAAACGGGTGTACGTACCATCGACACATTCAACCCGATTGTTGAAGGTGGA
>CADBXS010000087.1 GCA_902798705.1 uncultured Bacteroidales bacterium
ACATCCGTGAGGTTGCCAAGACAACCTTGCCAAAGGGTAGCTCGCTTCTGCTCTATGGTTCCCGTGCTCGTGGGGATACGGGTAAGGATAGTGATTGGGACTTGCTAATTCTGCTTGACAAGCCAGGTCTTACAGAATCTGACTATGACAATATCTCTTTTCCTTTCACGATGCTTGGTTGGAATATTGGTGAAATAATAAGTCCACAGATGTACACCAAGAAAGATTGGGAGTCTATTTCGTTCTTACCTTTTTATAAAAATGTAGAACATGATAAAATTGTATTGATATGAGTCTGAATGAAGAAGAACGTAGGACAGTGGTGCGTCTGCAAATGGAGAAAGCCCATGCTAATTTTTCATGTTTTCTTTTGGTTGAAATAAAAATAATGAGTAACTTTGCAGTGCAAAACTCAAAGATGATGGCTCGTTAGCTCAACTGAATAGAGCATCTGACTACGGATCAGAAGGTTATAGGTTTGAATCCTATACGAGTCACAGAGGTAAATAAATGAAGAATGAAGAATGTCGCTTCGCTCCGAATGAAGAATGAAAATTACTAATTTCATGAGCAGAGTAAAATACATTCTTCATTCTTCATTTTTCATTCTTCATTATTATTTTGAAAGATGGCTGAAGAACTGAATATCATAGAAGGCACAAAAGAAGAAAAATACGAGGCTCTGCTGAAACAAATAGAATCCGTGGTAGCCGACGAATCCGACCTCATTGCCAATATGGCGAATCTGGCATCGATGATTCATGAGACCTTCCACTTCTGGTGGACGGGGTTCTATCGTGTCATTTCTGATAAAGAATTGGTATTAGGTCCCTTCCAAGGACCATTGGCATGCACACGTATCAAGAAGGGTAGGGGCGTGTGTGGTACTGCATGGGCTGAAGCGAAAACCCAAATCGTGCCCGATGTGGATTTATTTCCTGGACATATCGCTTGCAGTAGTGCATCCCGTAGCGAAATCGTCGTTCCTCTTTTCGATGAGAAGGATGATGTATTTGCTGTGCTCGACATCGATTCAGCTGAACTCAATACCTTCGACGAGACAGATAAAGTGTATTTGGAGAAGATTGCAAACGTAATGAAGAATGTTTGATATAAAGGGTGACATACACGACCGCTACACGCTTGAATTCAAGATTGGCTACACTCGCAGCGATGAGAACGTCGAAGTGAGCGATTTCGTGATGGACTCTTGGCTGTTTCTTCCCGAGTCGATGAACATCAATCAAGGCACTTACACGAAGGATGATTTCTATCGTGACTTTCGTGCTATGCTACGACTCATCACTCCCGTCTTTTCTTTGGAGGAAATTGCCAATTCCAATTGCTTACCTTTGACGCGCTTGAAAACACTGAGTGCAGCCCTTGCAAAGGATATCAATTCGAAGAATGAGAAAGCTTACGAGCATCAAATCAAAATGTTCTGCAATATCGTCAGGAGTGCTTATCGCGATGAACTTCTTCGCATTTCTCGCTTGACAAACGAAGATGCTATTCGTGAAAGTATCGAAAAGATGCTCGTTCATATTCGTGCCATTCTGAAGCAATACCGAGCCATTCCCGACGAAACGGGCATTAGTATGTTGGCTACGGATTATCCCAAATGGTTCCGTTTGGGCGATGAGTGGCTATGTCTCACCTTCGATGTGCGCACATACAATTTCCTCGTACCACTCAAGAAGCGTTTGGGAGACAAATATGAAAGCGTGGCACGCGAGTTGGGCAAATTCCTTGATGAACAAAAAGAATATGAGCGAAGCCAGCATTTTCTTCAGCCGCAGGAGAAAGACCAGGCGGAACATAATCGTCGTTTCCTGCATCGGGCAGGACAACTGAAGAAATATGTGGAGAGCGACCTCTACCTGCTGGCCCACACAAAGAGCAACACCTTCGTTCTTCAGCAGATTCTTTTCATGCTGGCGGCAGGCGTGAGTATGGTGTTTGCCACCGTTATTTCCTTCTCTTTCCAAAAGACATTTGGCAATTTCACCATGCCACTTTTCATTGCCCTTGTGGTGAGTTATATGTTCAAGGACCGCATCAAGGAACTCATGCGCTTTTGGTTTGCACAGAAATTGGGCAGTAAGATTTACGACTTCAAGACAACTTTGGCACTGAGTGAAAAACCTATTGGGTGGATTAAGCGAGGAATGGACTTCGTGAACGAGAGCAAGTTGCCGAGCGAAGTGAGAAAACAAAGAGGACGCACCACCGAACTTGAAACCGGAAACACAGCCTTACGTGAGCAGGTCATCATCTTCCGTCAGCATCTGAGCATGTATGGTAAGAAACTTTCCACGCTCAGCCATTATCCGTTGCATGGTGTAAATGAAATTCTGCGTGTCAACCTGCGTGAATTTCTCCGACACATCGACAGTTCACATGTGCCGATTTATGTGAACGATGGCGATGCCCAATTCCACGAAGTGCAAGTGGAAAAGGTTTATCATTTGCATTTCATCATCCGTGTACGTTACGAAGGTACAGAGTCTTTCCGTCGTTTCAGTGTTTGTCTGAACCGGCGAGGAGCCATCAGCATTGAGGAAGATTAAAGTCTTTTCTATTTCTCCACAAAGGATTGAAGATTACTCGTTTGGGGATTCACTGAACCGGCAAAGGCTCATCACGATAAAAACGAGCGCCCGTTTTAATTGTAAAAGCGAATAAACGATTTAGTCGTGTCGAATGAAAAGTTTTCAAAAAGCACATAGTTTTTGAAATCTTTATTCTTTAGCGCTTTTTTCTTTGCCAAATTTATAATATCTTAGCGGTGTTATTCGTTATTCAGTCATCGAAAGATGACTAACTATTTTGAACACCTATTCTAATTTAATACCAAAAAGCCATTCAAATACCTATGAATAATGCTAATAATTATTGTGTGATTTTAGCGGGTGGATACGGTACTCGCCTGTGGCCTTTGAGCCGACAGCAGAAGCCGAAGCAGTTTCACGACTTCTTGGGAAGGGGCGAGACCTTGCTACAATCCACCTTCAAGCGATATTGTCATTTTATATCGAAAGAAAACATCATCGTTGTTTCAAATACTCAGTACGGGGACTTGATACGTGAGCAGTTGCCCGACTTGCCCGAGTGCAACCTCTTGTTGGAACCGATGAAAAGGAACACTGTTCCGAGTGTGACTTGGGCTGCCGTGGAAATTGCGAACAGGAATGCTGAGGCTTGTATGGTGGTGACACCTGCCGACCAGACGATTATCACGGAGGAGGACTTCAGTGAAGATGTGCAAGTGGCATTGGACTATGTGGCTCATCACGATAGGCTCTTGACGCTTGGTGTGAAGCCAACCCATCCCGAAACGGCTTACGGATACATTCAGATGGCAGACGAACAACAGAAGGACATCTTCAAGGTGCAGTCGTTCACGGAGAAGCCCGAACTGGAGTTTGCAAAAGTGTTTGTGGAAAGTGAGGAATTCCTGTGGAATACGGGACTCTTTGCTTGGAAGGCAAGCACCTTCATCAAGCAGGTGCAGGAGCACACCAACTATTTCGTGCAGATGCTGGAAGATGCCGAGCGTAGAAAACTGAATGGTGAGTCGGACACGGAGGCTGTGCAGGATACGTTTGCCAAGAGTCCGAGCATCTCGTTGGAACAGGGCATCTTGGAGAAAGCCGACAATGTGGATGTGATGCTTTGCCATTTCCGATGGACGGATATTGGTACGTGGGAAGACCTCTACCATGCCTTGCCTAAGCAGGGAAATGGGGAAAACGTGGTGATGGCCGACAAGGCTATGCTCTATAATTGCAAGAACTGTCTCGTTCGCTTGCCTTCGGGACGCATCGCCGTGATGCAGGACATGCAGGACTTCATGGTGGTGGAAGAAGGACAGGTGTTGGTGATTTGCAAGAAAGACGACCAGGCAGCTATTCGCAAGTTTGTGAATGAGGTGCAAGTGAATATGGGAGATGAATACGTATAAAAAACATCAAAGAATATGAAAGTAGGAATACCAAAAGAAATCAAGAATAACGAGAATCGTGTGGGCATGACTCCTTCGGGAGTAGCTGAATTGACACGTCGTGGACATGAAGTAAGTGTGCAGCATACGGCAGGTGATGGTAGTGGCTTTTCAGATGATGAATACGTGAAGGCCGGTGCTCGAATCCTTCCTACCATTGAGGATGTCTATCGGGAGTGCGACATGATTGTGAAGGTGAAAGAACCTATCGAATCGGAATATGGACTGGTTCGGAAAGGACAATTGCTCTTTACTTATTTCCACTTCGCCTGCGAGAAGGAACTGACAGATGCCATGCTGAAGAGTGGGGCAGTATGTCTGGCATACGAGACAGTGCAATTGCCTAATGGTTCTCTACCTCTGCTGCAACCGATGAGTGAAGTGGCTGGACGCATGGCTACGCTCAATGGCGCATACTATCTGCAGAAAACAAAAGGAGGAAAGGGAAAGCTGATTTGCGGTGTGCCTGGCGTTAGTCCTGCTAAAGTACTGGTGTTGGGAGGCGGCATCGTAGGTGAGGCGGCTGCACTGGTGGCTGCTGGTTTGGGAGCCGATGTGACGATTGCCGATATTTCCTTGCCTCGTCTGCGTCAACTTGATCTTGAAACGCCAGCTAATGTGCATACACTCTATTCTTCAAAGCATAATATTTTGCAGCAGTTGCCAACGGTGGATATCGTTGTGGGTAGTGTGCTGGTTCCTGGTGATAAGACTCCGCACCTCATCACGAAGGATATGCTAAAACTGATGGAGCCAGGAACGGTGCTTGTGGATGTGGCTATCGACCAAGGCGGTTGCTTCGAGACTTCTCGACCTACCACCCATAGCGACCCTGTCTATATTGAAGATGGCATCGTTCATTATTGTGTGGCGAATATCCCTGGTGCAGTTCCAAATACTTCTACATTGGCTTTGACAAATGCCACTTTGCGCTACGCCATCGCATTGGCAGACAAGGGATGGCAACAAGCTTGCAAGGATGATGCTGCACTGGCTAAAGGCTTGAATATTGTGGAAGGAAAGATTGTGTATAAGGCTGTTGCCGATGTGTTCTGCTTGCCATACGAACCGCTGATGTAACGACTGCTTATATACATATAAAAGCAAAATCATCCCCATTAGTTTAGGCTGATGGGGATGATTTGCTATTTTGGTTTATGGGGGCGAATCAGAGTAATGCTTTGATTTCTGCTTCTACGTCCTTGATGACATCGTTGCGCTTCACGATTTCGTTGGCGCGATTGATGAGGAAGAAGGTTGGTAAGTCGAAGACTGCATACGTCTTGGTAGCAGTGCCATCGGTTTCGTGCACGCAAATCCAAGGCAGACTTTCCACCGCTTCTTTCCAGTAGTGGAGATCGTCGTCGAGCGAGATTTGATAGATTTCCAGTCCTTGCGCATGGTATTTATTATATAGTTCGCGCATGAGACGTGTGCGCTTTGGGGATTCCTGTGCGCCATAAATGGTGAAGTCGAGAAGGACAACTTTTCCTTTCAGACTGGTAAGTTTGTGGAATTTTGAGTTGATGTCGGGAAGTTCGATGTCGATGATACTTGTCTCTACGATTTTGCTTTCATCCACTTGCAGTTCCTTCGTCTTTGGAGTGGCAGTGTTGCCCATGCCGCGAATGGCAGTGTTGCAAATCTGAATGGTGCGTTCTGCATCGTGCCATTGTCCGTCCCATGCCGTTGCGATGGTGGCGTAGCACTTCACGTCGGCACGGTCGGTGAGCGGGTTGAAGAGCTGGTAAGTGCCTGCCAAGTCGGTGATGGACTGGCAAACGGCATAGTAGGAATAAGCCATGAGTGGTTCCTTGAAGATGTATTCGTTCTTCATCTTCTCCTTATAGGCACTGACGAGTCCGTTGATGCTATCGACGATGTCGCCGGGGAGCAGGTTCTCGTTGCGCTCAATGGCAATGATTTGTTGCTGAAGACGTGTCTGCTGCTCGCTGATTTCCTTGATTTTCTGCGAATTGTAAGAACCTTGCACATCGTAAGTCAGAGTGTTGGGTGTGTTCTTGATATTGAATGTGATGGTCTCAGTAGAATCAACGGAAAAGTTGATGCGACGATTGCTGATGCGAAGTGTGTAGAACTCAGGGTTTTCCACTTTCTTTTGTTTTGCAAAGGCGAAAGAGCCCGATGCTGTGAGCTTGACTGAGTCGAGTGGTTGAATGCCTTCGAGGGTTTGGGCTTCGAGGTAGAGCATTGAGTCGGTAGCTCCTTCCACGGTTCCCTCAACGTGGAACTTCGGTGTGTTGTCGCAAGAAATTGCCAAGATAAGCGTCAGCAATATGGGAATAATCTTTTTCATTAAGTCATCGTTTTTAATACGGGGTGCAAAATTAGCGAATTTTCACTAAAATAGTGGTGTGCGAGCCAAAAAAAATTCTTATCTTTGCAGCCGATTTTGAATTTTGGAGTTATTGTGCGCTTGTAAAAGCTTCTTTGATAACGATTTGTGCATCAAAATTCAACATACAGATTATTATAATTTTTTAAAAGAATATGAATATTTCATTGCAGACAGCTGACAAATTGAACGGCGTTCTGACTGCCGTTATTGAGCCAGCAGACTATCAGGAAAAGGTAACAAAGGCTATTAAGGATTTTAGTAAGAAGGCTAATATGCCAGGCTTCCGCCCAGGCAAGGTGCCAGCAGGATTGATTAAGAAGCAGTTTGGTGCTTCCATCCTTGCAGAGGAGGTCAATAAACTTCTTCAGGAAAATCTTTTCAAGTATATCCGTGAGAACAAAATTGAAATGCTTGGAGAACCACTTCCAACACCAGAAAACGACAAGGTGGAACTTGTGGAAGGCGGTACATTCACATTCTCTTTCGAATTGGCAATCGCACCAGAGTTTGAGGTGAAATTGAGCAAGAAGGACAAGGTGCCTTTCTATCACGTGGATGTTGAGGACAAAATTGTGAATAGTCAGGTTGACATGTATCGTCAGCGTGGTGGCAATTATGAGAAGGTTGACAGCTACGAGGACAACGATATGATTAAGGGTGTCATCACCGAACTTGATGCTGAAGGCAATCCTGTGGAGGGTGGTGTTCAGGCAGAGGGCGTTGTGATGCTTCCAAAGTATTTCAAGAACGACGAACAGAAAGCACTCTTTGCTGCTGCAAAGCCAAACGACATCATCAAGTTCAACCCATCGGTTGCATACGATAACAGTGAGGCTGAATTGGCTTCTCTTCTCAAGGTGGAGAAGGAAAAGGCTGGTGAATACAAGGGTGATTTCAATATCCAAATCACCGAAATCACTCGCTACGTTCCAGGTCCGCTCAATCAGGATTTGTTCGACCAGGTATTCCCTAAGGGCACGGTGACCAGCGCAGAGGAATTCACTGCAAAGGTGAAGGAGCAGATTGCAGAGCAGTTTGCAAAGGATAGTGACTACAAGTTCATGCTCGATGCTCGCAAGTACATCACCGAAAAGATTGGTAAGTTGGAATTCCCAGATGAAAAACTGAAGAAGATCATGCTTGCCAACAACAAGAATGATGAGAAGATGGTGGAAGACAACTATGAGAAGAGTATAGAGGAACTCACTTGGCACCTCATCAAGGAGAAGTTGGTGAATCTGACAGGCGTGAAGGTTGATGACAAGGATGTGTTGGAGATGGCTAAGGAAGTGACTCGTATGCAGTTCGCTCAGTATGGCATGCTCAACATTCCAGATGAATATATCGAAAACTCTGCCAATGAAATGCTGAAGAAGCGTGAGACAGTCGATAACCTCATCGACCGTGCCATTGAGCTCAAACTTGGTGCTGCACTGAAGGACCTCGTTACTCTTGACGAGAAGACTGTTGGCACTGAGGAATTTAACGCAATGTTCAAGTAATTCTATTAATAATCTATAAAAAAGCTGCAGGTAATGTATCCTACTTGCGGCTTTTTCATTTCAAATCGTGTATATTTGCAGCGATTCCTCAGAAGAAATATTGTGAGAGGAAACGGACAGCCAAAGCCATTTATTGACAATTTGACATACCGCAAGTGCTTTGGTGTGAGTTTTGCAGAAATGACAGAATGAGAAATGAAACAGAATGGATTATTAATATTATTAATTAAGGTGTAATACAATGAACAATTTTAATGATTTTAAGAAATTCGCCACAGGTCATTTAGGCGTAAACAGCATGGTGCTTGACGATGTAATGAAAGCGCAAGCAGGTTACCTTAACCCATATATTCTGGAGGAGCGTCAGTTGAATGTCACCCAATTGGATGTGTTTTCACGCTTGATGATGGACAGAATTATTTTCTTGGGTACGGAAGTGAATGACTACACGGCGAATGTGCTACAGGCCCAGATGCTTTATTTGGATTCTGTAGATAGCGGCAAGGACATTAGCATTTATATTAACAGTCCTGGTGGTAGCGTGTATGCAGGTCTTGGCATTTATGATACCATGCAGTTTATTAATTCCGATGTGCAGACCATTTGCACAGGAATGGCTGCTTCGATGGCCGCAGTGCTGCTCGTGGCTGGTGCAAAGGGCAAGCGTTCCGCACTTCCACATAGCCGAGTGATGATTCACCAACCTATGGGTGGTGCACAGGGACAGGCAAGCGACATTGAAATTACTGCACGTGAAATACAGAAACTGAAGAAAGAACTTTATACAATTATTGCAGAACACTCTGGTCAGCCTTTCGATAAGGTGTGGGCAGATTCCGACCGTGACTACTGGATGACAGCTGAGGAAGCTGCACAGTATGGCATGATTGACCAAGTGCTTAACCGCAAAAAGTAAGTTATGGCAAATTTGAGAAGGTGCTCGTTCTGCGGTCGTTCAGAGAAGGAAATTGATTTCCTGATAACAGGAATTGATGGCTGTATCTGTAATGAGTGCGCGGATCAAGCACACCAAATCGTGCTGGAGAATATGAAGTCGAAAAACAATTCTCCGGCATTGAAATTGGACAAACTACCCAAGCCAATAGAAATTAAAGAATATCTTGACCAATATGTCATTGGGCAGGATGATGCAAAGAAAGCCTTGTCGGTAGCTGTCTATAACCACTATAAGCGTTTGCGTGATGCGCAAGCGGGCGGTGGCAACAATGATGTGGAACTGGCAGAAGGTATGCAGGCATTCACGCTGAGCCTGGTGGAAGACGGTGGAGTTTACAAATTGAGGTTTAACAGTATCGGAACCACCATTCCTCACGCTTGCTGAGCAGACTATTGCAAGAATGTGACTATGACCCTAAGCGTGCTGAACAAGGTATTGTTTTCATTGACGAAATCGACAAGATTGCTCGCAAGAGCGATAACCCAAGCATCACTCGCGATGTGAGTGGCGAAGGCGTGCAGCAGGCATTGTTGAAGTTGCTCGAAGGTAGTGTGGTGAATGTGCCTCCATACGGCGGTAGAAAGCATCCGGAGCAGCAATTTATTCAGGTAGATACCAAGAATATCCTTTTTATATGTGGAGGAGCATTCGATGGCATCGAAAGAAAAATTGCACAACGACTGAATACCCATGTGGTGGGTTATGGAGCTGTTGAAAATACAGCGAAAGTAGATAAGGATAACCTGATGCAGTATATTGCTCCAATGGACTTGAAGTCGTTCGGACTCATTCCTGAAATAGTGGGACGATTACCAATCCTTACCTATTTGGAACCGCTCGACAGAAAGGCTTTGCGCTCCATCTTGACCGAACCGAAGAATTCCGTCATTAAACAATATATCAAGCTGATGGAAATGGATGGTGTGAAGCTGACGTTCGATGAGGATGCTTTGGACTATGTAGTTGATAAGGCGGTGGAATATCGATTAGGAGCGCGAGGATTACGCTCACTGGTGGAATCTATCATGACAGAACCCATGTACGAGATTCCTTCCTCGAAGAAGAAATCTTTCAGAGTAACACTCGATTATGCAAAAAAACAAATAGAAAATGCAAATTTGGCAGTGATAGCGCAAAAGGAAGGGTAAAGTTCTTGCCTAATCAATAGAGAGAAGGATGTGTTAGACTCCGATAGGGGGGGAGCACATCCTTCTCTTTGTGTTTAGGTGGTTGAGGTATAAAAAACTGGTGGGTAGAACAATGAAAAATTAGAGAAATTAGGAGTTGAGAAAAAAGGTGAAAAGTGAAAACTTTGAAGTTTTATGAAAAATTTTTGAGAAAAAATTTGGATAATTCGTTTCATACGAATAACTTTGTTTCAGTGTTCATAATGAATCGTTAAATCTTGAAAAAAACATCCTCTTTATTACTATTATTTCTACTATTCCAAAGTTCTATCGTTTATGAAACAGAAAATGTCATTGCAAGAGTCATTGAAGTATTACTTCGGATTTGATACTTTCAAGGGCGACCAAGAGGCTATCATCAAAAACCTGCTTGATGGCAATGACACGTTTGTGTTGATGCCAACAGGTGGCGGCAAGTCGTTGTGCTACCAGTTGCCAGCTTTGCTGATGGAGGGTACTGCCATTGTGATTTCTCCGCTGATTGCCTTGATGAAGAATCAGGTGGATGCTATCAAGCACTATTCTGAGGAGGATAATTTGGCACATTTCCTGAACTCTTCTCTCAACAAGGCGAGTATAGAGCAGGTGAAGGAAGACGTGAAGAGCGGAAAGACGAAGTTGCTGTATGTAGCTCCTGAATCGTTGACCAAAGAGGATAATGTGGAATTTTTGCAGTCGGTGAAGATTTCGTTCTATGCTGTGGATGAGGCTCATTGTATTTCGGAATGGGGACATGACTTCCGTCCTGAATACCGCAGGATTCGTCCCATCATAGAAAAAATTGGTAAATCGCCAATTATTGCCTTGACAGCTACAGCGACTGACAAGGTTCGCACTGACATTAAGAAAAGTTTAGGCATCCCAGATGCCAAGGACTTCAAATCGTCGTTCAATCGTCCGAATCTGTACTATGAAGTACGTTCGAAGACGAAGGACATCGACAAGGATATTATCCGGTTTATCCGTCAGAACGAGGGAAAGAGTGGTATCATCTATTGTCTTTCTCGCAAGAAAGTGGAAGAACTGGCTGAGATATTGCAGGCTAATAAGATACGTGCTGCCGCTTATCATGCTGGATTGGAACAGCAGGTGCGTTCAGAAACCCAGGATAAGTTTGTGATGGAAGAAATCGACGTGATAGTGGCAACAATTGCGTTTGGTATGGGTATTGACAAACCTGATGTGCGGTTTGTGATTCACTATGACATACCAAAGAGTCTTGAAGGCTACTATCAGGAGACGGGACGTGCCGGACGTGACGGTGGAGAAGGCAAGTGTATCGCTTTCTTCACGAATAAGGACTTGCAGAAACTGGAGAAGTTTACAGAAGGAAAGCCTGTGGCAGAACAGGAGATTGGTAGGCAGTTGCTGCAAGAGACTGCGAACTATTGCGAGTCATCTGTCTGCCGAAGGAAGTTGCTTCTACACTATTTCGGTGAGGAATATGAGCAGGACAATTGTGGAAACTGTGATAATTGCCTGCATCCAAAGAAGCGCACTGATGCCAAAGACTTGCTGGTTTTGGCACTGAAAACCATTTTGTTGGCTAAGGAGAATTTCAAGATGGACATCATCATCGATATTCTTCGTGGCAACGAGACGGAGTTTGGACTTTCCCATAAACACGACCAACTGGAGACCTTCGGTGAAGGTGCAGATGTGGAAGAAACCATGTGGAAGGCCGTGTTTAATCAAGCCATTCTTTCTGGCTATCTGAATAAGGAAATAGAAAACTATGGCGTTCTGAAGGTGACAAAGGAAGGTAAGAAGTTCCTGAAGAAACCTACGGAGTTCATGGTGGTAGAGAATAATGACTTTGATGAAGATGTAGAGATGGTAGATTTGGTTCATTCTGGCGGTGCAGACGAGACTTTGTTCTCCATGTTGATGGACTTGAGAAAATCTATTTCCAAGAAGCTCAAGATACCTGCATACGTGATTTTCCAAGAGAATTCTATTGATGCGATGTGCACGCTTTATCCTATTACGTTGGAGGAAATGCAGAATATTCCAGGTGTAGGTGCAGGCAAAGCAAAACGCTATGGCCAGGAATTCTGTAATGTCATCAAGAAGTATTGTGAAGAGAACGAGATTGAGCGTCCTACGGATATGCGTGTTCGCACCGTTGCCAATAAGTCGAAGCGAAAGGTGGATATTATTCAGCGTATCGACCGACAGGTGGCTTTGGATGACATAGCCGAGAGTTTGGGACTCGATTTCGGCGAGTTGTTGGACGAAGTGGAAGCCATCGTTTATAGTGGCACCAAACTCAATATCGACTATTTCCTTGAGGATGTGATGGATGAGGATGTGGTCGATGAGATTTATGACTATTTCAAGGAAAGCGAAACAGACGATCTGGAAGTGGCATTGAGAGCTTTGGACGACTGCTCAGATGACGAAATCCGACTGGTTCGCATCAAGTTCATTTCAGAAATGGCCAACTAAATTGTCTTTCCTTTATAAAATCGTATCAAGTTTTATAAAGGTAGGTTCTAAAAAATCTGTTTTTTAGTTCCCTACCAATTTGTTTTATTTCATTTCGGTTGCTTTTTGTTTGATTTGAAGTCTTTTTGCCACTTTTGGCTACGCCGAGCTGAAGGTTCTCGGTTACATAGCTCGCTATGCGAATTTTTAGAACCTACCAAAACGATTACTGTAGGTTTGCCTCCTATATTTCTTTCTTCACCATTTCCAATAGCACATCCTTCAAGCGTTTGTCCTTGTCGGTGATGCCGAAACGATGCTGGAGAATATATCTTTCGCGCTTGTAGATGGCAGAGCGAGTGCAGTTCATGATGTTCGCCATGTTGATGTGAGAGAAGTTCAGAAGCAGAAGGATGCAGAAGTTCACATCGTCCTGTTTCATTTCTTTTTCACTAAACAGCCTCAGGCAGATGTTGTCCATCTGACTGTCCACGTAGCGCATCAGCTGAGTCCAGTCCCTTTCTTCCATGCGAGTGTGGACTTCACCGAAATGCTCTGTCTCGTTCACCATGCACAGCAGTTTCCGATAGGCTTCCACTTCCTCCAGCCTCTCTTGCACCAGCATCCTGCGCTCCAAGAGCATCATCTTCTTTTTGTTTTCAAGTTCATCCAGTTCACCCAGCTGGGCATCCATCCTGTCCATCCGTTCCTTCATCGTCTTAATGACCTGGCTCTGTCTCTCCGCTTCACCCTTGCTTTCCTCAAGGTACAACTGGGTGGATTGAAGGACTTTCTTGTGCTGACTGACACGCCTTAGATAATATAGCATCAGCAGGAGAATTAGAAGCACAAGGAATGATATGGCAACAAGCGTCCGCCTCCTTCCTTTTTCTTTCAGTTGCTGCTCTTGCACTAACTTGCATTTCTTCACCATGTTCAGCACATCCACACTTTGGTTCTGAACAACCAAGGTGTCAAAGAACAATGTGCTCAGTCGTTCATATTCCCATGCTTTACTTAAATTTCCTCGGGCTGATTCAATATCCGACAATCCTCTATATGCCTTTTGCTTGTGTACCATGTATGGACTTTGTGAAAGCTTGTGTAACATCATGCTGGCAGAATCCAGCCTACCCGTAGCAGCCATTGCATAAGCAAGATTATAGGTCGCATTCATGGAATCCACATAATAAGCAGAAGTTTCCAATCCCCTTCTGGCAAAAAACTCTATCGAATCATATTTATTCATCATCATGTAGTATTGTCCCAAAAAAGCACACGAATGAGGAAGAATTCTACTTTTGTTTTTAATTGGTGGCAATTTCTCTAAAAGGTCATATCCTTTGCGCAAATACCCAATGGCACTATCGTTTCTCAGATTATACATACAATAACCAATTTGGCAAATGGCATCAGCGTACAAGTCATTGTCCCCAGTTTTCTCACTGATTACCATTTCCTTCTGAAACAATTCTTTCGCTTCCCCATAAAGCCCTGTTCTAAGAAACAAATATGCCATTTTCGAATGGATGAGTACACCAAAACGAGATTCTACTTTAGGAATACATTGTAGGGCTTTACTGAGTTCTGCATATTCTAAGGCTCGCTCATCCTTGTCACGGTGAAACACCGACAAGTAGAAATGTGCCTGTGCCTCACGAAGCCTGTCATTTTTCTTTTCATAAAAACTGAGGGCATTCCTCAAAGAAGAGTCCTCCTCCACTTTCAGGTCGTTCTTGTCCCGAGCCATTGCCATCAGAATAGAATAGTGTGCGCGGTGTTCAACCACCGTTAGACTATCAACAACAATGGCTTCCATCAGCTTCAAGGCACTGTCGGGATTGGCATCCATCAGTCTTTCCGCTCTCTCCATCATCTCATGCTCT
>CADBXS010000088.1 GCA_902798705.1 uncultured Bacteroidales bacterium
TTCTTGTTTTTAAGAGAATTCATAATCCGTTTACTTCACCAAATACTTCTTGCCGTTGATAATATACATACCCTGTGGCAGATTGTTGAGTGATTGAGAGCCACGACCAACGATTTCGCCATTGATACTATACACGATGTTCATGTATTCCACCTTCTGACCTTTTTCCTCAGCTTCAGCCACGATTTCCTTGATTTCAGTTGGGTCGAATGTACCCATGAAACCTTCATCAATTACCATATTCAAGGCCTTTGTGTTATTGTTTAGGCGTCCATCCAATTTCTTTTCAACACCATTCAAAGCTGCATCATTTGGTCTAACAATTGCAGTGTATTGATTCCAGAAACCACCAGTTGGATTTTCTCGATTATCTTCTGCTATTTCACGATAATACTTAGGCCAACCACGACCTGCACGACCAAGGAAGTAAGAACCTTTAGGAATCAATCTTCTATATGGATTCATAGCCACTTCCCATTGAGCAAGTATTTGATTATTAGAAGCCCTAACCGAAGCACAAGCAGATTGCCAATTAGTAACAGCTGTTAGATATGTAGTCATATCCGCTTCATATTGATTCTTTGCAGCTACCTTATCTGCATCTGCTTCGAATTCTTGCCAAGCTGCAACATTAGCATTATATGCATCTAAGTCATCTAAGTAAGCCTGATACATTTCCATATCTTCAGCAAAACTTGTTGCGATACTTTGGAGTTCAGCAAACTTTGCTTCTGGGCTAGTACTGGATTCGTTATTCCCATGAAAAATATCATCGAAAAAGGCTTTGAATAAAACGAGGCCGTCATTACTTACATTTTTATAACCATGTCCTATAGATTGACTTTGAAAAGCCCAATTACTCCAATGAGAAAAGAACTCGCTTACATCATAAGAAGACAAATCTTCATAGTATTTAAAAGAGTAAGTTTGTCCACCTTCTTCCCAAGAAACTCTTTCTGCCATCAACAAGTTCTTAACATCAGCATACTTAGAATCATTTGCTGGATTTGAAACTTCTTCAGGTCTATCTGCCTCTGTCATCTTTGCACCAACAGCTTTATATATAGCTGCAAGAGATTCTGGAATTTGAGGTCCTTTTGGGTATAATTCAGTATAATTTGCAACAGGTGGAAGTGCTTGGAGTTTACCATTCTCAACTGTTGGCATAGCAAGTTCTGCTGGGATGGTTACATCATTTCTGAATTGCATGTAGTTTCCTTCGAAAGTATATGTTTGTCCCTCGTAGCCAGTATAACAAGCTTGAAGGTAGTTATCCTCATCTGGCTCACCGGTCTCAGGATTTCCTTTTGGCTCATCACCGCAAAGGTCAATTGTACGCTTTCTTGTACTGTAAAGAGTTGGCCAGTTTTCTTCATCCTCCCACTTTATACCAGAGAAATGACAGCGAGTAAGAGGCATACCTGTGTTAGTTCCTGTGTTAGGATGCACCATATACGGATGTCCTGCTTCAGCAAGAATACCGTCTATAAAAACAATTTCATTGTCTGAGTTTCCATCTTTTGCGAAAGTCTTTGTTTTACCTGCTGCTGCAGCTCCTGTAAGAACTTGTACGTGCTTGAATGTTTCCCCCGTTGAAACTTTCGTATAATCGTTATAAGTAAACTTTCCATGTGTAGTCTTGTTACCATTGCGAACATAGATGTTACCATCAGAATCTTTATAGGTGGTATTTGCCACAGAATTAAAGTGCAATGTCAAATTCATTGGTTCCTCTTCTGTTGCTTCATTTATTTCCACTCCACTAAAGTCAATGATGTTGAAGCCTTCATTGAAAGCTGTTGCCAACTGCTCATCGGTAAGGTCGAATGGAAAACACATGGTGTACCACACATCGTCGTACTCCTTAGTATATATGACAGGGTTGTCTGGCGTAAATTCTTTCATGAGCAAGAACTGTGCCCAGCCATCACTAGTAAAAATACCTTGTCCTGCCTCTCCCATATATCTTTGGCCATTGTTACCTGAAGCACGTTTATTTGAATCATTATAAGGTGTTTGATCTGTATGAACACCTAATGGACACCTTGAAGGAAGTCCGAAACCATCTGAAGAAATCGTGTTATAAGTTGCAGATAAGCTTGCTAATAGTTTGTCAGCCAAATCTACAGGATAGTGAAGTGCAGCCATACCACATGCATGAGCATAATAGAGTTCTACAGCATCTTCCCAAGTAATATTTATCCTATTAGTTGTACCGTCAGCGACTACTTCACCATTTTCATTAATGTTTTTAGTACCTGGTTTCCAAGTATTCCAGTTGTTAGGTAATGCATTCCAAGGAATAGAATTATTACCATACATTGTATTTGCTCCAAAAGTAGAATTCAAATCACCCCAGTCATTTCCAGCTGTCCATATTTCAGGAACTTCATCTGGATTGGTGGTAGTAAGATAGATATCTGTTAATGGACACAAAACAAATGCTTGTTTTCCAATTTTTCTAACTCCACTTGGAATCGTAATACTACCCAAAGCAAGATTGTTTTCAAAGGCAAAATTACCAATATTCACCAATGATTCAGGTAATCGGATAGACTCCATCTGTTGGCTATTTTGGAAACAATAAGAACCAATAGAAGTAATACCTTCAGACAAAACGATATGCTTCATTGACCATGCTTCCTGGAATGCCCTGTCTCCAAGACGACAATTAGTTATTCCAGTCTGAAAATCGAGTTCTTCAAGGTCTTTACATGTATTAAATGCACCTCCACGAACTTCTTTAACATCCTTGCTAAATTGAATTTCTTTAACCAAAGCACGAACTCCACACTCGTAATCAACAATCTGAATATTCTCTGGAATAACTAAGCAATCCAAGCATCTTCCATTCGCGCTTACAAGCGAAGTATTTGCATCGGCCTTTTCTTGTCCATAAAGTGCTATATAATTACTTAGATTAGTATTACCTAATTGATGTAGACACTGTGGAGGTAAAGAAGTGATTTGATCTGGTAAAAGTATGCTTGCAACTGATGCTGCATAATTTTTAAAATAGTAAAATGAATTCGTTGTATATTTTGAGCCTGGTTTTGACTTATTTCCATCTTCAAATGGATCATCAACACTGTAATACTCATTATCCACTGTTGGGTGGATTTTTATCGTTGAGAAAGAAGCACCGGTGAAATCCCAAGAAGCAGGATTATTAGTATATACAGGACTGGTGCCTACATACAAGTCTTTATCACCATATTGGCCAGCCATGCGGATAACCTTAGAATTGGCCATAGGAGCATCAGCAAAAGTGGTGAAGAAATTCGACACCTCATTACCATTTCTAGCAAACGAATATAATGCAACTTCTGGAAGAGTTGAATTTGAACCATTGTAAGCACCCACCATCTTCAGATTAGGGTTGTTTGTTTTCATTGATGCCATGGCTTTTACATCTTCTGCAGAAGTCATGCTGTTTGGAAGGCGAAGATACTCCAAATTAGGCATATTCAAGTCGCTAACACTGACAGCACTGTTACATCCTGACATATCAAGGGCAGTGGCACTTGTAAACTGATTAATCTTCGTATAATCATCAGCGGAAAAGCTAGTAGTGCTATTACAGCTGATGATAACCTTAGTTGCAGCTAAATGATTTGTAAAATCCAAATCAGCAAGATCACTTGGATTATCCAACGTTATGGTGCAAACACCATCTGTCGTGGATATTGAACCTTCTGCCCACGTCCCTACAGAGACTGTGAGCAAAACGAGAAACATGAGTAATTTTTTCATTCTCATAATTTGTTTGTTTTAATAGTTAATAATTGAGTATATTTTTATTTATCTTTTTACAAAAACACTTAAACAAAGGGGTGCGATTCTCATCGAACCCCATTCCATTGGATGCAGCCGTCATCTTGAGTCGTGGCAGCACATCCATTGCTATTTAGATAAGCTTTATTATTTTTAACCTTAACCTCAACCTTAACCTTAACTTTTACATCCAAATGACGGTTGTCGTTATGGTTGGTTGCTTTCTGGCGCAACAAACTGTTTTATTTTGCGCCATTCATGATTGACGCTGCAAAAATAGCGCATACATATTATAATTAATATTAAATACTGAAAATGTATATTGATTTTGTGCAACCGGCGTATCAAAAACACGAAAAAAATATAGAATTCTTGAAATTGATATCAAATTTTTGAATTTTTCTTTTTTTATAAGACCATTATACTACTATATGCTACTAATTAAAACCATATTACTATTGTTGGCTCTGATTGCATCTGTCACAGCTGATGCTCAGGAAAAGGAAGATGCCAAGCATTTCTATCAGCTTGGAATGGATGATTACCAGCAAGGTAATTATTTGGATGCACTCGACAACTTCGGTCGCGCCTTTTCGAAGATGGACGTGAAGCATCCTTCTCCCGAATCCGAGAAATGTCCTTATTACATGGGTTGCATCGCACAAATCTACAATGATGATGTGTATGCTGCCCGCTTCTATATGCTGGCATTGGATGTATGCAAGAAAGATAGTCTGGACTATCGCACCGCTATCCTCTCGAATTTGATTACTGTGCATGGAAAGAATGGCACAACGGAAAAGGCGAATGCCTACTACAAAGAGTACATGAAGCTCAAGAAGCGACTGAACACGCCAGAGGACAGCTGCATGATGTTCTCCAACCAAGCATACATGGAACTGAGCGCTGGCAACTATGAACAGGCACTGGAATTGCTGAAGGCTGAGCGCAAATATGTGAACTCACTACGAAATGTAAGTAAAATTGAGGCTGGATTGGAAACGGACTTCGCCTTCACCTATCTGATGCTGGAGAAGCGCCTCTATAAGATGATGTCGGAAGTATATGCTTTGATGGGAGAAGACGACTTGTCGATGCAATATCTGAAGCGTCACTACGAGCTGGAAGAAAGTGCTTTCAATGTGAAAGAATACACAACAGTGATGAACCGAATGGTACCCATGGTGGAGAGTACGTATAATGGCATTCTGCTCCATCGCCAACGGATGCACATCGTACGATTGGCCTTGACGGGTGGAAGTATTATGCTCCTGTTGATAGCCTTCGCTGTGTATTTCTTCATCAGAAGAAGGAAGAGAAAGAACAACACCATAGCAGAAGTGGAAAAATCAGCAATGGTATCCCCAATAGAACAAGAGGAAGTAAAGACGGAAGAAGAAGTGCATGAGGAGGAGACTTCATACACTTCGGAGAAAGAATGTGATAATCATGTGGAAAGTGAAACGGACATAACCGAGGAAGCAGAAGACGCTGTGGAACAACGCATGACAATCGCCATCAGCGACGAGACTTACGAGTTAATCACTCAACGCATTGATTCGATTCTCAATCAATCGGAAAAAATCTGCGACTCGAAATTCGATTTGAAAAAATTGGTAGAACTCACAGGTTCGAACAGTCGGTATGTGTCAATGATTATAAACCAAAAATATGGTAAGAACTTCCGAATGTTGCTGAACGAACGACGTGTGGAGTGGGCTTGCCAGAAGATTGACGACGTGGAGCACTATGGAAACAAGACCATTCAGTCCATTTCCGAGGAAGTGGGTTACAACTCCAGTACCAGTTTCATTGAAGCGTTCAAGAAGATCAAGGGCATGACTCCATACAACTACCAAAAATTAGCCATCCGACGAAGCATGGAGGAAGGGAAGAGTGAAAAAAAATAGATAGTAAATTCCTTTTATCGATATCCGTTATAAAAGGCTGAAGTCTGTTTTTCCCTCCTATCTTGCTACCCTCTGAAGATGTTTTTCATCCATCAAAATAAGCATAGTAAACAAGATTCATGATAATTGATGGTTATCTTTTAACACGAATTTTCACGAATATATCATGAATTTTCTACGGACTTTTACGACAAACGAATGCTTTTGATGCAGCGCTTTAGGGGATAGTCTGAAGCGCTTCTTTGGTTCAACTAGTTGCGCGAGGGTTCGCCGACTCGATGCCGAGCCTTCGGCGTTGCGATGGCGAAGGTTCGGCAGAAAATCGTTGAGGGCTCGGCAATTTAGTGGAATCAAAGGATTGATTGGCTTACGCCGAACTAATGGTTCAGTAGAATCAAAGGATTGATTCTGTTTAATCAAAGAAGAACATCAGAACAATCAAAAAAGTGCGCCAGTCTATTCTTCCTGTTTTTTGCTTAGAATTCCGTCGTACTCTTGTGCGAAGAGTTCGAAGAAGTTGAAATTGAGAATGAGGGATATGCGCATGAGCAACGAAATGTCAATGGACGACTTTTCGTAGATGCGATAGACTTTGGTTCGGTTGCAACTCAATTCTTTAGCCAACCAGACCGTAGTTTTTCCCTGCCGTTTTACTTCTTCAAAAATAGTATTACCGATATGCATAGTGAAATGGTTTTTGTGGCTCTTTCTCCAAAGAGGGCGTAAAATAGTCAAAATAAATATAATTCGCCACTGATTCCCTTAATGCTTTCAATTGAAGGGGGTGCAAAAGTAATAAATTGCTGGCATGAAAACAAACATTTTTGAAAAAAAAATAGTATCTTTGTCGGCAAATGAATGAAAGACGATAATCAATGAAGGAAGACGATATCGAAGACGTTGGCGTTGGTACGCCAGATGCAGAGGAGGGCGGAGGTAAGATGCCGCCCAAGTCGGACTATGACCCAACAAGAAATAAGGATGGCATTACGCACCACTTGAGTGGCATGTATCAGAACTGGTTTCTGGACTATGCTTCCTATGTGATTCTGGAGCGTGCTGTGCCTCACATCATGGATGGTTTCAAGCCTGTGCAGCGACGAATCCTCCATGCCATGAAGCAGATGGATGATGGTCGCTTCAACAAGGTGGCGAACATTGTGGGTAGTACGATGCAGTATCATCCGCATGGCGATGCCAGTATCAAGGATGCCTTGGTGCAGTTGGGGCAGAAGGAACTGCTGATTGACTGCCAGGGCAACTGGGGTAATATCCTGACGGGTGATGATGCTGCGGCTGGTCGATACATCGAAGCTCGTCTTTCGAAATTCGCGCTCGACGTGGTTTTCAATCCGAAGACGACGGAATGGAAACTCAGTTATGATGGGCGCAACAAGGAACCTATCGCCTTGCCTGTGAAGTTCCCATTGCTGTTAGCACAGGGAGCGGAAGGTATTGCTGTAGGTCTTTCGTGCAAGATTCTTCCTCATAATTTCAATGAAATCTGTGATGCTGCGGTCAACTATCTCTACGACGAACCGTTCCAGCTCTATCCTGACTTCCCAACGGGTGGAAGTATTGATGTGAGCAAGTACAACGACGGTCAGCGTGGAGGTGTGGTGCGTGTGCGTGCGAAGATAGAGAAGCGCGACAACAAAACGCTCGCCATTACAGAGATACCTTTCAGTAAGACGACTGGTTCGCCACAGCATCCGAGTCCGTTCATCGACTCTATCCTGAAGGCTGCCGAGAAGGGAAAAATCAAGGTGCGCAAGGTGGAGGACCTGACGGCTGCCGGTGTGGAAATCTTGATTCACTTAATGCCAGGCGTGTCGTCGGACAAAACCATCGATGCACTCTATGCATTCACGGATTGCGAAATCAACTTGTCGCCAAACTGTTGTGTGATTGACGAGAAGAAACCGCAGTTCCTCACGGTGAGCGATGTGCTGAAGCGCTCGGTGGATAACACGAAGAGTCTGATTAAGCTCGAGCTCGAAATCCGTCGTGGGGAATTGTTGGAACAGTTGCACTTTGCTTCGCTGGAGAAAATCTTCATCGAGGAACGCATCTACAAGGCAAAGGAATTTGAGAATGCCAAGACGATGGATGCTGCTTGCGAATACATCGACGAGCGACTGACTCCGTTCTATCCTATGTTCATCCGTGAGGTGACGAAGGATGATATTCTCCGACTCATGGAAATCAAGATGGCACGCATTCTGAAGTTCAATAAGGACAAGGCTGACGACTTCATTGCACGCTTGAAGGACGAGATAGAGGAGATAGAGCGTCGTTTGGCAAACCTTGTGGAGGTGACGGCAGAGTGGTTCCGCTACTTGAAGAAGAAATACGGTGCCGACCATCCTCGTCTCACCGAAATCCGTTCGTTCGATACGATTGAGGCGGCGAAAGTGGCTGAGGCCAATCAGAAGCTCTATATCAATCGTGCAGAGGGATTCATTGGAACAGGATTGAAGAAGGACGAGTTTGTGACGAACTGTTCGGACATCGACGATATCATCATTTTCTACCGCGACGGAACGTACAAGATAATCAAGGTGGCTGAGAAGGTGTTCGTGGGCGAGAACGAGCGTTGCAAGCGCGACCATCGCAAGGCGGAAATCATCCATGTGGATGTGTTCAAGAAGAACGACAAGCGCACGATATATAATGTGTGCTACAAGGATGGTGCTACGGGTGTGAGCTACATCAAGCGATTCAATGTGACATCCATGACTCGCGATAGGGAGTACGATGTGACGATGGGAACGCCTAAGTCGCGTATCAGCTATTTCACAGCCAACTCAAACGGAGAGGCAGAAGTGGTGAAGGTGACGCTGAAGCCAAATGAAAAGGTGCGACGAATCACCTTTGAGAAAGACTTCAGTGAGATTGCCATCAAGGGACGTGCCTCTCGAGGTAATCTGCTCACGAAGCACGATGTCTATCGCATTCAGCTGAAGTCGCATGGCGGTTCTACGCTCGGCGGACGAAAGGTGTGGTACGACCAGGATGTGCAGCGCATCAATTACGATGAGCATGGACTCTTCCTCGGTGAGTTCCAGAACGACGAGAAGATTCTCGTGGTGCTGACAACGGGTGAATACTATTTCACGAATTTCGACCTCAACAACCACTACGAGCAGAACATCCTCCGCATTGAGAAGTTCAATCCTAACAAGGTGTGGACAGCGGTGCTCTACGATGCCGACAACGACAATCTGCCATACATCAAGCGATTCCTGCTCGATGAGTCGAACAAGCGACAGAGTTTCTTGGGCGAAAATCCTAAGTCGAAACTCATCCTGCTGACCGACACACCTTATCCTCGCCTCGAACTGAGCTTTGCCGAACCTGACACATTCCGTGGCCCTCTGGAATTGGATGCAGAGGAATACATTGCCGTGAAGGGATTCAAGGCCAAGGGCAAGCGACTGACCACATACGCTCTCGACGAGGTGAAGGAACTGGAACCAATCCGATTCCCTGAGCCAGAGGTTGAGGGAGATGATGACGACGACGATGGTGGTGACGATGATGGAGGCGATGATGGAGGTGGAGACGAGAAGTCGGACGATGAAATCCGCGATGAACTAACGGGACAACTACGGTTGTTTTAAGACCCACCCCCTTGCCCCTCCCTGTGATGGAGGGGAATAGATACTACATTTATAAAAGTGATGACAAAAACAATGTCGAATATATTTAAGCAGAGAAGGCTGATGGCAACGTGGTTGTTGCTGTCAGCCTTTTTCTGTGTTTTTGCGCAGGAAACAGATGCTCCCGAGGTGAAATCTTCGTCAGTTGAAGAACTTGGCGTGAGGGAACATGCTTGGATGTTGGGCGGTGGATTCTCCAATGTGCTCGACACTTATCTTTCTCCTTATATATATAAAGGTGGAGAAATACGACTGATGCGTGAGACACAACGACTGACTCGAGCGTTTTGGAAAGAGCATAAAGAAACGGAGCCTCGTGTCACTTTTCAGACCTTGCTCGACTTGCATGGTTCTTATTTGGAGAGTAGGGCAGGAAATGTGAACGGATGGGCTGGGGGAGTGCGCTACGGATTGGGCTGGCTCTATCGGGTGATGCCCGCGAAGAATGTTGGTCATGTGTCTGATGCGTGGACATCGACAGATTTCCAACGCTTCTCTTTGGAATTAGGACCGATGCTGTCAGGTTATGTGGGGGCGGTGTATAACGAACGAAATGGCAACAACCCTGCTCAGGCGAAGCTCGACTTGATGCTCGATTTCAGTGCTGCGTGTTCCTATCGCTTCCGTCTTTTCCATCATCCGTTTGCATTGCGCTATCAGTTAACCGTTCCTTTTGTGGGGATGGCATTCTCGCCAAATTATGGGCAATCATACTATGAGGCGTTCACTCTTGGCAACTACGACCGCAATACAGTATTCGCCAATTTCGTGAATATGCCGTCCATGCGCCATTTGCTCACGCTCGATGTGCCACTTTCACGCCGTTCGCGTACGGCCTTGCGTGTGGGATATGTGGGCGAATTTATGCAATCCACCTTCAACCACATCAATTATCACTCCTATTCACATTGCCTGATGATTGGTTTCACTCAAAGCTTCAGAAAATTATGAAACACTGGTTTTACGTCATTCTCATGCTTTTTGCCCTGAGTTCTTGTGTTGGTGAGGAATATCCAAGCAAGAACACGCCAACCAACAATTTCGAGGCTTTGTGGCAAATCATGGACGAGCATTATTGTTTCTTCGACTACAAACAGCAACGCTTGGGAGTGGATTGGAACGAGGTTCATGCTCGCTATGCAGCGAAAATCAATGACAAGATGGACAACTTGCAGTTGTTCGAAGTGCTGTGCCAAATGCTTGGTGAACTGAAGGATGGTCATGTGAACCTTGGTGCGGCTTTCGATTTCGGTCGTAATTGGAGCTACTTCGAGGACTATCCTAAAAACTACAATGCCGACCTCATTGAGCATTATCTAGGCAAGGGCAACGACTACCAGATTGCATCGGCTCTGAAATACAGGATTCTCGACGATAATGTGGCATACGTGCGATGCGAGTCATTCCTTGATGGCATTGGCGATGGCAACCTCTCCGTGATGCTTGACCAACTGAAGTCGTGCTCGGGCATGATTGTGGATGTACGCAACAATGGTGGAGGCCAGCTTACTTCTGCCCATCGTTTGGCTGCACGTTTCACCAACGAGAAACTGCTTATCGGCTATGTGTGCCACAAGACGGGTAAGGGACACAACGATTTCTCTGCCCTCGAACCTGAGTATCTGGAGCCAAACGATGGTATTCGTTGGCAGAAACCAGTCGTGGTTCTTACCAATCGTCAGTGCTTCAGTGCCACCAACGACTTTGTGAAGTGCATGAAGCTCTGTCCACAAGTCACAGTACTGGGTGATAGCACTGGAGGCGGAAGTGGTATGCCGTTCACATTGGAACTTCCCAATGGATGGAGCGTTCGTTATTCTGCAGTCGTTTCTTACGATGCTCAGAAGCAGCATACCGAGTTCGGCATAGCTCCCGATGTGGAAGTTTCGCTCGATACCGTCGACGTGTTGAAGCAAAAAGACACCCTAATTGAAGCAGCACGAAAATTATTGAAATAAGATGCGAAAATTTGTCGTGTGCGAACACAATATGTTGAAAAGCATAAAAATCGCAAAAGTTACGCCTTTTCTTTGCACACTCATTTGTTATTTGTGCAAGAAAAAACGGCTTTTTCAAGGAATTTTAGGTAAAATGCAAGTTTTTCTAAAAATTTTTGCGTGTTTTGTGTACAACCAATGAAAAAACTCTATACCTTTGCAGCGCATTTCGGAAATAAGGATAACAAAAACGTTCCGAAACGGCTAATAAAAAGTAAAGAAAAATTAGTAAAGTAAAAAGGATTGTTTAACAATTAAAAAACAATTAGAAATTATGAAAAAGATTATTCTTACAGCTCTCGTAGCAGTTGCATCTCTTAGTGCTAATGCACAGGTATGGATTGGTGGTGAACTCGGTTTCAACTACGAAAAAGTAAAGAACGTTAACAAAGAAACAAGTTTTACAATTGCTCCTGAAGTAGGTTATAAGCTCAGCGACAAGTGGGACATCGCTATCGGTCTTGGTTTCGGATTCGAAAACTTCGATCCAGAAGTTGGTTCAAAGATTAAGACTACAACAATCGGTGTTAACCCTTATGCTCGTTACACTTTCGCTAAGGCTGGTATCGCAAGTTTCTTCGTTGATGGTGGTTTCAATGTTGCTCATGTAACAGAAGACCATAAGAATGTAGATAAGGTTGAGGCTACAACTTGGGGTATTGGTGTACAGCCAGGTGTTGCTATCGCTCTCAGCCCAAAGGCAAGCCTTGTTGGTAAGCTCGGTTACCTCGGTTACCAGAACACTTCTTACAAGGATGATGCAAAAGCAAAGGTTTCTGACTTTGGTCTCGGCGTAAACGGTAACAACATTTCTCTCGGTTTCTACTACGCATTCTAATCAAGGGGATACAGAATTAGTTTACAATACAAAGAAAGACTGACACTTCGGTGTCAGTCTTTTTTCATGGTGATTATTTTAGTTCTCCTAGTTCTCCTAGTCTTCCTAGGTTTCCTAGGTCTTCTAGTTCTTCTAGTCTTCCGAGCAAATCTCTCTCATGCCTTATTCTTCACCACCAGCACGTAGGTGATGAGGATGATGTTCATCATCAGTGAATAGATGATGGCAGGAATGGCCATCGTTTCGTTGTTGAATACAAAAGGGCTGGATGCAATGGCAATACTTTGAGCTGCGTTTTGCATACCGATTTCGATGATGAGGGTTTTTTGTTCCTTGCCGGTGAGTTTCGCTGCGCGAGAAAGACCATAGCCACCACCCATGGAAAGCAGAATGAGGAGCGTGATGATGATGCCAAGTTCTGCAAGGTTGTCGAGAATCTGATGACTGTTCTGAATGTAGAACACCACGACGAGCAGCACAAGCAGAGGCAAGGCTATTTTGCTAAGCACATTGTTCATCTTCTGCGCCGCTTTCTTCCATTTAGCACGAATTACCATCCCCACAATGATAGGGAGCAGAGCCAGCACAAGGTTTTGCACGATGAGTTTGCCGACGGGCAGATGAATTACACTTTCCTCCGTCCCAGGGATGAGTTGGGCCGCTGCTCCCATTACGAGAGGGATGGTGAAGAGCGTAATGATACTGCTGCAAGCCGTGAGGCTCACGCTGAGTGCCACATCGCCTTTCGCAAGCATTGAAAACACATTCGACGAACTACCGCCAGGACAGCACGCTATCAGTACCACACCCATGAAGAACACAGGACTGAGGTGGAACACCCAGCCGAGGCAGAAGGCGATGATAGGCAGAAAAAGAAGCTGCCCGATGAGTCCGGCAAACACAGGCTTCGGGCGCTTGAGAATCATTTGAAAGTCTGCTGGTTTGAGCGTGAGTCCCAACTCAAACATCAGCAGCATCAAGATAGGAATAACAATTAGGATAGTCATAGCAATAGTCTGAATTTCAGGAACTTAGTCCTTGCCGAAGATTCCCTTTACGAATCCTCCAATTTCCGAGCCTGCTTTCTTCAGCCCTTCACCCATTTTCTGTCCGATGGTGTCGGCCTTTTGGGAAAGTTTTCCCGTTTTTTTGCCCACTTTATGGTCCAGCACCTTCACTTTGTAGCGTGTTTTGTATTTTGTGAAGTCAGAAATCTGGTCGTTTGTCATCTGCTTCTTGAATTTCTCCGTGTAGAGCTTGTTGAAGTTCTTGTAGCGAAGTTCAAGTTCTTCGAATTGTTTCTCCGTTGTGGAGTCGTTCACCTGAATCTCGCTGACAAACGTCTTGAAGTTGTTGAGGAAAATCGTCACAGAGTCGTTAGCGGCAGTTGCCTTGTTCTGCGCAATTGCTCCCATGCTGCATAACATGAGAAGCATGGTGAAGAAAAATTGTTTTTTCATTGTTAGGATGATAAGTTAAGAAAAATTACTAATCTACTGTAATTGGGAAATAGAAGACGGAGTGCGGAATCACCACAGCCCCATTGATATTCAGCGTTCTCCATGGACTTAAGTTCTTCAGAGCCGATTTCACTCTCCCTTCGAGTGGATGCTTCGCAAGCTCCGACGTATAGCCGTCACCTTTGCCCCTTGCAGTTCGGAAAACTCCTGGGCATTCATGCCGTCTTGCAGGGCTTGCATCACCTTACCGTTCGACAAGTCGAAACCCTCCGTCCTGACGCTATTGTTGAACGTCTTCATGCCCGACATCTTGCCATTTTTGAAGTTTATGTAGATTTCGCTTGTGTAGTTGCGGTTGTAGCCCGTATGCTCGTAGTACAGCTGTGTGCCGCGGGCAGCTCTCAGCTGTCCGTTCACCCAATTGGCTTCCACACGTCCCCCACGATAGTATTTTTCGAATTGTTCCTTCAGTCCATTGGCTGGATAGGTGAGGAGGTTATTGCCCACAATCACAGCCACACTGTCCAGCTGCAAACGTGTACCCTGCACACTCCAGATGCAAGTGATGCCATCAGGATTGGCAGTCGTTTTCCTTCGTGCCTCAGGAAGTGCCAGTGCCAGGCGTGCCTTCACATCGCGCACATTGTCCAAAGGTCTTGACAGCAGCCACCATTTCTCTCCGTAGAGATAGATGATGTCAGCGTCCTGACCTGTTGCCCACACCTGCATTGCGCCCAGCATCATGATGCAGGCGAATAGAATTCTTTTCATTTTCTTGTTTTCGTTATCGTGTTTGTTTTGTTAACGTGTTCGTTTAGAAGTCCAAACCGATGCCCAGTCCAACATTCCAGCGCTTACCGTTCATTCGGCCGCACCATTCGCTCAAGTCGAACTTGAATGCGAGTCCTGCGTGAAAAGACCTTGTAAAGCGTACGCGGCAACCTAACTGCCAGCCCACCTGGAAGCGGTTGAACTTGCCGTAATCATCAGTGATTTCGCTACCCTTGTAGATACTACCATTAATCAAGTCATCGTCCCAATCACCAGTTTGGTTGAGGCGGAGGAAAGGACCTGTGTAAGGAACAAAGGCAATCGTTCCAGCAGTTGGAATCTCATACGAGAAGCTCACAGGAATCACGAATGCCAGGTTGTGCATCGCACCAAGCTTATTGTCGCACCAGGCATATTCCATACCAGCTCCCACTTCCAAAAACATAGGTGCCTTGCTCGAAAGACCAAATCCATGAATGTAGGAGTAAGTGAGGCTCTGCATACCTACACTTTTCACATCGTTGCCGAAGTGGTCAAGTGCTACTTGCACTTCCACGATGTTCAGTTGCGTTTCGTCGTTGTAGTTATAGTGAGTAGTCTTCGAAGAGCTACTGCTTGGTCGAGAATAATATTGGGCCGATGCAGATTCGCATACAAACATTGCCATCGCCATCAATACCCATGTCATTGTTTTAAAGTGCTTCATAAGTTCTTGTTTTTTAGTGTTTACATTAAAAAATATACTTTCACAAAGCAAAATTACGTTTTTTTGCTCAACCCACAAAAAAAATGGACTATTTTCTATCCTATTGTTCTCCAAAACAGAATAAGTAGATTGATACTTTTGCTCGCTAATAGACAGTTTTTTACTAATTTTTGGAAGAAATGCATGAATTTAATATTTGTTAACATCACAAATCCCACAGTGACACGCCTTTTCATTATCTTTGCTACAAATAAATTACCCTTTTCTAAACTAACAACGCCATGAAACGAATCGTTTTAATCCTTGCTCTGCTGCCTTTCATGGCAGTTTCAGCCAATGCTCAGTCCTTTATGAGGGGTGATGCCAACTGCGATGGAAACATAGATATTTCCGATATAGTAGTAATCGTGAACAGAGTGCTCGAAGGCAATCCCGCTTCTTATCGCCTTTGCCCCGACAACAAGCATCCTCACCTCATCGACCTTGGTCTGCCATCTGGCATCTTGTGGTCATGCTGCAACGTGGATGCTAAAACGCCTCAAAGTTACGGAGGCTATTACGCATGGGGAGAAACCAAGCAAAAGAGCCATTACGATTGGAGTAATTATTCTCATTGTAATGGAACAGAAGAAACTTGTCATGACCTTGGAGGCTACATAGGAGGATCGGTTAACGATGTAGCACATACCAAATGGGGAGGTAAATGGACAACTCCTTCAAAAACTGCATGGGATGAAATTGATGAAAATTGCACATACGAATGGACTACAGTCAATGGCGTTAAAGGAGCAAAGTTGACAAGCAAAATCAATGGCGCCAGCATCTTCTTGCCTGCTGCTGGTTGGCGTTGGCAAAGTGACACAAGTGACGTTGGTGTTTCAGCTGCTTATTGGGCATCCGTGCAGTATGATAGAAATTTGAGTCAGGCTCACAATATCTATTTTTACTCTGATCATTTTATAACGAGTGTGATCAGTTCGATCGCCAATGGTCGGAGTGTTCGTCCCGTTCAAGACGAAACCTCTTGCGATGTCAATGCTGATGGAAACATCGACATTTCTGATGTTGTGAAGTTGGTGAATATAATCTTATCTGGGGCTTATGTTACCTGCCCTGATACTCACCATCCTCATAAGATAGACCTCGGCCTGCCATCAGGAACCCTGTGGTCGTGCTGCAATGTGGGTGCAACTTTGCCATCGTCAGTTGGTAATGCTTTTGCTTGGGGTGAAATAAGACCTAAATATAGTTACGACGAAACCACTTACCAATATTGTGATAATCAAGACTATGAACAATGTCAGGACATTGGCTCCAGCATCATCGGAACTTACAATTACGATGTGGCATATAGGAGGTGTGGTACCTCTTGGCAGATGCCTTCTTACACGCAAGCTGATGAACTCGTAAGAAATTGCAAAACAGAGTGGCTTCAGATTGATGGAGTCAATGGGCTCAAGTTTACAGGGCCAAACGGAAAAAGTATTTTCTTCCCAGCTTCAGGCTATGCTAATGGTTCTTACATTTACGATAACGGCGGGGGAGGATACTATTGGACGGGGAATTGTCACCCAAGAAATTTAAATTATGCAGTAATCATGAAATTTAATAGTAATGGTTCTATAGATTTGGGAGGATATTATCGAGTACTTGGTCTTTATGTTCGTCCTGTAGCCAAATAAAATTTAGGGAAGCCTCATGGCTTCCCTTTTATTGCTTTTTCTCAAATAGAACAAACTCACTAAAACGAATACAACCATGAAACTAATCAAATTAATCCTTGCCCTGCTGCCTTTCATGGCAGTTCCAGCCAATGCGCAGTCCCTGGTGGTGGGTGATGCCAACGGCGATGGCTCCCTTGATATTTCTGATGTTGTTACCATTGTGAACAGAGTGCTTGAGGGACCCCCCCACTTCTTATCGCCTTTGTCCCGACAACAAGCATCCTCACCTCATCGACCTCGGTCTGCCATCTGGCACTCTGTGGTCATGCTGCAATGTGGATGCTAAAACGCCACAAGATTACGGAGGCTATTACGCATGGGGAGAAACCAAGACAAAGTCTCAGTATGACTTATCCACATACTCTCATTACGATAGCACGAATCGTTATCATCACCTTGGTTACGATATCAGTGGAACCAATTACGATGTGGCACATGTGAAGTGGAAAGGCTTTTGGAAGATGCCAAATTCTGATCAACTCAATGAGCTTCTTTCCTATTGCTCTTATGAGTTTACAAAAGTAGGAGGCGTAAAGGGAATCAAATTTACCGCACCAAATGGAGGATCCATCTTTTTCCCAAACTCAGGCTCCTACTATGGTGCAACTTATAATGACGATAATTCGTACGGTCAAATGTGGGCAAGTTCTGTCCCTCAAAATGTTAGCTTCAGCTATGGTCCAGCCGATGCTTTTGTATATGATCAAACAAATGTAAGAGTAGTAGTTGTTAACCGCTATCATGGTTTTACTGTCCGTCCCATCCAAAACGAATCTTCCTGCGATGTCAATCGCGATGGCAGTATCGACATTTCCGATGTTGTGTTTGTGGTCAACAGAATCCTTAACGGTAATACCGATTACTATGAATGCCCTGACAATCACCATCCACACATGATCGACCTCGGTTTGCCATCTGGCACCCTGTGGTCGTGCTGCAACGTGGGTGCAACAACATATTGGGATGTTGGTAATTATTTTGCATGGGGCGAGACCGAAGCAAAAGAAAAGTATGATGAAACCACTTACAAGTATTGTGATAACCATGACATGAATAAATGTCACGACCTCGGCGCCAGCATCATCGGAACCAATTACGACGTGGCACATGTTCAATGGGGAGATTCCTGGCAGATGCCATCACAAGACCAAATTGTAGAACTTGTCAACAGATGCGAAATGTATTGGGGCGGAGTGAACAGTGTGATAAAAGGATACTGGTTCAGGGGACCAAATGGCAGCGAAATTTTCTTGCCTGCAGCAGGCTATTATTACGGAAGCGATTGTTCCGACTATAATAAGATGGGATTATATTGGTTGGGGCAACAATATTCCAGCCAGATGTTTTATGCTTTGACGTATGGTTTTGATGAAGATGATGATAATTTGTATTTATTTGCTCGAATGCATGGATTACCTGTTCGTCCTGTAGCCAAATAAAATCAGGGAAGCCTCAAGGCTTCCCTTTTTCAGCTCTTCTCCCCAGTGATTGTATATCTTGGAATTATCTTTTTAACAATTACTCAGAATCCCACTCCCGTCG
>CADBXS010000089.1 GCA_902798705.1 uncultured Bacteroidales bacterium
GGCTTATTACGAAGGCTAAGCAGAAGTATATAGAATAAAATGCACCACATCGCAATCATTGATTACGGTGCGATGTAGTATGGGCCTGAATAGTTACTGCCTATTTACAAGTAGAGTTAGCAAATATGATAACCAGAAATTGGGGATTTTTTTTCGTTTTCGGTTGATATATTCTTCATTTTTCATTACATATCTGTCTTTTGTTATGACGATAGAATTATGAAAAAGGGCACCCGAGTTAATATATCGGGTGCCCTTTTTTGAATGTTTCAAAAGTGGTGTGAAGACAAGGATAGCCAATGGTTTATCTGCCGAAGCCAAAACCGAAGCCGTTCTGCTGAGGTGCTTTTTCTGGATCACCAAAGAACGATGCTTCTGCATCCTTATCGTTCAGTTTGAATACCATGAACTTGGTGTTCTTCTCTGTGCATGGCTTCCAGTCACCGCCCTTAGGACCGTTCGGATCGCTATACTTGGCAAAGTTGGTCCATGCCGTCAGCATCTTCTCGGCGAGGTCCCAGTCGCCCTTGGTCCAAGGACGCCAGCAGTGCTTCAGACTCTTGAATACGAACCAGAGGTCGCTGGAATGGAAAGCACCTTTCAGACGCTGAGTTACTTCAGGATGCGAACCATCGTCAGGTAGTGGACGAGCAAATTCGTAAGCCCATGCCTTACCGCCCTTGCTCTCACGAACCTTGCAGAACTCTGCGATTCCTGCGCTCATGTCGCCCATGTCGTTCAAGGTGTAACCAATCATATAAGGAACATCGGCTAAGCTTCCTTCGCGTGTGGCATCGTCAAAACTTTTCTTACTAACATAACCGTCGATGAGTGGCATATACGCCATTCCCATGCGCATCATTCCCATCATTCCACCACCTTGTTGACCAGCGTTGTTCACTTGTCCGTAGATGGTAGGCAGGGCAAAGATAGTCTCTGTAGAAGCCTGACGCATTTTCTGAAGGTCGGTCAGTCCAGCCCAGTCGAACATCTTCTTTGCTGTTGCACCAGCTTCTTCGGGTGAACCACCCATGCGACGACCACCCATCATTCCGCCACCGTTAGGATTTGGAATAGCCAAACCCTGAGCGCTCATGATGACAGCCTTGTGGAACAAGCCGCGAGCCAACGGCGATTCACAAAGGGTGCGTACGCTACCACCACCGGCACTCTGTCCGAAGATGGTTACGTTGTTTGGATCGCCACCAAACTGCTCGATGTTTTTCTTAATCCATTTCAATGCTTCAATCTGGTCGAGAATACCATAGTTGCCGGAAACATGATTCGGACTCTCTTCAGCAAGGAGTGGGTGATTGAGGAAACCGAAGATGCCAAGACGGTAGTTGATGGATACGAGCACCACGTCCTTGGCACCCCATTCCTGACCGTCGAACTCAGGCTCTGAGCCGAATCCCTCGCGATAGCCACCACCATGTATCCACAAGGCCACTGGCAGTTTCTTGCCAACCTTTCCAGGAGCCTTTGTCCATACGTTCAGATACAGGCAGTCTTCGCTAAATGCAGCTTCTTTGCCATAGCCCCATTCCGAATAGTAACCGCCTGGGTATTGGATGGCCTGAAAACTTGGACGTCCAAAGGTGTCACAAATCTTTATGCCCTTCCATGGGACAACTGGTTGTGGTGCTTTCCAGCGGTTTTCTCTAATAGGAGGTGCTGCATACGGAATGCCACGATAGACATACACGTCTGGATGATCATCGGCTAACACGCCTTGTACTTGACCTCCTTCAATTGTTAACACGGGGTTTTCTGCAGCATTTGCAGATACTGCTACCATGAGCAGAAGTGAAATAAACAAGTTTTTCATCATAAATAGTTATTGAGTTAATAGGTGATATTTTAGTTGGACTACAAAAACAGCAAAATGTTTAAATATACAAAGAAAAGCCTCACCCCCGAACCGGCCTCACCTCCGACCCCTCTCCAAAAGGCGAGGGGAGTAGTATGATGAGTGAAGAGTGAAAAGTTAAAAGTGAAAAGTTAAAAGTGAAGCGTGGAGCGATGCCATCCGGAAGGCATTTTTCACTCTTCATTTTTCACTTTTCACTTTTCACTTGGCTTCTCTGAAGATGGTTTTGATACCTTTTATTTTTTGTCCTTCCATTCGTCTCAATGCATCTTTCAGGACGGAACGGGAGACGGCTGCGTAGGAGCAGTGGTCGCGTACATCGATGCGACCGACATCGCTTCGTTCCAGTCCGCCCATCTTACAGAGGAATCCCATCACGTCCATCTTGCTGAGCTTGTCTTTCTTTCCCTTGCCAATGTAGATGGTTGCCATCTGGGGTTGCGCTATAGGTGGCAACTTCTTGGGGATGTAGTATTCCCTTGTGGTGTTCTCGTCGAGATAGTCGGGTAGTGACTCCTCTTCGTTGAGAATCATGAACGCCCGTCCTTCCGCTTCCCATCGAGCGGTTCTGCCGTTGCGGTGGGTGTAGGCTTCTTCGTTGACTGGGAGATTGTAGTGGATGATGCAATCAGTGTCGGGGATGTCAAGTCCACGCGAACCCAAGTCGGTGGATACGAGTACGTTGCTCGTACCGTTTCCGAACTTATAGATAGCTCGTTCCCGTCGGTCTTGCTCCATGCCACCATGATACATTTCGCAAGCTACGCCTTGTGCTTTGAGAAAATCAAATACTCGTCCCACGGCATCGCGGTAGTTGAGGAAGACGATGCTCTTACTTGCTCCGAGACTGCGCAGGAGGTCGAGCAGGGTGTTGAGCTTGTCTTTCTGTGGAGAATGGACGATGCTGAAAGCCACACGTTCCTCTGCCTTCAGATGGTCGATGCGCACGGCTTCGTTCATATTTACGAACTGTGGAATCTGCTCTGCATCGGTGGCACTTAGGAGAACTCTTTTCTGTACGAGGGGAAGCATGGAGATGGCTTCCTCCATCTCTTTCTGAAATCCGAATTCCAAGCTCTTGTCGAATTCGTCGATGACGAGGGTGCGTATGTTCGTCACCTCGAAATTGCGCTTGCTGAGATGGTCAACGAGTCGTCCTGGCGTGGCGATGATGATGTGCGGCAAGAAGATGTTCATCTTCCTGTGCTCATCCATGGCTGGACGACCTCCATAACAGCAGAGACTGCGCACGTCGGTCTTCATCTTCTTAATGACTTCGTCGGTCTGCATGGCTAACTCTCGGGATGGCACGATGACGACGGCTTGTACGCTGTCGCTGTTGGTGTCGATGTGCTCTATGAGTGGCAGGAGATATGCGATGGTCTTACCGCTGCCCGTGGGGGAAAGCAACACGATGTCCTTGTCGCTTTGCTCGTGCCATGCCTTCGACACGTCTAACTGCATCTCACTCAACTGGGATATGCCCAGAGCGGACAATACATTGATTTTCATTAGTTTGTTTTTTTCAACCACAGATTGCACTGATGAAACAGATGCTTCTGTGTCAATCTGTGCAATCTGTATTATTAAGTAACGATAAAAAAATAACTTAGTACATTTTGAAATGTCCTTATTAGTTGTGTCGTCTTCATCTTTTGGGCTGTTTTGGCCCCTTTTTTCAGTCATGATGCCCGCATCACTCCTTCAAAAACGAACAAAAACATCTCCAAAATATGAATAAATTGTACCAACTTATTTTTTTATCATTACTAAGGCTTATCCTTGTAATCCGTTAGTTAGTACCATCGAATAGAGCTAGAGTATGAGCTCTTCTTGTCGTACTTCAGTGCGTCGGTGAGGGTGCTGGCATTGGCGCGCATAGTGACATGGTAGGAGGTGAACGGACCAAAGGTCATGCCACCCGAGATGTTGAAGCAGTGCATGTCGCGCGAAACGTTGACGGTTGTCATGGAGATGGCCTTGTTGGTGAAGTCATAGCCCGACATGTAAGCGAAATTCCATCCTGTAGCAAGGCGAACACTACCTGATATGTTCAGGTTTTGCACAAACTTATAAGGATAGCGCATAGACCTCACGTTGATTGGTCTGGATCGGTCTTCTGACATAGTGATACCGTAAGAAACGGTGAGAGTCCATGGAATGGTAAATTTCATGTAGCCATCTTCGTCCAATCCTACGCTCTCTTCCTTTTTGTTCTTCGAGTTGTTTCTGCTTCCAATGCCCTTTGGCTTGTCATCTCCCTCCTCCCCGTTTTCGTCCTTTTTTTGCTCTTCTTCCTCTTCATCGTCATGTCCGAAGAGCTTGCGGATACCCTTCTTGATGTTGTTCCACGTCTGGTTGTTGAAGGTGTAGGAGAGGTGTTTAGATGTGCCTTGATAGCGTCCCCAGCGTCCATACGACCATTCTGTTCTGTCGCCGACAATCACATTTCCGTTGTCGTCGAAGGCGTAGGCGTATGTCTGCCATGAGGTGTTCATGTTGAAGGTGAATTTACCCCATTTGAGTCGGAGACGGGTGTTCAGGTTTCCCCACGGCTGCCTTTCAGCTGCCATGTTGTAGGAAAGGCTTGCACCGAGCTCGTCAATCAGACTGATTTTCTTCACACCCGTGGAATCGCGGTCGCTCTTCACCTTCATTTCGATATTGTTTCCAATGTCTAAGTTCACACTTCCCACCTTTCCTCGTCCAGGGTAGCTATAAACGGCACCTTCATAAGGTGAATAATCCACTTTCTGAGTTACATTGCCCTTGATGTCGGTCTGAAGGTAGGTTTTGTGATAGCCATATCGGGTGGAACTGAAGTCGGGGGCATAGCTGAACGTCACGCTTGGTGTGAACACATGGCGCACCATTTGCGGTTTCTGTCCCCATACCTTCGGGTTAAACTTGTAGAATCCGTAGAGTTTCGTGTTGGCCTGAATGCCGAGGCTGTAGTCATACACACGGTTGAAACCGTAGATGGTGTCGCGCACCACGTGCTGGTTGAGCTGGTCCCAGCTCTGCTCCACGCGACGGGTGTACCATCGGGATGTGTAGTTGACAGACGGAATGATGTTGATGTATTTCAGCACTTGAAAGGATGCCTGCACGGGGATGGTGTGCTTCATACCGTTAGTCCAGTCCTTGATGAGGTTGCTCTTCAGCAACTTGTCCTCCTTTGTCTTGATGCTGTATTCAAGCAAGCCCGTGTAGCTGAGCGAGATTTTTTCATACCATCTTTCCTTGCCCACCATCTTTTTGCGTCGGAATGGGTAGATGCGCTGCAGGGTGATGCTTAAGTTGGGGAAAGAGAGCGATAAGATGGAGTCTCTCATGTTCTGTGAGATGTTCAAGCTCGATGTCATACTCAAACCGATGGATGGGAAGGAGCGGGAGTATCTCACGGATGATGTTCGAATGCTCTGCGAATAAGCCGTTGGGTTATAGAGGCTGGTAAGGTTGTTTTTTTCATAACTCTGGGTGGCGAAGTTCACACTGGCAGAGAAGGAACTGTTGGGATTGGCTTTTGAGTCCTGTTTGTGGCTCCACTGAATCTTGAAGTTTTTCTCCTTCACATAGCCAGGTATATTCTTTTCGCCTGTCACCGACACTTGGTAGTTGAAATAGAAGTTGCCTGAATAACGATAGCGTTTCTTGTAGGTGGTCTGTGCTGCCACGCCCCAAGAGCCTTTTGTGAAGATTTCTCCCGTCAGCTTCAAGTCCCAGTTGTCGTTGATGGCAAAATAGTAGCCTCCATCGCGCAGATAGAAGCCACGGGTGCTCTCATCACCATAGCTTGGCATGATGAAGCCTGAACTGTAGGAGTCTGTGAATGGGAAATAGGCAAAGGGAACGGCCAGCGGCAGCGGCACATCCTCCACCACCAGCCAGGCGGGACCTGAGAACACGCTCTTGCCTCGATACACCTTGGCTCGGCTCAGGGCGATGTAGAAGTGGGGATGCTCTTCGTCGCAGGTGGTGTAGGTGCCCTTTCTCATGTTGAACACCTTGTCGTTTACCTTTTTCGATTCCTGACTACGGAGAAAGCCCTCTTGCTGTTCGGTGGCTACATTCGTGATGAACGCCTTTTGCGATTTGAAATTGTAGGAGATGGCGTCCAGTTCATATTCGTCGCTTCCCTGCTTGAACACAGGCTTTCCTTGAACAATTCCCAAGCTGTCCTCCACACCTACGGCATGAACGATGGAACTGTCCATATTCATCGTAATCAAGTCGGACGTGAGGGTGATGTTCTGGTAGTCCACCTTTCCGTCGCCATACAAATGGGCATTCTTCGTGTCCATAAAAAAGACGAGCGAGTCTTTCGACTCGAAGGCTACGGGGTCTTCGAGCACACCTTTCTTCGACTCGGCAATGGAGTCCTCTACAGCGGCAATGGAATCGTTCCATTGCACGGCTCTGCTATTACCCTGTTGTGTGGTTGGGAGATGACCTTGCGGTGCGATGCTGTCGTTGCTGATGCCGTGTTCACGGTCGAATGCCCGTTTCACGGAGTCGAGTTCGGCCAAAGCCTTCTGGTCTTCGGTGAGTGTGGGTTTCGTCAACGAATCTCGCTCTGCTGTCCGTTGAGGTACCACAGAATCGGGTACCGCATCGAAGTGCAAGCATTCCGCTTTCCCCATGCTGCTGCTTCGCCCACTCTGGGCAATGGTAAACACAGCCGTCAGCATGAGAAAAAATATGTAGATTCGTTTTTTCAAGACCTTATTCGCATTATATTACTTCAGTAGCGACGGTGTTCTTGATGAAAAATCTCTCGTGTCCGTGTTTCTGAACCCCGCATAGCTACAAAAAATCATGCAAAGATACGTATATTTTCCCTCCCTGCAAAAATTCTTGTATTTTTTAACGATACGCCAATTTTTTAACGGAAACAGTAACGAAAGCCAAAAGCTTTTTCTTTTTTCTTATTTTTTTATAACTTTGCACAAAATATGAATGTTTGACACTATGATTATCTACAACACCACTTATACTGTTGCCCAATCCGAGGCACAGAATTTTGTTATCTATGTGCATGAAGTGATGCTGCCTGCTGCTCTTGCATCTGGTGTGGTCTCTCAACCTCGCCTTTTGCGCATTCTTTCCCACAAGGATGAGAGCACGGAATGCTTCTCCCTGCAATTTGAAACGGAAGATACAGCAGCCCTTCATCGCTGGTACACGGATGTTGGAGCAAAACTTAACGCAGAGATGCTTAAAGTATTCACCGACAGGGTGATAGGTTTTCCAACTTTGATGGAAGTGGTTTTCTGAAAAGCCTCACCCCCGACCCCTCTCCAAAAGGCGAGGGGAGTAGAATGAACCTTAGAGCTCGGCGAAGCCAATCAGGAATTTAATGGATTAAAAGAATTCTAACCTCGTTAAACTTTAAACGTGAATATTGATTGATGGAAAGCAGAAAGACGGAGAAAATCCTGTTGGGCATTGACCCTGGCACGAACGTGATGGGTTACGGTGTACTGCGTGTTGTTGGGAACAAAGCTGAGATGATGGCGATGGGTGTTATCAATATGAAGAATATGCGTGACCCTTATCTTCGCTTGGGAAGGATTTTCGAACGTGTGACGGGTGTGATAGATGAATACAAACCTGATGAACTTGCCATTGAAGCTCCTTTCTACGGGAAGAATGTGCAATCGATGCTGAAGTTGGGACGCGCTCAGGGTGTTGCGATAGCTGCTGCCATCGTCCGTGACATTCCTATCCATGAATATGAGCCCCGAAAAATCAAGGTGGCAATCACGGGTAATGGTGCCGCCTCGAAGGAGCAAGTGGCTGGTATGCTCCAACGTATGCTCCACATCAGTGCGGAGGACATGGAGGTGCAAATGGATGCCACTGATGCCCTTGCTGCCGCCTATTGTCATTTCATCCAGATGGGGGCTCCTCAGTCGGAAAAGAAATACTCTTCTTGGAAGGATTTTGTAAAAAAGAGGGGTCTCACCCCCAACCCCTCTCCAAAGGAAGAGGGGAGTGAAAAGTGAAAAATGAAAAGTGAAAAGTTAAAAGTGAAGAGTGAAAAATCAGTCAACAAATAACATAAATTCCCTCAAATAAAAATGAAACTTTCTAACTATTTATCGATTGCGGTGTGGATTTTCCTACTTTCTATTTCCTTTCCTGTCTCTGCTAAGGAAGTGGTTTGGTTTGATGGAATCCACCCTGTCAACTTTTCCTATCAAACAGATGTTGCTCCTGTTGTGAGGATTGCAACGGATATGTTCGTGTCGGACATGAAACTGACGACGGGGATGTCGGCTGAGCAAGGTGCGAATAGTAATTCGCAGATTCTGATTTACCAAATGGATGGTGCAAAGAAGTCGGTTGTGAAGAAACTCCGTAAGTTAGGTATCGATACGGACGAACTGTTGAGAAAGATGGATGCTTTCTGTGTTGCTGTGCGAAACGGAAAGATTTATGCGATTGGCAACAACGGACGAGGTACTGCTTACGCGTTGCTGGAACTTTCACGCATGGCAGGGGTTTCTCCCTGGGTGTGGTGGGGCGACAACGTACCAGAGAGGAAAGAACAACTGAGCATCAAAGAAGGCTTTACCTCGATGCAGTGTCCTTCAGTGGAGCGTCGTGGCATTTTCATCAACGATGAGGACTGGAGTACGCTGGTGTGGAGCCATCGGTCGTTTGAGCCTTCCGACTACAAGACGGGTGCTGTGAAGGGTAAGCGTCTGATGCAGATTGGTGTGCAGACCTACAAAAAAATCTTCCAATTGCTGTTGCGATTGCGTGGCAATATGATATGGCCTGCTATGCACGAAGGTACTGTTCCTTTCTATCAGGTGGAGGGCGCTATGGCAATGGCGGATAGTTGTGGCATCATTGTTGGAACGAGTCATTGTGAACCGATGATGCGTAACAATACGACGGAATGGAGTGTGGATGAGCGAGGAAGATTCAACTATCTCACCAATCAGGAACAGGTGCAGGATTACTGGATTTCGCGCGTGAAGGAAGTGGGGAAGAATGAGAATGTCTATACCATCGGTATGCGAGGTATTCATGATGGAGACATGTAAGGGCCGAGGAATTTCGAAGAGAAAACGCTGTGGCTTCAGAAGGTGATAGACGACCAACGTGAGATGCTGCGGCAGTATGTGGCTCAAGATGTGGAAAGCATCCCGCAGGCTTTTCAAGATGTGGAAAGCATCCCGCAGGCTTTTGTACCTTATAAGGAAGTGCTGCAAATCTATGAAAATGGTTTGCGAGTGCCCGAGGATGTGACTTTGATTTGGTGCGACGATAACTATGGCTATATGACACGTCTGCCCAATGAGGAGCAGCAAGCTCGCAAGGGTGGTTCGGGTGTGTATTATCATCTGAGTTACTGGGGCCGTCCTCACGACTATCTTTGGTTGACTTGCACGCAACCAGGACTCATCTACCAAGAGATGAGCGAGGCTTATCGGCATGGAGCGAGGAAGCAGTGGATTGTTAATGTGCACGATGTGAAGGTGGCAAGTTACGACCTTGAACTTTTCCTCGACATGGCATGGAACTATGCTTCGTTCCGTCCAAACGCTCTGCAGGATCATCTGCATCAGTGGTTGTGCCGTGAGTTCGGACAGAAGGCGGGTGATGAACTTCTGCCTGTGATGAAGGAATTCTATCGACTTACTGCCATGCGTAAACCTGAGTTTATGGGATGGAATCAGGTGGAGCTCGACAAGAAGAAATACGAGCGTGGCATGTCGCCTGTTCAAGATACGGAATTCAGTTTCTCTGCTTTTGGTAATGAGGCAGACAGGTATCTCGAACGATACGATGCTTTGCAACGAGAGGTGGAGCGAATTGGACTGATGATTCGTCCTGCACAGAAGGATGCCTATTTCGCCGCTATTCAATATCGAGTGGAAGGAGCTGCCATGATGGCAAAGAAGCAGTTGGAGGCACAGCGTGCAAGGAGTTTGGCACGAGAGTATGCTTCTCTTTCTCGTACTACATACGCTCGGAGCGATTCTTTCAAAACTGCCATTTATATGGCTGAAGCCCTCAGCCAGGACGCATACGATCGGATTCTGCAGAACGACAAGCATTTCAACGAAATAAATCATGGCAAATGGCGCCATCTGATGTTGTCTAATCCTCGTAACTTGTTGGTATTCCAGGCACCTACATTGCCCGACACGCTGTCGGAAAAGCGTGTTCAGGAACTGTTGAAACTTCATGCACAGCGTAGGCATGCACTGCATCCTCTCGAAATGGATGGAGCGATTGCTAAGAATGCTGACCAATTTGAAGAATCGATTGCGCAACTCGCTCCCGTGCAGATGTTGGGGCATTCCATGAATGCGGTCCCTCTACCAAAAGATGAGTGGGTGAGTTATAGTTTCCAAACAGAAAAGGAAGGTGACTATGCGCTGCGTATCGCTTTGATTCCTACCCAACCTCTAGACAAGGGTGACATTCGTTTCTCTGTCTCCATCGATGACGGTGAAGAGCGTGTGTTCAGTTTGAAGGAAGCATATCGCTCGGAACAATGGAAACTGAATGTGCTGCGTGGACAAACCGTTCGAACAATCAATGCAAAACTTTCAGCAGGTAAGCATCAGGTGGTGGTGAAAGCACTCGACGAACACATCATCCTCGACCAACTCATGCTCGACCCCGATGTGAACCGCCAATTCTATTTGTTCCCTACGGGGATTGAATGATAAAGTCTCACCCCCAACCCCTGGACCCCTCCAGCTCCCCTGAGAGGGGAGAGATGGGGCGAGGGGAGTAGAATGATAAGTGAAGTATGTGGAAAGAGAAAATGTATTGTTTTTCAGTCGAATCTCCGTTGGGGACACTCACTCTTGCAAGCGATGGGGATTGTCTGACAGGATTGTGGATGGAAGGACAAAAGCATTTCGGTGCATCTTTCCAGTTGGAAGCATGCTCGGATTTGCAGATATTTGAGGAAGCAAAACGATGGTTGGAATCCTATTTCATGGGGTGCCAGCCTTCGTTGACAATTCCATTGCGATTGATAGGAACAGATTTTCAACGTGCTGTGTGGCAGAAACTTCAGCATATTCCATACGGTTCAGTTACTACATACGGTGAGCTTGCCAAAAGTTTGAATTTATCAGTGAAATCTTCTCGCGCAGTAGGAATGGCAGTGGGGCGTAATCCTATCAGCATCATTGTTCCCTGCCATCGTGTGATAGGTGCTAACGGTAAACTGACTGGATTTGCAGCGGGATTGGAACGAAAACGCTTCCTTCTTCAATTGGAAAGCCTCACCCCCGACCCCTCCAAAATAAGCCGCACCCCCGACCCCTCTCCAAAAGGCGAGGGGAGTAGTTAGAAAGTTGATGAAGAATGAAGAATATTGTAATGAATAATGATAAAAACACTAACTCCCGAAGCGATGATGCGAAGATGGGACTTGTGTTGGAAGGTGGTGCCATGCGTGGACTTTTCACCTGTGGAGTGATAGATGTTTTTGAGGAAAAAGGCATCTCGTTCGATGGTGTGATAGGTGTGAGTGCTGGAGCTGCTTTTGGTTGCAACCTCAAGAGTCATCAACCAGGGCGTACCCTTCGCTACAACATGCGCTTTGCTCACGACTGGCGGATGTGTTCCTTGCGTTCGCTCATCTTCACCGGCGACCTCTACGGAGCGGATTTTGCTTACCACGAAATGCCCAAGCACCTTGATGTTTTCGATGTGGATACCTATAATAAGAACCCCATGGAATTTTACTGTGTCTGCACTGATGTGATGACGGGTAAGGCTGTTTATAAGCTTTTGCCTGAAGCCAACGACACCACTTTCGATTGGATTCGTGCTTCTGCATCCATGCCGCTCTGTTCAAAAGTCGTTGAACTGGAAGGGTATCACTTACTCGACGGTGGAATTGCCGATAGTATTCCTTTGCAATACTTCCAAAGTGTTGGTTACACTAAGAATGTCGTCATTTTGACTCGTCCCGATGGTTATGTGAAAGGAAAGAATCGCTTCTTGCCGTTGATGCGTTTGATGCTTCGGAAATATCCTCAATTCATCACGGCTGTTGCCCAACGCCATGAAATGTATAATGCCCAACTTGCTTTCGTGAGGGAGCAGGAGCGGCAAGGCAACACTTACGTCATTCTTCCTTCAGAACCCTTACCGATAGGACATGTTAGCCACGACCCCGAACAAATGCGTTTTGTTTATGAATTGGGGCGACAAACTGCCTTGCAACAAATCGATGCAGTAAATAGGTTTATAAATGAAGAATGAAGAATCTACAAAAGATTCTTCATTCTTTATTCTATTCCCCTCGCCTTCTAGTGGATAGGTCTCCCCTCTCCTTGGAGAGGGGTTGGGGGTGAGGCCGGGGTAGGGGGTGAGGCCTTTATTTCTCCAAGCAGGCATCGAGGTCTTTTGTGATTTTTTCTCGATCCATTTTCTGACCGATAAACACCAGTTTCACCATACGGTCGCCGTATGTATCATCCCAGTCACGCATGATGAGTGGGTTGCGTTCAGCCATGGCTTTCAGTTCCTCTTCAGGAGCAGTAGCCCACCAAAGACCTGATTCACTGATTTTCTTTTGTACACCAGACTGTTCGAAGATGAAGCTCATGTCGGGCTGGTCTGAGAAATAGCATAAACCTTTCGCACGAATCACGCTCTTAGGCCAATGTGCAACGAATTGGTCAAACTCATTGATGTTGAAAGGCTGGCGACGATAATAGACGAAGGTTCCAATGCCATATTCCTCTGCTTCTCCTTCATCGTGGTGATGATGATGGTGATGGTGGTGATGCTCCTCGTCATCATCGTCGTGATGATGGTGGTGATGGTCTTCGTCATCGTCATCCTCGTCCTCCTCATGGTGGTGATGATGTCCGTGCAGTGCCTCTTCTTCCTCTTCCTCAGTTGCTTCACGTTCCAGTTCTGTAATCCATGTGGCAGAAGTGGCAACACGTTCGAAATCAAACATATTGGTGTTGAGCAGCACATCCAATTCCACATTGCAATAGTCGCAATCGATGATGGTGGCTTTGGGTTGCAGTGCATGGAGGATTTCGCGAATACGTCCGAGTTCCTTTGGTGAAACCTCGGATGCCTTGTTGAGGAGAATGATATTGCAGAATTCTATTTGCTGAATGATGAGGTTCTCAATGTCCTCCTCGTCGATGTGTTGACGGGTGAGGTCGGAGCCACAGGCAAACTCGCTCTGCAAGCGGAGAGCATCCACTACCGTGGTGATGCAGTCGAGGCGTGCAATACCATGTTGAGTGTATTGTGGACCGAGGGAAGGAATGGAGCAGATGGTCTGAGCAATAGGCTCTGGCTCGCAGATACCGCTTGCCTCTATCACGATATAGTCGAAGCGTCCCAGTTTCAGAATATCGTTGATTTGCTCAATGAGGTCCATTTTCAGTGTGCAGCAGATACAGCCATTCTGTAGAGCTACCAGACTGTCGTCCTTCTGTCCCACGATACCGCCTTTCTGAATGAGGTCGGCATCAATGTTCACCTCGCCAATGTCATTGACGATGACAGCAAACTTGATATTTCGTTCGTTCGTAAGGATATGGTTCACCAATGTGGTTTTTCCGCTACCCAGATAACCAGTGAGTAGGAGGACGGGAGTGATGTCTTGTTTCATGTTTTTTTCCTTGTTTTCTGAGTGGTAATAAAGGACTCAGTTCCATTTGTCTTGCAAAGATAGTGCAAAAAAACGAAAAAGAGGACCTTCAATAAAAAGAAATGATGAACGACTCTTCTCGAGCGGTTCATCATCATACTGTTCTAACTAAATAACACCTAATTGTATAAAAATATCACCTAACTAATATTAACTAACTTCTGCTTTAATGAGTCAAGGTTGATGTTTTTTCTAACATTTTCCTTTTGACGATGCAAAGTTACGTCAGTTTCTCCTTTCCAACCGCATTTTAACACCACTTTTTTCAAAAAAAGCGCGTTTTCTTGATAATTATCAACAAGTGTGTACGAACACAGTATGTTATTTGGCATAAAATGATGAAAATTGCAGTTTCGTATGGAATAGGGGAAAGAACGCTAATTTGACAATAAAATGACAAAAAAAGAGACCAGCTGAACGTTCAGCCGGTCTCTTGTAAAGATATGAGGATGACTTCGTATTAGCGCACTTCGAACAACTGGATGAACCCTGTCATCATAAACACCTTCTTGATGTCTTCGTTGATATGCTCGACAATCACTTTTCCTCCCTTTGTTGACACTTCCTTGCGGATGGCAAGAAACAGACGGAGACCTGAACTACTGATGTAATCCAGTTTCTCGCAGTCGAGAATAATTTCCTTGTCAGCGTTGTTCAGAAGGGGAGTGATTTCGCTTTGTATTTTGATGGCGGAGGGTGTATCTAAACGGCCACAGAATATGGCTGTAAGTCCTCCTTCGTGTTCTTTAATTTCCAAAGTCATGATTGGTGGAATGTTGAAGTGTTGAAATATAGTCATCTAAAAGCCACGCACCTTTTTTATTGTTATTATGAAAGGCGTGGCTATGAATGAGCGAATAATGATTACTTGACCAAAGCCTTGCGTGCAGCGTCAATCTTGTCCTTAGCTTCAGCCATCTGTGACTTCAGCTCATCAACAGTTGTAGCGTTGAGCACGTCGAGTGTAGCCAAAGCGTCAGCAACAGGCTTGATTTCTGGGTCGTAGTCGATAAGGTGCTTCAGAGCGTCCTGAATGAGGATGAGACGGAATGTTACGTTTGAAGCTGCATCGTCGTCGAATACACTGAGGAACTTGTCTGTGTTCTGGTTGACAACGTAGAGCTGCTCTACCAATGCAGCAGAAGCGAGCTGCCAGAAGTAGTTGACGCGTCCGTTCTCGTTCATGGCGTCATAAAGAGTAGTAGTTGTCTCAAAGAGGTCGTTGGCATTTTCGATTGCCTTGAAAGAAGGGTCGTTAATGTCTGCGCTCAACTTTGTGATAGCCTTGTCGTAAGCGTCTGTTGGCATTTCATAGAGTTCTGCAATCTTGCGGTCAACATTGAGAGCACTCAGAATGCGATATTTCTCAGAGAGTGTTACAGCCTCCTCTGACACAGAAGGGTCGAGCAGATACTCTGGTTTCACTTGCTTCTCTTCCTTGGTGAGAGCAAATTTGTTGTCTTTCTGAAGGAAAGGGAACTGCTTCAGCTTGCCAATTTCAGCAGCGATGCTATCTACCTGAAGCTTGATGTTGGCCTCAATCTGCTGTTGGTCGAAGCTCTTCACAACTTCTGCAGTTTCGGTCTGAGTAGCTTTCTTACCCTCGCAAGCAGCCAGAGCAATGACAACAAAAGCAATAGCTAAAATGGATAATTTCTTCATTGTTAATAAAATTTTGATGATTAATTAGGATTTATTGTTTTCGTTTTTTTCGGATGGAATGGGTTGTCACAATGCTATTGTGCATATTCCGCTGCAAAAATAGGTAAAATTTTTAAGAAAATCATCTTTGACACATTCTTTTTGAAAAAAATCACAGATTATTTTCCCATTTAATTCCTATTGGGCTTCTTTTCTTACAAAGCGACCAGGGCAATCTGTCAGTAGCATCCATGTTACAATGATGCTCATGAGCAGCAAAATGGAGAGGTTGAACCAGATGGTTTTGATGTGCCAATCGCCGATGATTTTCTCGCTGCTATAGAAAGGAGCACGTCCGTTGTGGCTGAGAGGAGTGAGGAACACCAGTCCTGTTCGGGCAACTATATGACCGTCGATTACGTCGAGCATTCGTTGGTTTTCCATGCCTATCACACAGTCCTCCAACTGCAAGTTGTAGTTGTCCCGTTTCAGTTGCAGCAGCACATCCTTTCCGTTTTCCTTTACGAAACGAGCAATTTGCTTGTCTGCCAGCAATGTGATTCGGTTGCTTCGTTCCGTCAGGAGCTTCTCTGCCTCTTTCATGTAGTCATAGAGGGATGAGTACGACCAGTCGCCTTCGTAAGCATCCATCTTGCAATAGGACGTAAGGAGTGGGAGATTGGTTTTGATAACTTCCAAATGCTTGGGATTCCCCTCCTTGCCTGTCTGCTGTTCGCTCTTCATGGTTTCCAACTGCGACTGCAATTCGTAGAGCACACCTATATTATAATATTGTGTCTCGTACTTTTCCTTGTCGGAAAGGAAAAAGTTCCTTTCGTATTCGTTGTCGGTGAACGATGTGACAGCCAATGCCTCGAACGACCATCTTGATGGGATGACATCGCCAATCAGTGGCACATTGCCTGTTGTGCTTTTCGGAGTGAGGTCGCTGAAACTGACCACCAGTCCGCAGAGCAATATCTGAGGAATCAATAGCAGAGGAATGCAGATGTAGATGGCTACCACCGAATTAAGACATTGTGAGAGCAGCAATCCCGTCAGACTTGCCAACAAGGCGGTCAGAAACAGGATGAGCCACCATGTGAAGAACAGTCCATGCAGTCCCATGATGGTGTTGCCAACCACGATGAAGAGGAGTGTTTGCACGAGCGACACCCCAGCCATGTAAATGATTTTCGACCAAATGTAGCTTCCGTACGACAGGTTGAGAAAGCGTTCTCGCTTGAGCAAGGCACGATCCTTGATGATTTCCTCCGCGCTTCCGCTCATGCCCGTAAATGTTGCCACGATAACAGCCATGAAGAAGTAGCTCACCAGGTTCTTGTTGTTCATCACCGAGTAGCCCTCAGGAGGAGAGAAGCGTGTGAGCAGAGCACAGATGACTGCCAACAACGGTGCGATACTCAAGGTGATGGAGAGGTACTGCACATTCGTAATCTTGGTCTTGATGTTACGATGCAGGAAGATGGCGAATTGCTTGAGTGCATTGGGTTTCTTCTGGTCCGACTGAGGCATGTCGAACACAGCTGGCTTAGGCATTTCCTCACGGTTTTTCAGATAGAGCTCATGCCAGTTCTGTGGCGTCATCTTTCTTTCGTCCGACAGTTCTCCCGCATTGTTCAGCGCCTTCTCGTCAATGATGTTGAGCACAATCTCCGGATTGACATTGCCACAAGTTGGGCAGGTGCTGGTTTCCGCGTCAACATAATTGGCAGTCTCCTTGAAATAGGTGATGGCATCGATTGTTGACCACGATGAGTTTACCCTTGAGCGTTTGTTCTTTCAGCAGGAGAATCACCTTCTCGGTGTCGGCTGACGATAGTCCCGACGTAGGTTCGTCGAGGAAGAGCACGGCGGGTTCGCGTATCAGCTCCAAGGCGATGTTTAGGCGCTTGCGTTGTCCTCCCGATATGTATTTGTTGATGGCAGAGCCCACCTTCAAGTCCTTCGCTGCATAGAGTCCCAAGTCCTTCAGCGTCTTCTCCACACGGTTGTCGATTTCTTGTTCCGATAAACCCTCGAAGCACAGTCGGGCAGTGAACCAAAGGTTTTGATAGACGGTCAGTTCCTCAATGAGCAGGTCGTCCTGAGGCACGTAGCCAATCAAGTTCTTCGCTTTGGGCTCCGAAATGTCGTGTCCGTTGATGGTGATGCTTCCCTCCTGAGGCTTCAGCGTGCCGTTGAGCAGGGATAGTAGGGTGGTCTTTCCTGTTCCTGAACCTCCCATAATGGCAAGCATCTCACCATTGCTGAGGGTGAAACTCAGGTTGTGCATGCCGTTGTCGCTGTTTGGGAAGCGGAAGTTGATGTCGCGTCCGCAAAACTCCACCTTTGCCGTTTCGTGCACCTCCTTGTCGTATGCCTCGATGATGGAAGAGTAATAGACGGGTTGTCCGTATGCGTTTTTCAGCACACTGCTCTGTTGCCACACCTGATACACGCCTGCTAGCACAGGCACGTCGTTGAGCGTCACCGTGTC
>CADBXS010000090.1 GCA_902798705.1 uncultured Bacteroidales bacterium
CTCACGATGGACACCCTTGGCTTTGGCTGTGTGATTCCCGCTATTAGGGCTCACTCGGGACTTACACCCATTAGACAATGCTCATGCCGAGCATACCAAGAAAAGGGAACCAGAGCGATTCTGATTCCCTTTTCAATTTTTAATGACTGATGTCTGTGACAAACGGTATCCCTTATTGCGCCAAAAGTTTCTTCACACAAGCGGAGATAGCACGTCCCTCTGCAAGTCCGGCGAGTTTCTTGGTGGAAACTCCCATCACCTTACCCATGTCTTGAGGTCCCGTTGCACCCACTTCAGCAATGATTTCCTTCAGCTTTGCCTCAAGCTCTTCTTCTGTCAGCTGCTTAGGCAGATACTCCTCAATGACACGCACCTGTGCCATTTCCTCCTCTGCCAAGTCAGGACGACCTTGTCCCTGATAGATTTCGGCAGACTCACGTCCCTGCTTAGCCAGTTTCTGAAGAATCTTCAAGGCTGCATCGTCAGTCAGTTCATCGTTTGCCCCTGGAGCAGTCTTTGCCTCCAGAAAATATTTCTTCACGTTGCGCAGTGTGTCGCGGCGAACAGCGTCCTTTGCCTTCATCGCTGCGAGGATGTCACTGCTGATTTGTTCAAAAAGTGCCATATTTAGAATTTTGAATTGATTTACTCTTCATTAAACGAGATTGGTTCACCTACCACTGGTGCCTGTTCCTTGCTCTCAGCGCGTTGCGATAACATACGAAGCGTGTTCTTATTGCGCTTGTAGGTAGGAGAAGTCTCTACGCTGCTGATGACATCGTCGTTGTCGAGGTCGATGTCACGGAAAATGTAAGGATAGATTGGACGATGCACATAGCCATTCTTGTTGTTGGAGCCATAGATGGCTTCACGACGGCTACGAAGTTCTGCCTGACGCTCTGCCTCTTCAGCCTCACGCCTACGTGCCTCTTCATCGCGCTCAGCCAGACGGTTATCCATTTCAGGAGAGTTGATGTCCTTCACGCCGAAACCAGAAGCAAGGATAGTGACCTTCACCTTGTCCTTCAATTCAGGGTCGCGAGAAAGTCCCCACTTGGTTTCCACGATGTCGATCTGCATACGGTCCATGAACTCGTTGATTTCGTTCATTTCCTCCATCATGAGCGGAGCAGAACCTTCAGGTCCAGGCTCAATGATATGGATAAGCACCTTCTTGGAGTGGTAAATATCGTTGTCGTTGAGCAGAGGAGAATGCAGCGCATCCTGAATGGCCTTGGTGACACGACCTTCGCCGGAGCCATAGCCAGTACTCATGATAGCCACACCACCATCTTTCAGGACGGTCTTCACATCCTGGAAGTCGAGGTTAATAACACCGTGCATGGTGATAATCTCACTGATGCTCTTGGCTGCATTACAAAGCGTGTCGTCGGCACGAGCAAAAGCGTCAGTAACCGTCTGGTCCTGATAAATCTCACGCAAACGTTCATTATTGACCACCAGTAATGCATCCACATTCTTGCTGATTTCCTCCACACCATCGAGTGCCTGGTCAATCTTGCGGTTGCCCTCCCAGCGGAATGGAATGGTGACGATACCCACTGTCAGGATGTCCAGGTCCTTGGCTGTCTTAGCAATGAGCGGAGCAGCACCCGTACCTGTACCACCACCCATACCAGCAGTGATGAATGCCATCTTTGTACCATCATCGAGCATGGAGTGCACTTCTTCGAGTGATTCCTCAGTAGCCTTTCTAGCAGCTTCTGGCCGGTTGCCTGCACCCAGTCCCTCTTTACCCAATTGGAGTTTGAGCGGAACAGGAGAGTCGCCCAGTGCCTTACTATCTGTATTGCAAACGACGAATGAAACGTCGTGGATTCCTTCGTTGAACATGTGGTTCACAGCATTTCCGCCGCCACCACCTACACCGATGACCTTGATAATGCTTTTGTTGACCGTTGGAAAATTAAACGGAGCAAAGTTGTCGTTCTGTTCTGACATATGATGTCCTTTCTTTTATCGTTCTTGAATAAATCTTTGTGTAAACCTAAGCATGGTTGTAATCGACGAATTATTCGTTCACCATGTCGTTGATGGCATTTTTCAATCGGTTGAGGAAACTGTTGGCATCTTCCTGCTCCTTGATTGTGTTGCGAAGCGCAGAAATGGCACCATCCAATTTCTCGCGTAGTTCAGCGGCCTCCCTGATGATTTGCTTGTTCTTGTCCTTTGCGGAGAGAATGTTAATGCTTTGGTCATGTTCGTCAGTGTAGAGTTCAGCACAACTACGCGCCAACTCGGCAGCACGCTGACGGAGCTTCTTATCCTTGCCATAGTCAGCCACTTCCTGCTGTTTTTTGTTCACATTCTCAATGGCTTGGCGAACAAGATTCTTGAATTCCTCCAACTTCTGCAGTGCCTCAGCTTCGAGCTTGCTATCTTGTTCCTCTTTCGCACGACGTTCGGCTATTTCCTGTTCCTTCTGTTTGTTATCGAACATATTGCCATTAGGGTCGTACTTCTCATCACCCACACAGTTCAAGTCGCCTGAAATGAGGAGGGAAATGATGGAATTGCCCATACCATTGTCGACGGAAAGGTTCTTCACATCGCTATTCTTTATGACAGGCTGATTCAGGCTACGAGCAATGCGTACCTTGTCGATATTGAGCTTGAGATTGGCGAAAGCCTTCTCAATGTTCTTCATGTTGGAACCACCACCCGTGAGCACGATTCCGCCAAGCAACTGATTGGCGTATGGAGTATTGCTGATTTGGTTCTTGACATTGAAAATGATTTCCGTGAGTCGAGCCTCAATGATGTGCTGAATCTCAGAGATTTTCACCTTTTTGTCAACCGAAGTGGTATAAACCTGCGAGAAATAATCGTCTGAACTGTCAATGTCCTCGATATAAGCATTGCCATATTTCAGCTTCACTTCTTCAGCCTCTTCTTCGTCAATATCAAGCGTCATGAGGTCCTGAGTGATATTGGCAAAACCAATAGGAAGTGTCACCAAATGGCGAACGATGTTGTTCTTATAAACCACTACGGTAGTTGTGCCAGCTCCCAAATCGACAAGCACACTACCAGCACGCTTCTCCTGGTCAGTCAGCACATTTTTGGCGAGTTCGTAGGCAGAAAGCTTGGTCTCGGCAATGTGGACATCTGTGTTGTTGAAGCAGTTCTCGATGTTGCCTCTCAACTTGCGACGAGCAATCACATTGAGGTATTCGCCTTCGATGTTTGTGCCCATCACGCCTACAGGGTCGTCCACAACGTTGGAATCCACAACGAATCCCTGAGCGAAGTTGCCCAGCAACTCACAATCAGGAACCGTCACATTGTAGCTCTCGTCGTTCATGGCATCAATGTGGTCGGCGTTGATATAGGTCTGAGTCATCATGTTGCGGCGCACCTTGCTTTTCACAGAGCGCACCGACTGACCTCCAATGCCCACATACACCTGATTGATGTTCATCTTCAGAGATGATTGTAACTTACTAATGACGCTCTTAATGCTTTGCGTCGTCTTGTCGATGTTATGAACAATACCACGTTTCACGCAGGCTGTAGTCCTCTCCTCTGCGTAAGCAAGAATCTGCATAGAGCCATCCTTTCTCTTGCCAGCAATACCTGAAATGCGCGATGTACCAAGTTCAATAGCAACGATGATTGAATCCTTATCTGCCATATATTGTTGTTTTATTTTGTTTCACAAATAATGAAAAACTGGTCTCTTGTGTATAATGTTTATGTTGTGTCTGTTTATCTTTTCTTCCGCTTCGTGCATACCACCTGATTGTCAAATTCCAGATTAAAGCGAGAATATTTGTTCCACCCCACCTTGGAAAGAGCCTTGTCGTAGAAGATTCGCATACGACGCAACTTCTTTTCAAATTTTTCGAGTGAGCCAAGGTAGATGGTTTGGTCGCCCACCCTTGGCACGAGGGTCACAACGGGCTGGCGCTTGGCATCAAGCGACACAAATATCTGTTCGATTTGATTGTCCCAGAAAGCATCGTTCTGAATAAAGGCACCAAAGGGAGCCAACTGCTCAATGGCGAATTTCTGAGCGATGTTGCCTGTAGCCGTCACGATATTTTTGGCATAGACCGTATTGGGAATGACCGTGCCTTCGCCATCCACGTAGTAGCCGTTGCTGTTGTCGGGCAACACATAGACTACAGGAGTGCGCTGAGTGACACGAACACACACCTTACCGGTTCCCACCTCCATGCCGTTGTTCGTCTTGAAGCATTCCACCTGCTCAATGAAGTTGTCCGAAGCCAGCGCATTCTCAATTTGGCGAGTGTCAATGTCGCTCATCAACTTGCCTTTTGGATAGACATTGGCATCTTTCAGCATCTTTTCCACCTGCTGTGCATTGATGAAGTCAGCATGTGGATTCTCCTCCACCACGAGTGAAAGTTCGGTACATATTTCTTTTGGGTCTCCTCCCGAAAGGTCGAGCATCGCATAAGTAATGTATGCGACAACTCCCACGAAGAGCACCACAAAGAGAATAATCTTGAATATTTGCTTAGCTTTCACTATTTTGTAGTTTACAATTATAATGCAATTCTATGCTTTCGCTTCGAGAATTCGGGTAATTTCTGGAACAAAATTTTCTATATCTCCAGCACCTAATGAAATGAGCACGTCAAAACCTCCCTGCTTCACCACATCAAGTATCTGTTCCTTGTGAATCAGATGCTTTTCGATGCCTGGACGGAGACGGTCGTAGATGAGTTCACTTGTCACTCCAGGGATAGGTTCTTCGCGAGCTGGATAGATGTCGCAGAGGAACACCTCGTCGAGCAGTGAAAGGGCATCGGCGAAGTCCTGATAGAAATCGCGAGTACGAGTGTAGAGATGCGGCTGGAAAATAGCAGCTATCTTCTTGTCGGCATACAGTTCACGAATCGACTTCACGCTCTGCTCGATTTCCTTTGGATGATGACCGTAGTCGCTCAGGAACACCATCTTGTCGGTCTTCACCTTGAAATCGAAACGGCGATCCACTCCACGGAAACTTCGCATACCTTCACGAAGCTCGTCGTCGGTAGCGCCAGCCAACTGTGCCAAAGCCATGGCAGCCACACCGTTCTCAATATTGATGCTCACAGGCACACCCAACTGCACATCCTTCACAATTCCCTTGGGCGAAACGAAATCGAAGAAAATCTCACCATGGCCAATGCGAATATTCTCTGCATGGAAATCGCCTTCAGTACGCGAATAATCGTACACCATCACTCCATCTTGCACATCAGCTTTCATTTCGAGGTTCTTATGAATCACCAGTGCTCCACCCTTCTGAATCAACGTGGTATATTTGCGGAAGCTCTCCAAATACGCCTCCTTCGTACCATAGATGTCGAGATGGTCGGGGTCGGTTGCCGTAATCACTGTTGCCCACGGACGAAGCCAATGGAATGAACGGTCGAATTCGTCAGCCTCGATGACCACATAGTCGCTCTTGTCTGAAAGGATGTAGTTAGTGCCATAGTTCTTGGAAATGCCACCAAGGAAAGCATTGCAATCCACATGTGACTGGTGCAGGATGTGTGCAGCCATCGTCGATGTGGTCGTTTTGCCATGTGTACCTGCCACGCAAAGTCCTTTGTGCTTATTGGTGAGGAAACCCAACACCTGTGCACGCTTCTCTATCTCAAAACCGTTTTCACGGAAATAAGTGAGTTCCTTGTGCTCTGCAGGTACTGCTGGCGTGTAAACCACCAGTGTCGATTCCTTGTCCCGGAAGCAATCCTGAATCAACTCCACGTTTTCCTCATAATGGATGAGTGCCCCTTCTTTTATCAGGCACTCGGTCAGTTCGCTCGGTGTCTTGTCGTATCCTCCCACATGGTAACCCTTACCAAGAAAATAACGAATCAACGCACTCATGCCGATGCCACCAGCACCAACAAAGTAAACCGAACGTATGTTGTCTAAATTCTGCATCGAATAATCTGTCTTGCTATTTTGTGTCTAAAAAAGTTTTCAAAATGATTAGTAGGAGAATCGAACAGTGTCGAAGTCATGACATCGAATCACTTTCCTCCCTGATAATCCACCGCCAACTTATAAACCTCGTCGGCTATCTTCTTTGCTGAATCGTGGTAAGCCAACTTGCCCACATTCTCGCTGAGCGACGAAAGTTGAGCATCATCCATCACAGTCTTCAGCGCAAGCGGAATCAATTCGTTTCTGGCATCGCTATCCTTCACGAAGATGGCAGCACCTCTTGTTGAGAGTGCCTGTGCATTCTTTGTCTGATGGTCCTCAGCCACATTAGGCGATGGCACCAGAATGCAAGGCTTCTCCAGCAAGCAGAGTTCGGAAATGGAACTGGCACCAGCACGCGATATCACAAGGTCGGCAGCCATATAGGCATTGTCCATGTTCGAAATGAAGTCCATCACCTTCATGTTTTCTACAGGAACTTCCTTGGCAAGCGCCTCACTTATCTCTTTGCTGTAGTATTTGCCGGTCTGCCAAATAAACTGAACATCTTTCGACGAGCGGATTTCCTCAAGATGCTGCAAGATGCTTTCATTCACGGTGCGTGCTCCCAGACTTCCACCTATCACCAGCACCGTGCGCTTCTGAGGGTCGAGTCCGAAACTTTTTGTTGCCTCTTCCTTCGTCACCTTGGCATCCAACAGGTTCTGGCGAACGGGATTGCCTGTCTTAATGATTTTCTCAGCAGGGAAGAAACGCTCCATTCCGTCGTAAGCCACACAAATCTTCTTAGCCGACTTGGCCAGCAACTTGTTGGTCACACCTGCGTAGGAATTCTGTTCCTGAATCAACGTTGGAATACCCATCTGTCCCGCAGTCTTCAGCGTAGGACCACTGGCATAGCCACCAACCCCCACAACTACATGTGGCTTGAAGTCTTTGATAATCTTGCGGGCTTTCCACTGGCTCTTTGCTATCTTGTAAAGAACGACCACATTCTTCAACAGGTTCTTGCGGTCGAAACCAGCGATGGGAAGACCTATAATTTTATAGCCAGCAGCGGGTACTCGCTGCATCTCCATACGTCCCTCTGCACCTACAAACAGGATTTCTGCATCGGGATGATCTGCCTTAACGGCATTGGCTATGGAGACAGCAGGGAAGATGTGCCCGCCTGTTCCACCGCCACTCACGATAACTCTCAATGGTTCTTTCAATTCCATATCGTTTTCCTGTTCTTATCTTAAAAATGCAAAAATACGAATTTCTCGTGATTTTTTCGATTTTTTCACCAAGAAATTTCGCATCTATAGCTAAATTTGATTTTTATGTAAGAATCGGACTACTTTTCAGTACAATCTTTTCAAAGAAAAGACCTTAATATTAATGATAAAAAAACTTGGGATGATTCTATTTTAAAAAGCACAGATTGAACAGATGAAAACAGCAACGATGGGGGAAAAACTTGATGGAAGGCTTTTCCGTGTGAATGGAAAACCTTTCCGTGTAAACGGAGAACTTTTCCGCGTACACGGAAAACTTTTCCATTTAGATTTTTCCTCATACGAAGGAAGTTTTTAAGCCATCATTGGCATGTTTGGGTGGGTGGTGCGCCGATTTCAGGAGGCTAACCTATAGTAATCGTTCAAAAAGCACTTGGTACGATTTAATAAAGGAAAGACAACTTGTGTCATTTATACCAATTCATTTTTCATTATTACGTAGCAACCTGAGGAAGAAACGGAGAGAGAAATGCGCTTTCCCTCTCCATCACGTTCGTTATTGCATACCCTCCGAACTGGCAAATTCTTCCGTTTCATTGGCAGAGGCCATTTCCAGAGCCTTCGCCTTTTCCGTCACACTCTGTGCATAGCGGCTCACACTGAGAATCATGCCCATGTTGAAGCTTGTAATGATGATGGAGGTACCGCCATGACTGATGAGCGGAAGAGTTTGTCCTGTCACAGGGAACAGACCGACCGAAACGGCCATGTTCACCAAAGCCTGAACTACCATCATCAGTCCCAAACCTATCACCAGATAGGCCGGGAAATACTTGTCACATTTCTGCGCTATCCTCCACACTCTCACCAACAACATCACATAGAGAAGCAGTACAAACAAACCGCCAAACACACCCGTTTCCTCCACTATGATGGAATAGATGAAGTCCGACTCAGCATGAGGCAGGAAGTCGCGCTCGATAGAGTTTCCGACACCCAATCCCACCACATTCGAGTTGGCAATGGCAATGTGCGCCGTATTCTCCTGCCACTTCTCTTCCATGTTGGCACTCGTCTTATCGTCTTTCGAGTCCGAATGCGAGAATTTGGCCTCGATGCGGTGCTTCCACGTCAGTGCTCGACGATAGTCTTTCAGCGTTTCCTCAGGCGTGGCGAACATCAATACCAAGGCTGTAGCACCAATGGCAAATATCACGGCAAAGCCCTTGCCCAGGCGGACGGAAACGCCACCACCCAGGTTGTTGCTGAGAGTGTTGGTCTGGGCGGGAGCCCATCGGCCATAAAGGACCGTCGCGTCCACGTGGTTCAGAGCGAAGGGAAGCACGGCAGGATTGTCAAACGCAGCAAGGGCCGTTGACTCAGAGAGCAGCGTCTTGCCGGCACCCGCCATGCCCGTCTGAGCTACCCCGCGGGGGAAACTCAGGAACTCGAAGACCTCGTTGGCCGGCAGTTGCTCCTGGGCCTTGAGAGACCAGGAAAGCAGCAGCGCGGAAGCGAGAAGTATGCTATGACGGATTTTCATCGTTTGACAATGGTAAAGGTATAAACTTGATCCTTGTAGGTTACTTCAAGGGTATAATAGCCGGGGGCCAGGTTGGCCACGCTGAGGACAATCGGGGTATCTACGCTGTGGTTACCGGAATGTTCGTAAACCACGACACCGGAAGAAGAGATCAGGCGCACCGTAGTGGGAGCCTCTTCGACACCGG
>CADBXS010000091.1 GCA_902798705.1 uncultured Bacteroidales bacterium
CGCCCTCAAAAACTGACAAAAATCCAATCAAATCAATTGGCTTCGCCGAGCTAAAGGTTCAAAAATCAATCCGACATAATTTTTAGAACCTACCTTTAAAGAAAGAAGAGCGATGCACCTGCCACTGCCACACAAGCACCCACCACTTCGAGCACGGTGACTTTCTGATGATAAATGAGCCACGTGGGCCAGATAATCAGCACGGGAGTCAGCGACATCAAGGTTTGCGCAACACCTGCACTGGTGTAGAGCGTGGCAAGTAACGAAAGGGAAACGCCGATGGTGGGGCCACAAAGAATGGCGCAAAAAGTAAACAGCATGCCCTTGCGGTCGCGCATGGCAGGAATCAGACGACGAGTCTTTCCACTCAGGAGCAAAATGACAGAGAAACCCAACAAGCCCATGATGGCACGCACGAAAGTGGAAGCAGCGGGCACGTAGTCGAGTACTGCTCCTGCTTGCTCCAACTGGCCTCCGAAGTGGTCGGCAATACCTTCTTGATAATGCATCATGCCCAATTTGCTCATGACGAGTCCAACTCCCTGCCCTACGGCAGCACCGATGCCATAAAGCACTCCGTGCAGAGGCAACTTGAGGTGCGGACGATGCTGCCCTGCACCGCCTTTGTTGAGTACCGACATGCCGATACCAATGCCCACGACAAACATGCCAAGAACGCCCATCGCACTCATCCTCTCGCCTAAGATGAGCCAACCGGAGAGGGCTGCAGCCAATGGGGCCAGCGTCATGAAGAGCTGTCCGTAGCGGGAACCAATTGTGAGATAGGAATTGAACAAGCAGTAATCGCCAAACACATAGCCTACCAATCCAGAGAGGGAAAGCCAAAGCCAAGCCTGTGCGTTGAGATGCTGCGGAAGCGGATACCCAGTGGCAATCCATAGGATGATGCCCAGCACCAACAACGAGCCAGCCATGCGGATGACATTCAGCACAACAGTACCAATGCGCAAGGTAGCGGCTTCGCTGAACAAGGCTGCGCCCGTCCACGAAACGGCTACCACCAATGACAATATTTCACCTATGTATTGCATCATTCGTTTGCAAATATATCAAAAAAAGTTAACAAAATTACTCCCGAACGTTTTTTTTTGTGTATATTTGTTCATCATAACGAAACACAATGACTTTTTTATGGAAATTGCGATTATCATTTTAGGACTGGTTCTCCTCGCATTGGGCTATCTTCTCTTCCAGAGCCACGGCAAAGCAACCAAAGCAGAGACACAGGTGCAGTCACTCCTGGAACAGCAGAAGACACTGAAAGAGAGTAACGACACAGTGGTGAACAACCTGAAGGAAAGCCATAAGAAGGAGCTGGACGAACTGAAAGTGCAATACTTGCAAATGCTGGAGCAAGTGAAAAACCAATTCAGGGAAAGCAAGAACGACATGGAGAATCGCCATGCAACTCAGAAAAGGGAAATGCAAGAGCAGTGGGAGGAAAAGATGAACACACTGCGACTGGAATTCGACCGTCTGTCGTCGGAACACCTGAAGAAGCAACAGGAATCGATGAAAGCGACGAACGTGGAAAGCATGGACAACCTACTCAATCCTCTGAAGGAGTCACTTTCCATGTTCAAGAAGGAATTTGAGGACAAGATGACAGAACAGGGAAAGATAGATGCCGTGATGAAAGAAGCCATCAACAACCTCACAGACCAAACTGCTATCCTCGGCGAAAACGCAGACAACCTGGCCAAAGCATTGAAAGCCGACCCGAAGAAACAAGGAAACTGGGGCGAGGCCGTACTGAAAAACATTTTGGAAGCCAGCGGAATGACGGAAGGAACGGACTTCTTCACACAGGATTCTACCACTGACGAGAACGGCAATCGCTTCATCCCCGACGTGAAAGTGAAACTCCACGGCGACAGCTATCTCATCATCGACTCCAAGACGTCCATCACGGCCTATCTCGACTACATCAAAGCCGAAACAGCCGAAGAGCAGGAACACTTCATCAAGGAACACATCAAGTCGATTCGCACACATGTGAACGAATTGGCCGACAAGCACTATCCTAAGAAGGTGGAAAACTCAGCGGAATATGTGTTGATGTTCATCCCTAATGAAGGCAGCTACATCCTTGCGATGGAAAACGATGCAAAACTCGCCACTGAAGCCTACCAAAAGCACATCATTATCGTGAACCCAACGAACTTGATGTTGGCTCTGAAAATTGTTTGGCTCTTCTGGCAAAATGCCAAACAGACAAAGAACGTGAAGGACATCATCGAATCGGCTCAGAAACTATACAAGAAATTTGCCACGTTCTCCGATACCTTCATCGACCTTGGCAGCAAAATTACTGCTGCCAACACGGCCTTCGACAAGGCACAAGGTCAACTTTCCACAGGTGCCGGCAACATCATCAAACAACTTGAATCGTGGAAAGACAAAGGCGTTATCCCTGATAAGGAAATCAATAAGAAACTGATAGAAACAAAGAATGAAGAGTGAAAAATGAAAAATGAAGAATGATGGGGCGATAATCATTCTTCATTTTTCATTCTACATTCTTCATTAAAAAAAACTACAGTTCGGTTTCGCCTTCGATGTAGTTATCCATAAACATGTTTTCGCCATCGAAAACGGCGTAGGTGAAGAGGGAGAACCATTCACCGATAATCATCATGCGGCAGGTACGATTGAGGTAGATGTCCAAGTCAATGTGGCGATGGCCAAACATGAAATAATTGATGTCGGGATGCGTCTTCAAATAATCCTTGGCATAAAGCACCAGTCCTTCCTTGTCCTCACCCTGATAAGGCGGTTCGCCTCCTGCCTCGATATGCTTGATGCGACTTCTCTTTGCCCAATTCAAACCAAAATTCATAAACCAGTGAGGATGAATCATCCTTGCCAAGCGACGCAAGGTGTGGCTCTCAAACAAACTGTACATGAATTCCGTCTTCCAGTTGTGGTCGCGATAATCCAGTTGGTGACCGTGAGCAATGTAGAATTCCTTTCCGCAGATTTCGGTGGTGAATGCTTCCTTATGGATAATCATTCCACACTCCTTCTCCAAGTAGTCGCCACACCACATGTCGTGGTTTCCCTGGAAGAAATGCACCTCCACCCCTCGGTCGGTCAACTCACTCACTTTTCCCAAGAAACGCGTGAATCCTCGTGGCACCACTTCGTCGTATTCAAACCAAAAATCGAACATGTCGCCAAGCATATACACAGCCTCAGCCTTGTCCTTAATGGCATCGAGGAAATTCACCAGTCTGCGTTCTCTCGTCCTTGCGTGCTGAAAAGCTCTTGAACCAAGGTGTGCGTCCGATATAAAATAGTAATTTTTCATTCTGAAAAATAAAGTGAAAAGTGAAAAATGAAAAGTGAAAAATTTGCTACCTTAACCATTTGAAATACCAGACTTTACCGTTTTCAAGGACGCTACTAACATAGCTAAAACTTGTTGGCATTCATCTTTAAGTCTTTCAAAATCTTCGGAAGAAATACAATCAGTGTCACGCAAGATATGTAACCAATATCTTGTTTCGTTAGCTTCTTTAAGAGCAATCGACATTTTACTCGCAAAATCTGCAGGACTTTGGGCAAACTCTGCTTCATTAATATTTGCTCCAACCGACGTTCCTGATTTAGTAATCTGATTGTAAAGTGAAGAAAGACGCCAATCATTAGGACAATGCTTAATCATTTTCACAATTTCCACTCCTAAATCGTAGGATTTATTTAATAATGGTGATGTATGATTTCTATAGTACATAGTATGCAAAATTTTTCACTTTTCTCTTTTCACTTTTCTCTTGAATTCGAGATTTATATAAACCCCAAGTCGAGTTTGGCTTCCTCACTCATCATGTCCTTGTTCCACTCAGGTTCAAACACAAGATTCACGGTAGCCGATTTCACACCGTGAATGGAATCCAACTTCTGCTGGATGTCTTCCATGATGAAATCGGCAGCGGGACAGTTTGGAGCAGTAAGCGTCATATCGACCGTAACGTCGAAATCGTCCGACACATCAATCTTGTAGATGAGTCCGAGGTCATATACATTGACAGGGATTTCAGGGTCGAAGACAGTGCGGAGCATCTCCACCGTCTTTGTTTCTATATCATATTTTGTCAGTTGTTCGTTGTCCATCTTTGTTGTCATTTATATGTAAATGGAGAGGAATGACTTTCATTTCTAATACTTCTCTCTTCATTTTCTCATTCTTCTGTCACAGTACGCTTCGGTTTTGCCGAAGCTATTCTTCATTCTACTCCCCTCACCTTCAATGTTCCCCTCGCCCTTCGGAGAGGGGTTAGGGGTGAGGCCAGAGGTCGGGAGAGAGGCTTTCACTTTTCAATCAATCCAACTTTCCATTTTCAGAAAAGGAGTAATAGTCTCCGTCCGCAACTATCACGTGATCGAGTAATTTAATGTTCATTGTCATGCCGGCTTTCTTCACGTGCTCTGTGAGATTGACATCCTCTCTGCTTGGACGACACGAGCCAGACGGATGATTGTGTACCAGCACCATCATAGTTGCTTCAGCCAAAAGAGCTGCCTTGAGCAAGATGCGCACATCTACCAGCGTTTCGGTACGTCCTCCCTGGCTTAGCCTAACACGCTTGATGAGACGCGCATTATTATTTAACAGCAGTGCCCAACACTCCTCATGATTCTTGTCGCGCATCAGAGGGCGCATGTAGCGATACACTTGCTCCGCATCTTTCACTTGCGTGAGTGTCGCTGTCACTTCCTCCTGCGCACGCCGACGTCCTAATTCCATCGCAGCCATGATGGTGATGGCCTTGGCTGGTCCTATACCTTGAATCTTTGTCAGTTCGTCAACCGTCATCCTACTGAGCAGAATCAGCTTGTCATCGCATTCTCGCATCAACTCAGCCATGAGTTCCACAGCCGACTTCTTCTGCGTGCCACTCCCTATCAGGATGGCAAGCAACTCGGCCTTTGTGAGAGCCTCAGCACCCTTTGCCTCTAACTTCTCACGTGGACGGTCTTCCTCAGCCCATTCCTTAATCGAAAAGCTATGTTCTTCCGTATCGTTCGCCATCTTTTCCCTATTCATAGAAATTCTTCTCGTAGGCAGCAAACTCACCCTTCTTTAGTACGCAGCGTTGCCACCACGCCTTCAGGAATCCGAGCCCATAGCCAAAGAGCTGCACAAATGCAGCCTCGATGGAAAGGAAACCCACGACCAGAGATTTGTTCCTGATAGACGAGTCGATGAAAACGAGAAACATATATAGAAGCACTGGAATCAGCGGCAATGTCCACCACCCCAACCTTGTCTTTCCGAACGGATAACCCACCTTGAGCCATTCGCTCGCGCCATCGCTGATTTCCGCAAAGCGAAGTACCACGGCAGCAATGAGCAGAAGTGTCACACCCACCGTAAACACCATCGGCAGCAGGTGAACAAGTTTCATAGTGCCAGGGTGTCGCTTCTCCAAATTGATACGGGCTATGCCTGAATTGAATACCTGCTTGAAAAACTTGTCCATGTCTGTGCGACGCTTATGCCACACCCAAGCCTTTGGGAACAGTCGAGCCTGATAGCCCGCCTCGAAGATGCGATAGCTGAAGTCTATGTCCTCACCAAAGCGCATCTTGGAAAAACCGCCCAACTCGTCATACACATCGCGGCGCACACCCATATTGAACGAGCGTGGATAGAACTTGTCGAGTTTTTTCTTTCCGCCACGAATGCCACCCGTTGTGAAGAACGAAGTCATCGAATAACTGATAGCCTTCTGCACCATCGTGAACGAATCGTGTGCACGGTCGGGACCGCCAAACGCCTCACACGGATGCTCTGTCAGTTCCTTATCCACCGCCTGCAGATAGCCATCCGGCAACACCACGTCCGAATCCAATATCAACACATAGTCACCTTTGGCACGCTCCACACCATAGTTGCGCGAAGGACCAGGTCCGGAATTAGGCTTTGCAAAATACTTGAGGTCGAGCCTATCCCGATACTTCTCCACCACCTCCTTGCATGGTTTTGCAGAACCATCCTCCACGATGATTACCTCAAACTCAAGATGCTCCACCTTTTGCTTGGTGAGACTCTCCAACAATTCATCAGCCTCATCGGGACGATTATATACTGGAACTATGATTGAATATTTCATACGCAAAAAAACTTGTCGTCTCTGTCCAGACGATGCCATTCATTTTGCAAAAGTACATTTTTTTCCGAACACACCCAACAAAATAGTTGAAAAACATTTTAATCAGACTCATCCAGCACGCAGTGCAATGCTTTTTATGTCACGCAGAACCTTCAGCTCAGCACCAGCCAAACAACTGAAATAACGGAAATTGCTTTTTCTGCGTATATCCACGGTTAAAGCGTGAATTTTTTTTCTACGGAGTTTTGGAGGAATGGAGTTTTTTAGGTTACGCAGAAATAAAAGAAATAATTTACCACGAACCTATTTTCTGCGCATCTCCGCGATTTGGCTGTCGCCGAGCTGAAGGTTCTGCGTGGAATTTTTTACATTCTACTTCTATATCAACGATAACGATAACCGCCATCCGGATGAAAAGTTAAAGTTAGGGCTAAGGTTAAAGAGAGGGGCTGGGGGTGAGGCTTTTTTCTCCTATACTCCTTTCCTCCGTAGAGTTTTTTAGTAATTTATGGATAATTATATGGTAATTCGTGTAAAAAAAAGAGTTAAGGTCAAGCATTTAATTTCCATGAATAATTCAAGCTAAGCCTGTTCAAGCAAGACTAATTCCATAAGTTCTCCACCTTAGTCGTTTCAAATTCCCCTTTTTTTATTTCCTCATCCCCTTTCTCCAGTATTTCTATCATAGCAGGAGAAGACAAAATATAGTTCGTTTCGTCCTCAGCCTTTTTTTCAGCAGTTATACGTCGAAGAGCCTTAATGGCTTTCTGCATTAACCCATCATCTGTCACGATGATGTTAAGTTCACGAAACAATTCTGCATTTAGTTGAGTAGTAGTCATAACTTCTTCTAATTAGTTTACTTTGCAAATATATGCTTTTTTAAAACAACATCCTATTTTTTTACAAAAAAAGTATTAACTCTTATTTACTACAATTTTTACTTTTTACTTTCTAATTTACTAAACGACTCGGAGCGCAAGCAATATGCCTGCGCTCCGAAGAAAGAGTGTATAAAGTCTATTGTTTAATCAAAGGGAGAGGATTACCAAATGGTACCCCAGTCGCCACCACGACCCTTAGCCGTAGAGCTCAAATCGCCTTCGTCATCGCCAGCAATTACCACTGATGTTGCATCCGTAGGAGCATGTCCTTCGTTAAACCATCTGCCATTGGAATACTCAGTTGTCTCGAAATTACCCCATTGGGCAGAGCGAGTTCCTTTAATAGAAACACACAAAGGCTTTTCCATCTCGTAGCGGAGCGATGTAATAATCTCGGGCTGTATATAATTCTTTTTCATCTTGTCTTTCTTGTTTTTAAGAGAATTCATAATCCGTTTACTTCACCAAATACTTCTTGCCGTTGATAATATACATACCCTGTGGCAGATTGTTGAGTGATTGAGAGAACCATGGCCAACAACTTCACCATTGATGCTATACACGATGTTCATGTATTCCACCTTCTGACCTTTCTCCTCAGCCTCAGCAACAATATCCTTGATTTCTGTAGGGTCGAATTCACCCATGAAACCTTCGTCGAATACCATATTCAAGCCCTTAGTGTTGTTAGCGATGCCAGTATCCAATTCATGTTCGATTCCGCCTTTAGCATTCTGGTTTGGCTCAACGATAGCAGTATATTGCGTCCAGAAACCACCTGTTGGGTTAGTTCTTGTGTCATCTGCAATTTCACGATAGAACATTGGCCAACCACGACCACGACGACCAAGGAAATAAGCTCCTGTTGGTATAAGTGGCTTATATTTACCAACTTTGTTTTCCCATTGCTGATGATTTTCAAGAGCTGTATTGTAAGCATTAAGTTCATTTTCATATTCAGACCAAGCCGTCGAAGGATTATAGTTATGATATGCATTGTATGCTTCTATGTAAGCATTATATGCATTCCATTTCTCTACAAGCTTTTCATACTTAACATATGCCTTAGTCTTGTTAAATGCAGCCTTACAAGTATTAAAACCAGCGTCTGTATATTGGTCAATGCCATAGTCATTTCCATTAAGTTCCCAACGATTTCTATCCCATTTATCCCATTGCTCATTTCCACTTTGGTTAGCAGTACATGTTATTTCATCATAAGTTCCCCAAAAACTTACGCAAAGGTAGTATATTCCCCTTTCATCATGTGTAGGTGCAGGTGGTATATTAGCAGGTATTGGTTCACTTGGCTGAACCTTGTCATCTGCTGTAAAAGGAGAAAGCTCGGCATCAGGATCTGCTGGGCGTGTTGGTTCTTCAGGTTTTTTAGGAACGACAGGCTCTGGGCCCTCACTTGCAACAGATGCTTCTGTACCATCTTTGAAAACCTTATAATTACCCTTAAATGTATATGTTTGATCAGTGTATTGACTGTATTCCTTTTGCAAATAGTTATCTTCGCTTGGAACACAAGTTTTCATATCATCAGTAACAGTACCCTTTCCTACACTAAGATTTACAACACGCTTTCGTTCTTCATATTTAGCCGCACGCTCATTATTGTCCAGCCATTTAATGCCTGAGAAATAACAACGTTTCATAGGTTGGCCTGTATTAACACCAATAGCAGGGTGAATCATGTAAGGATGACCAGCCTCTGCCAGAACACCATCAATGACAATAGCATTATCTTTGTTTTGTTTAGCAGCAGCTAATGAATTTCCACGTGCAAAAGTTTTTGTCTTGTTGGAGCTTAGTTTATCACTAACAATACAATGGTGATATTCGTTATTATTTTGATCAAAATATACATTATATTCGAAACCATCGGTATCTTTCTCTCTAAATGCTTTTCCATCTACCATTTTACGTTGATAAACATTTCCAGCATTATCTTTATAGGTGGTTAAAGCAACGGTGTTGAAGTGGAGAACGAGATTTTTCGTACCGTCATCCACATCACGAATTTCCACACCACTGAAGTCAACGATGTTGAATGTTTCGTTGAAAGCAGCGGCCAACTGCTCATCTGTCAAATCGAATGGGAAGCACATGGTGTACCAAACATCATCATATTCCTTAGAGTAAACTTCATCTTCTGAATTAGGGTCATACTCCTCCATAAGCATAAATTGAGCCCATCCATCGCGTGTATATATACCCTGTCCTGCTGTACCCACGTTTGCACCATCCGCCGTTGCTCTTAAATTCATGTCAGACATCATAGGGAGTCCCTTTCCATCTGTAGAATGAGCATGATAATAGGTTGAAATATACGACTTAACTTTATTTGCCAACTGCTTTGGATAGTGTAGTACAGGGATACCATTACAATGAACGAAATACCAATCAACTGCTTGTTCCCAAGTTAATTGTTCAACTTTAGCTTTATCTTGTGAAGAACTAGGTAATTGTGTCCAGCCGTTATAATGACCATTATAGAAAGATGAAGTTCCCCAATTGGCAAAAGTATTACCACCGGTGAAGATCAAAGGTATTTTATTAGGATCAGTTGTAGTTAAATAGATATCTGTAAGCGGGCAAAGGCGAAATGCATCTTTACCAATTTTTACAACGTTCTCTGGAATAGTGATGCTATTCAGTGCCAAACAGTTGTTAAAAGCCTGATCACCTATGTAAAGGAGAGACTGAGGTAAACGGATAGACTCCAAGTGCTGGCTGTTCCAAAATGCACCATTTCCGAGTGATACAATACCCTCAGAAAGAGCAATGTGCTTCATTTTTTCACATTGATTGAAAGCACGGTCGCCAATATAGCAATCACTCAGACCAGCAGCGAAATCGAGGTCTTCAAGATAATCACATTTCAGGAAAGCACCACCGTGGATACGCTTCATGCCGCTACCTATAACAAGGTGACGGATACGTGCCCATTTGCCACACTCCTCATCCAAATCTGTATAGCAGTTTGGAATTTGAAGGGTTTCTATCGGTACACAGTTCTCATCTACCTTGTTTGCATCGAATGCATCCTGACCATATAAAGCCACATAACCACCTTTGTTCATAGAGCCCAGATCTTGAAGACAACGGAAAGGCAGATGTGTCATATTGTTGTCTGGCAACTTGATATCAAGAACTTGAGTCTTATATACATTAAAATAATAGAACGAGTTTGTTGTAGTTGGACAAGCTACTAATTCACCTACGCGGAAAGGGTCATCGTAATTATAATAAGCAGCGTCTTGCGTAGCATCAGCAATTGTACAATCAGCAAAGTGAGCACCAGTAAAGTCCCAAATAGCGCTTGTTCCATGACCGAAATTTGGACCATTATTTACAAGGTCTTTATCGCCATATTCACCAGACATACGAATTTCACGAGGAACAGGATTTGGATTACCTGATACAGGAATATTCATGGTATTGATGAATGTAGTTACATTGTTAGCCTCAAAAGAGTGCATAGACACCTTTGCCCACTTATTGTCGGAGTTGTCTTTCTCTTCATTATCTGGGTCGTAAGCACCCACCACTTTCAGATTGGAATTCTTACCTTGCTTCATCTTTGCCATTTCAGCCACATCTTCTGCAGAAGTCATGCTGTTTGGGAGACGAATGTATGTTGCACCTGGTCCTGTTTTTGTGTGTGATTGACCTCCATTATTTATTTCTGTGTAAGTTGCAGAACTAAAATTGATAGCGCACACCTGAGCAGGAGTAACATAATCATCAGATTCTGTATCTTCTGTTTCAAGTGTAACACCACTCATATCAACTGTCTCGAATTTAGACCATTGAGGATTATTTGTAGTGTTAAGGACTGCTAAATCTGCTGCATTCAATGATCCTGAAATGACAAGATTCTTAAGATGAACCTTATCGGCAAAATTGCCTTTTTCATTATCATTTAAACTGTTGAACCACGCAGCTAAAGCACCAGCTTTATCTGAGACAATAACTTGTTTGCCACCAGGCTCTTGTTCTGATAATGTAATGTTCGTACCAGAACCACTGTATGCCCACGAGCCTACAGAGACTGTGAGCAAAACGAGAAACATGAGTAATTTTTTCATTCTCATAATTGTTTGTTTTAAAAAAGTTAATATTATTTTATATTATGTATATTGACTCATCACAAAACTTAGTTCCAAACAAAGGGGCGCGATTCGCATCGAACCCCATTCCTGGGATGTGCCAGCAACTGAGTTGTTACCAGCTCATCCACTGCTATTATAAAACCATATTACTATTGTTTATTAACTGTTTTTTTGTGCAGTTTATATGAAATTTAAAACATAAATTCCTTATTTATCAAAAACACGTGCAAAGGTAGATGTTTCGGGCTTGCGCACAAAGCATCATACGATACATAAAGGAAACACAAGTGATACGTTTTTGTATCACTTTTCTGTATTCTCCACAGAATCAGAGAGTTCCTTAAAGAAGTTGTAATTGAGAACCTGACAAATCTGACTCAGTAAAGCCGTGTCGATACTGTTCTTCTTCATAATGCGATAAACCCCAGTTCGACTGCAATTCAATTTGCGCGCCAACCAACTAACGGGACGCTCTTGTCGATCCAGTTCTTCCTTGATTCTTTGTCCTATGTTGACCATTTCTCTTAGATAGTTGTAAAAAAAATCATTAAAACAAAGTGGTTTCACACTTAACCAAAAATTAATGTAAATTTACGCATTATAAACACGTCAACAAAACAAATTCAGGCTCAAATTACAAACGTATGTGTAACATATTTGTTGCACAAATTTACAGAGAGAACAAAAAACAATGATTCTTCTAATGAAAATGATGATAAAAAAAGAACTACAGATGAATTTTTCACGCAGAACCGTCAGCTCGGCAACAACCAAATAACGGAAATACGTAATCTATTTTCTGCGAATTTCAGCGTTTTCTGCGTGAATTATTGAAACCACAGATGAACACGGATACTTTTGTCACGCAGAAATAACGGAAATAACGGAAACTTATCTGAGAATTTCAGCGTTTTCTGCGAGAATTATTGAAACCACAGATGGACATGGATTATTAAATTAAAACACGAATTTCCACGAACCTTCAGCTCGGCGAAGCCAATCTTCCATGAATTAATTTAGAATTCATTGAGAGCGAATCATGTCTCACATGACGTTCAGTGCCCCTTGTGGGGCAGAACCTTCAGCTCGGCGTAGCCAAATCTAACAAATCATCCCAAATCAAACAAATATCAATAACAGATTTGAAAGATTTGTAAAGATTTGTGGGATTTCTCGCCCTAGGCGACTTCTTTTCCTTTGATAAAAAAGCGCGATTCCATCGGAAGAAATCGTGCTTTTTATTCGAAATAGAGGCTGATGATAATCATCTTGGAGTGTCCCTTGTCCACCGATTTGGAGAAAATCAGGGAACTGGGGTCGGTGATGTCATCACGCAGACCATTGATGACGTTGGTGAGTCCGTAAGCAAACTTGATTTCGGGGATGAACTTGAAGAAGGAATAATAGAAGTCGCAACCGAAACCCACTTCAAGAAAACAGTCGAAGCGGTTGTTGAGCAAATTCCTGCCTTTTTTCACCGTGAGGTCTATCATGGGGTTCACACCTGCCACCACGTATGGACGATAGTTGTTGAAGCGCTCAGCGGAAAGCTTGATGTCGAGCGGAACAGAAATGTAGGTGGATTTCATGTTCTGGTACTGTCGATCGTTGTTCAGATGATTGACGAAGGTGATGTTCTTGGTGCCGAAGTGCATGGTGGGAATGATGCGGGCAGAGATGTGATTGGTCAGTCGCGCCTCAGCCAGCACACCCACACTGAAGCCGGGCTCGTAGTTGGGCACATCGGCAAACCACTGGTTACCAGCCTCGTCCGTGTAGCCGTTGTTCATCAGCTCCAAGTCCTGCATGTGAACACCCGCTAAAAATCCATAGTGAAGCTTGCGCTGGTCGATGTAGGGACGGTTCATCACCTTGCGCTTCTGTGCTTGCACCTCTTGCATGAAGAAAGGGGTGATGCTCCAGAGCACCACCATCAACAGCCAAGCAATTATATAATATAATGTATGTCGCTTCAGCATTTTCATTTTAGTCTCTGAATTAAAACGTAAAAAGTCGTTTTTTATTGCATGAAATGGAAAAATCACGAGAAAAGCGAAAAAAAATTGATGAAAAAGCAGGATGGTGATAGTTTTTTTGTATCTTTGCCCTCCGTAATTCAGATTTAACAAATTTATCGTAATTCTAAAAAAGTAAAGACTATGGCTTATGTAATTACTGACGATTGCGTGATGTGTGGAACTTGCGAAGGCGAGTGCCCTTCAGGTGCAATCTCTGCTGGCGACAGCAAGTATGTGATCGATCCAGACTCTTGTGTTGATTGTGGCACATGTGCCGATGCTTGTCCTTCAGGCGCAATCGTACCAGGTGAGTAATCCATCCACAATTAATGGACCACAAGGCAGTTTCCTTCTCGGGAAGCTGCCTTTTTTATATGTCATGCAGAAACCGCGGATATACGCAAAAAAACATTTTTCGTTATTGGTGTCCGTGAAAAAACCAATGGCATGAAAGAACACGAAATGGCGAAAAAAGACCGCAGCTCCCACCTGAAAATGCTAATGATGGCTAAGTAACTTCCTCCGCATAAGGAAAAATCTATATGGAAAAGCTTTCCGTGTACGCGGAGAACTTCTCCGTTTATACGGAAAGGTTTTCCATTTACACGGATAAGTTTTCCATGTAGATTTATTCCCAATCGCGTTAAGATTGGAAAGTCTGGCACGCAGAAAGCGCAGAGATACGCAGAAAAAATTCATGAAAAATTTGTGTTAAATTCATGATAATTCGTGTTTATAATAAAAACATGAATTACCATATAATTATCCATGAATTTCTAAAAAAACTCTACGGAGGAAAGGACTAAAGGAGAAAAAAAGCCTCACCACCAGCCTCTCACTCTTTAACTTCAACCTTAACCTTAACTTTAACCTTAACTTTCCATCCGGATGGCAGTTATCGTTATCGTTATCGTTATCGTTGTTATCGTTGATATTATCGTTGATATTTTGTCAAACATAGTTTGCAATTATCGGGGCACTTTTCTCCTTGCTTCAGATTTCTGTTATAGAGTGTGAAAAAATGTCGTTGCGTGATTGCAAATAAAAATTTTTCATTAACTTTGCATGTCAAAGTAAACACTCACATTTTTTAAACAATAGTATTTATTATGAAGATTGAAAAGATCGTAGCTCGTGAGATTCTTGATTCTCGTGGCAACCCTACAGTCGAAGTTGACGTAGTTCTCGAAAATGGTGTTCTTGGTCGTGCAGCTGTTCCATCAGGTGCTTCTACAGGTGAAAACGAAGCTCTCGAGCTTCGCGATGGCGACAAGGGCCGTTATCTCGGTAAGGGCGTTCTCAAGGCAGTTGAGAATGTTAACACTATCATCGCTCCAGCTTTGAAGGGTGACTGCGTGTTCAACCAGCGTGCTATCGACTACAAGATGCTCGCTCTCGATGGTACTCCTACCAAGAGCAAGCTCGGTGCTAACGCTATCCTCGGAGTGTCGCTTGCTACTGCAAAGGCTGCAGCTAACGCTTTGGGTATGCCTCTCTATCGCTACATCGGTGGTACAAACACTTACACATTGCCAGTTCCTATGATGAACATCATCAATGGTGGTGCTCACTCTGATGCTCCTATCGCATTCCAGGAATTCATGATCCGTCCAGTTAGCGCTCCATCTATCAAGGAGTCTATCCGCATGGGTGCAGAAGTGTTCCACAACCTCGCTAAGCTTCTCAAGGCTCGTGGCCTAAGCACAGCTGTAGGTGACGAAGGTGGTTTCGCTCCAGCTCTCGACGGTATTGAGGATGCTCTCCAGATTATCTGCGACGCTATCAAGGCTGCTGGTTATGAGCCAGGTAAGGACGTGAAGATTGCTATGGACTGCGCTGCTTCAGAGTTCGCTACTCAGGATGCTGATGGCAACTGGTGGTATGACTACAGCCAGCTCAAGAATGGTAAGAAGAAGGACCCTAACGGCAAGAAGCTCAGCGCTGACGAGCAGATTGCTTATCTTGAGGAACTCATCACTAAGTTCCCTATCGACTCTATCGAGGATGGTCTCGACGAGAACGACTGGGACAACTGGGTGAAGCTCACTGCAAAGATTGGCGACCGCTGCCAGCTCGTAGGTGACGACCTCTTCGTTACTAACACCAAGTTCCTTGAGAAGGGTATCAAGATGGGTGCTGCTAACTCCATCCTTATCAAGGTTAACCAGATTGGTTCACTCACTGAGACTCTCGAAGCTATCGAAATGGCTCACCGTCACGGTTACACTTCAGTTACTTCTCACCGTTCTGGTGAAACTGAGGATGCTACTATCGCTGACATCGCAGTGGCTACTAACTCTGGTCAGATCAAGACTGGTTCTATGTCTCGTACAGACCGTATGGCGAAGTACAACCAGCTTATCCGCATCGAGGAAGAACTCGGTTGCGTTTCTAAGTATGGTTACAACAAGCTGAAGTAATTCATTGTTTTACTTCAATTTGTAAAAAAACTCAGGGCGAGTGCTGAATTTCAGTGCTCGCCCTTTTTTGATGATATTTTTGCACGATTAGTCTATAGGTGTTCGGAATTTTATGTATCTTTGTCGAAAACTATTCAGCGAATCATTTTTTTGAGTCGCCTACGGCGAGAAATCTTTCAAATCTATACAAATCACACAAAAATTATTTTGAAGATTATTGAAAGATTTGAAAAGATTTGTGAAATATCTGCCCGACAGGGCACTCCTTATATTATTCGCTGAACTGTTACCTTTGTCGCAGTAACAATCAATTAATCATTTATATGAAGACACTGAAATTTGTAGTACTTATGACAATTTCATCTGTAGCACTCAATGCAAGTGCACAAACTGCCCCTCAACTGAGGTCGGACAATATCGACGAAGTGATGGCTGCCATGACACTCGAAGAGAAAGCGCAAATATTGGTAGGTGGCGCCAACAATTTCTTCTCGGACGGAGCTGTGGTAGGTGCTGCCGCAGAAACCGTGCCTGGTGCTGCTGGCACCACAGCTGCCATTCCTCGACTCCGAATCCCGGAGACGAGTCTCACTGATGGTCCTGCGGGTGTGCGCATCAATCCAACACGCAAAGGCGACACCAAGACTTATTATGCAACGGCTTTCCCTATTGGTTCGGCATTGGCTTCCACTTGGAATACAGAACTTGTGGAGGAAGTGGGTAAGGCGATTGGTAATGAAACCAAG
>CADBXS010000092.1 GCA_902798705.1 uncultured Bacteroidales bacterium
TCTTGGCGCACAACTCCTACGGAGACTCGATGATTACAATTGGCGACAAGCCTTCCGTCGTGATAGACCAGACCGTAAGTTATGACGGCGCTCCTGTCAGCATCAAGTTGGAGGAGCCGTTGGAGAACGAACCCCAGAAGGAGAAGATGACAGGGTACATCGTGAATCCCAGTTTCGAGGCCGACGGGCGCACGATGACGAAGCAGGCTCCGAAGGGATGGACGGTGGAAAGTGGAACGGCTTGGTGGGGCGTGAACACAGGTGGAGGTCAAGGTGACCCTCCTGCCACAGACGGACAATTCATCTTCGGTGTGTGGGACGGTTCTGCTACCCTGACTCCCCGCATCAGTCAGACCATCCGAACACTACCCAAGGGGCATTATTCACTCACTGTCGATATGCAGGCCAGCAACCGTTCAAACGAATTGATTCGTTTGGGCAAGCAATATGTATTTGCTGGCGAGCAGAAAAGTTACTTCGCTGAGCAATTGAGCACGGCGGGGGTCGGTGATACGTATCCCATGCAGACCCTCGCCGTGGATTTTGAACAGACGGTGGACAATGCTCCGGTGACCATTGGTGTGAGTACGGAAGGTGCACCTGCTGAGACATGGTTCAAAATCGACAATTTCCAACTCTTTCGTGTTTCAGACACTCCCTCCACGGGCATATCTTCCACGAACCATGCGCAGCCACTTGATTCCTCGACTGCTATCTATGACCTCAGAGGCAACCATGTGGCCGAAACCAACGACAGCCGTTTGTCGCGTGGCATCTATATCATGAATCACCGAAAATGGATGATGAAGTGAAACACTGAATTTCTTCCGATGAATTCGGGAGTTTTTGTGAAATAGTTCAATGATTTCCAGCAAACGTCTCGCTCCCCTTCATCGTTATGTTTAACCATAGATTGCACGGATTAACACAGATTCTTTTTTAGGGCACGCAGAAATCGCGGAGATACGCAGAAATAATATTGATGAAGAATTGGCGTTAAATTATAAAACACAAATGACCACGAATTCATCATGTATTTTTTCTGCGTATATCTGCATTTTCTGCGTGAAATATAAACATCGCAGTTCGTGGTGGATATTACTTTTTAAGTTAGCTTGTAGGATAGCATTGGAAATAACGACCTGAAAGGCTTTGAATGTACTGATCCTCTCCTTTGCTTTTCATGAGTTTCTTCTTTGATTCAACTAAACTGCCGAGCGCTCGGCGTTGTTCTGCCGAACCTTCGCTATCGCAACGCCGAAGGCTCGCCGATTCGATGCCGAACCTTCGAGCAACTAGTTTAATCAAATAAGCGCTTGAGTTGATCCCCTCATGCGCTTCAGACAATCTCCTAAAGAACTGCATTCCTGTCCGTATTATTTTATGGGCTCGCAGAATGAGCGATAATAACTTGTGGTAAAAATTCAGACACGAACCTTTTAGCAAAGCCAATTACCATCAATAACACATTAGTTATCCTTCATTTGTAAAAAGGAATGGGGATGTGTGATGAATGATAAATATCAAGTGAAAATCGGGGAAAAAACGAGAAAAGAGAGGTGAAAGGGTGTAATTTACACGATTTTGTTAAACATTTTTGAGGAATGAGTGTTGTTTTTGGAAGATTTTTTATATTTTTGCCACGGTTTTAATTGAAACGCTAAAAATTTTTAACTAAACTAATATTAATAACAAAAAACTAAGTCAATTATGCATGGTAATTCTAAGGCAATGCGAGTAGTGCTGACATTGGTGTTTGCACTCTTTGCATTGGGTATCTCTGCCCAGACTGTGACTGGTACCGTGAAGGACTCTACAGGTGAGCCCGTGATGCAGGCAACAGTGTTGGAAAAGGGAACAAGCAATGGTACAGTTACTGACTTTGACGGTAACTTCACCTTGAAGACTCAGACCAAGTCGCCTCAGCTGGTGATTTCGTTCATTGGAATGAAGACTCAGACAATCAATGTGGCTGGTAAGAGTAAAATCTCTGTCGTTCTTGAGGACGAGGCTCATAGCTTGAACGACGTGGTAGTGATTGGTTACGGTACAGTTCGCAAGAAGGACTTGACGGGTTCTGTGGCTACAGTAACTGGTCAGGACATCGTGAAAGTGCCTGTTCCAAGTGTATCGGAGGCATTGAGCGGTAAGTTGGCCGGTGTGCGTGTCACCACGACCGACGGTTCGCCAGACGCTGAAGTGCTGATTCGCGTGCGTGGTGGTGGTTCCATCACGGGTGATAACTCTCCACTGTACGTTGTGGATGGTTTCCAGACTTCGAGCATCAGCGATATTTCGCCTAACGACATTGAGGACATCACTGTGCTGAAGGATGCTTCTTCTACAGCTATCTACGGTTCGCAGGGTGCAAATGGTGTTATCCTCATCACGACAAAGAGTGCAAAGGCTGGTAAGACTCAGATTAACTACAACGGTTATTTGCAGACGAAGACCATCGCTAAGCGCTTGAAGGCAATGAACGCTTACGACTATGTGATGTCGAACTATGAGTATGCGCTCCTCCGCGGTAGCAGCAACGTGACAGCGTTCGAACAGAACTATGGTGTTTATGACGACCTCTATCTCTACAAGAGTGTTGGGGCCATCGACTGGCAGGAGGATATGTTCGGTGCCAATGTTCTTTCTCACAGCCACAACTTGAGTTTGAATGGTGGTACTGAGAAGACCAAGTTCTCTCTCTCGGGCACATACGACTACAATGGTGGTCTGATGGAAAACAACGACTTCTCGCGTTATGCTTTCATGTTCAAGTTGAACCACGACATCAACAAGAATCTGAAGTTCTCGATGAAGGCTAATGTGGGTGACCAGAAGGTGAACGGTCAGGGTACTCAGGGTGGTACTTACAAGATTCGTACTTCTCAGGCTATCACTTCCGTTGCTACTCATGGTCTTTCTGGATTTGTTGAGCCAGACATTGCAAGCATGAGTGATGAAGAATATCAGGAATACTTGCAGAACAACATGAGCCTCTCTGAGCAGGCTCAGCGTTACTGGCGCAGACGTAACAACCGCAAGTTCGGTTTCAGTGCAGGACTCGACTGGACCATCATCAAGGGCTTGAAGGCTCACGCTGAAGGCGGTTATGAATATGGCTTCAACGAAACGAAGAACTGGTGGGGCTCAACTACAACGAATGCTTCTTACGAAGGTGGTCTGCCATTGGCTGAATGGACCAAGCAGAACCAGCGCACTGTGCGCGAGAGCGTGAACATCTCTTACGAAAAGAAGTTTGGTGAAGACCACAAGATTAACTTCATGGTTGGTCAGGAATTCCGCAAGGCAATGGTTGACCAGAACGTGATGAAAGGCACAAGATATTCGGAGGCAAGAACTCCAGAAAACGTGTTTGCAAACTTTGGTATGGGAGCAGGTGTTCCAACCATCAGCAGTAGTGTGAGTGCAAACGATGTCTTGAATTCTTACTTCGGTCGATTCAATTATAATTTCAAGGAGCGTTATCTCCTCACCTTGACATTCCGTGAGGATGGTAGCTCGAAGTTTGCTGACGGTCATCGTTGGGGCTTCTTCCCTGCAGCCGCTGCAGCTTGGCGTATCATCGACGAGCCTTGGATGGAAGGTGCAAAGGACTGGTTGTCGAACTTGAAGCTCCGTCTCTCGTTCGGTAAGGTAGGTAACAACCGTATTGCTAGCAGCACTTACGAACAGCTTTATCTTGCCAACAGCGGAAGCAAGCGCTACGGTGTGGGTGAACAGATGAACAACGACTATTCTTCTTCTTCAGTTCTTGCCAACCCATTCATCACTTGGGAGAAGAGAACTACTCGTAACATCGGTCTCGACTTTGGTTTCTGGAACGAGCGCATCAACGGTAGCCTCGAATTCTACTGGAACAGCACCAGCGACCTCCTCATTCAGCACAACATCACAGCTCCTGGTTACACAACCGTTTATGAAAACTGCGGTGAGACCAGCAACAAGGGTGTTGAATTGTCGTTGAATGCGGCTATTTTCACTAAGAAGAACTTCACGCTGAATGCTAACTTCAACATTGGCTTCGACAAGTCGAATGTTGACAAAATCGCAGCAGGCATGAAGGAGATGACCTTCGCTTCGGGTTGGGCAGGAACTGACAACCGCAACCAGCAGGACTACATCGTTCGCGTTGGTGACCCTATCGGTTTGATTTACGGTTGGAAGACGAACGGCTACTACACGACTGCAGACTTCTCAGGATACGATGCAGCAACAAATACTTATACATTGAAGGAAGGTGTGCCAACAACAGCTCTCCTCGGTGGTGCCATCGGTATTCGTCCTGGTACTATCAAGTTGCAGGATACCAATGGTGATGGTGTCGTAGATACTAAGGATATTGGTGTGATTGGTGATACCAACCCTGATTTCTCGGGTGGTTTCGGCCTTTCTGGTACAGTATATGACTTCGACTTCAATGCCAACTTCACATTCACTGTTGGCAACGATATTTATAATGCTAACAAGATTGCTTCTTCTCAGCGCTATCGTTCAGGTTCTTATCCTAACATGCTGAACACGATGAATCAGAGCAATTCTTACTCTTACATGAACCCAGAGACAGGTGAACTGATGACCAGTTTGGAAGACCTTGCAAAATGGAACGAAGGTTCTCGCATGAAGGAATACTGGAGCCCATTCTCATTTGGTGATGCAGTGGTGATGCCAACCGACTGGGCCATTGAAGATGCTTCTTTCCTCCGTTTGCAGAGCTTGACCATCGGTTACACATTGCCAAAGTCAATTACTAAGAAATTTGGTGTTGAGCGTCTCCGCTTCTATGTGACAGGTTCTAACCTCTTTGTCATTACAAACTACTCAGGCTACGACCCAGAAGTGAGCTCATACGCTCGTAATAGTAGCTACTCTGGCTTGACTCCTGGTATTGACTATTCTTCTTATCCAAAGAGCCGCGCCTTCACATTCGGTGTGAACCTCACGCTGTAATAAAGGATTCAGGTTTGACTTCGTCGAGCTAAAGTTTCAAGAACTTTAGGAACCGCGAGGACTCTGAATAAACTCAAAAACTCAAAATAATTCATCATAAAAATATGAAATTCAATAAATATATAGTAATTGCAACCGTTGGCGTAATTGGCTTGTACCGACGTGGAGGCAAGTGCACCAAGTGCTGGTGTACCAAGTAGTGACCGCCGTGCTGTTTGGTCTCTCCAATCTTCCGCTATCGTTGGTTTCAATGATATTTATGCAGCATGGAACCACAACCTTCAGGCTATCGACCGTGCAAATCAGGTGATTGCTGGTATCGACAAAAGTCCTGTAGGTCAGGAAGCCGAAATGCAGCAAATCAAGGGCGAAGCAGTCTTTTTGAAGGCTTACCGCTACTATCTGATGTGTAACTTCTGGGGTGATGTTCCTTATTATGAGGAAACAGCTGCTTGGGGTCAGGAACTCGACAAACCTCGTACTGATAAGTTCGTCATCTATAGCCGTTTGTTGCAGCAGATGGTGAATATCGAGCCAAAGATGAAGTTCTCAGACGTGAATACTGGTGGCATTGAACGTATCACTCGTGATTTCGCCATAGGTATGATTGCCAGAATGGCACTCTTCCGCGCTGGTTATGCGAAGTCATACGACAACCAGATGAAGCGTGCAGATGACTATCTGGATGTGAACTCTGATTCTCTCTCGGTTACTTATACCGACTTGGCAGGTAACAGCGTGACAGCCCACACTTATAAGGACTACTATCAGATGGCTAAGAATTATGCTCAGAAGCTGATTAGCATGAAGCCACGACAGTTGAATGCAGACTATAACGAGGCATTCAAGAACGAAAACGAGTATTATGTAGCTAACAACAGCGAAGTGCTTTATGAAGTGGCATTTGTTGAAAGCTTCGGTGGCGATGTGGGTTGGTGCTTCGGTGTAACCAACACTGGTACTTGTGCTAAGGGTAACACCACGAATCAGGTGGGTCTTACTCCATCCTACTACATGTCGTTTGCTGACGGCGATCAGCGTCGCGATGTTTGTTGTGCTCTTTGGAAGCATGACAACGATACGGTTGGTGTGAATGGTCCAACAGCCATCACCGTTGGTAAGTGGGACCGTGCTTTGGCAACCAAGGAATTGGGTAAGGAATCCAGTAAGGGTACAGGTATCAACTTCCCTCTCATGCGCTATTCCGATGTCCTCTTGATGTTGGCTGAGGCTGAAAACGAATTGAATGGTCCTACTGAAATTGCAAAGGATGCATTAATTGCTGTTCGTACTCGTGCTTTTGAAGGTCATGGAAACGTTGCAGAGCAGGTTTACAACTATGTTCTCAACGCTGCAAGTTCCAAGGAGTCGTTCTTCAACGCTATTGTTGACGAGCGTGCTTGGGAGTTTGGTGGTGAAGGTCTCCGTCGTTTCGACCTCATTCGTTGGAATCTCTATGCTAAGAAGATTGAAGAGGCTATGCGCACGATGCTTGTTTGGGGTATTGCTCAGAACCAAGACCTCATGATGGACGAAGGCGTGAAGAGTGCTTATCCAGACGTTGCTAACTATGCAAATTGGGCAGATTATCTTTATTATAAGTTGGGTTCTTCTTCCAACAACACCAAGAGTCGTGTTGAATGGCTCAACACGAAGTACAAGTTGGATGAGGGAACAGACGTGAGTGGTTGGTATCGTTTGAACTGGGGTTCTTCGATGCTCAAGCGCGTGCGTACATATATTTATAATGGAACTTCCTATACAGCATGTACCAAGACTACAGATGCTTCAACAGGCGTGAAGACTTACGTTTTGGGTGAAGGCTCTTCCGCTGTTACTGTTACGGTTCCAGCAGGTGAAGATTCCAACATCACTCGTAACGACGAGTATCAGGCAAGCGATTTTGCTACTCGCATCTATCGTGGCTACTCCAATGGTGCTCTCAAGGGTAATGGTATTGTTCCATTCTATCTTCCAATTAGTACTACAACACTCAACTCAAGTTCTGCTCTCAACAACGAAGGTTATGGAATCCTTGCAAACGATGCTGGTGAGGGTGTCAACGTTGTGGTTGGTACTGTAAAAACTGAAAACTATTAAATCCATAAGAAAAAATGAAAAAGATAAATAAATATTTGTGGCTTTTCATTGCTTCGGTGCTTGTTGGAGCTATATTCTCTGCATGTAAAGATGATGAGGACTTGGCAAAAGCCGATGCATTGTTCCGCCCAATCATCAATACCGATGACGATGTCGTTTTGGGATTGACACCGGAGAATGTTCCTTACGTAACAGTGGAATGGGATAAGTTCAAGGATGCTAACCAGTATGAAGTGTCTCTGAAGTCAACCGATGGTAAGGACGATCGTGTGGTTGTTGTTGACACGAACTTTGTTCGTTTCGATAACTTGCAGTACGATACAGACTACAACATTGGCGTGAAGTCGATGAATTCCGTGACAGGTTTGCAGTCGAAAGCATACAATTTCACGGTAACAACCGCTGACTTCCCAACCAATCTTTCCAATATCTCTACTTCCGACGTCATCGACACTCAGGTACGCGTGAAGTGGATGCCTAGTGTGGTTTATGACTCACTTGCCATTTTGAAGGACAGTGATGGTTCATTCGTGAAAGGTGTTACTGTCACTGAGGAAGACAATGCTGCGCACTCCAAGATTGTGACAGGATTGGACCCTAAGACTTCATATCGTGTACTTGCATACATTGGAAACTTTTATCAAGGTAAGAAGCGCTTCACAACGACAGCAGCTGAAAGTTATGATGGTGTGGTATTCGACCTCCGCGATATGGATGCCAAGGAGAGTTTAAAGTGGATCAACTCCGACAATATCGACTCTTTGGTCCGTGAAAACCCAGACCAGAACATCAACATCGTGCTTCAGGGTGGTATGAACTACCGTCTCGAAACTGTGAAGTTACCTTCCACTAAGGGTACAATCAAGTTCGTCACTGGTCTTTCATTGCAGGGCAATGCCATTTGGAATGTGACAGGTAACTTCGACCTTCCTGCAGATGTTGACATCGCAGGTGTGACATTCGAGAAGATTGAATTCACTGACGATGAATCAAAACCTCGTTCAAGTGGAAACTTTGGTGGTACTTACCTCTTCAACCCTCAGTCGAATGCTCGTATGGGCACGCTCACTATCAAGAGCTGTGTAGTTCGCTACAAGCGTGGTGTGCTTCGCATCCGTTCTACTAACGTAGTCGATAATGTTGTCATCGACGATTGTATCTTTGAATATATCGGCGGTTATGGTATCACGAACGTAGATAATGGTGATGCTGCAATCCACAACATCAAGGTTTCGAACTCTACCTTTGCAAACTGCGTACGTATGTTCGTCAACACGAAGAACAAGTCGGCTGGTTGCACTCAGAGCGTAGATATCAGGAACTGTACATTCGTTTACTTCTCACAACCAAGCCGTGGTATCATCGAATTGCAAGATGATGAAATTCCTGGTGGCATCACCATGAAGAACTGTCTCTTCGGTCCTGCAGGCGAACTCTACAACAAGGGTGATGTAGGTGAAGGTGCAACTGGTATCAAGGGCTGGACAGGTGCTGTGGCTCCTACTGCTTCCGACATCTACTACACAAGCGACTTCGTGAAGCGCATGAACGCTGAAGGAACCGATGTTGACAACTACATCGAAGGAACTGTTCTCAGCACAGATGTTACTGGTACCTTCTTGAAACCTAATCCAGGTGTTGATGCTGAAGGCAATCCAACACTCGATCCTGGCGACTACACGCTCATCAGTGATGAGGCAAACAAGGTGAAGGCTGGTGACCCACGCTGGCTTAAATAAATTTGCATAAACATTGAAATCTGTGGAACTCCGTCTGTTGGGTTCCACAGATTTTTTGTTTTTCATAAACCTATCCCATTTTTATGAAAAGGAAGATTCATTTTTATCTCACATTCGTCCTTTCCCTCTTTTCTTTTTCCGCACTCCATGCCCAGCAGTTGGCTTTCCCTGGTGCAGAAGGCTTCGGACGCTATACCACGGGTGGACGTGGTGGTGCAGTTTATCATGTAACCACCTTGGAGGACACCAACACAAAAGGTTCTTTCCGCTATGCTTGCAATCAGAGTGGCGCACGTACTATCGTGTTCGATGTGTCGGGAACTATCCATCTTACCAGTGAGTTGAAACTCAGCAGACCAAATGTCACCATTGCAGGACAGACGGCTCCTGGCGATGGCATTTGCATTGCCGACTATCCTTTCACCATTTCGTGCAAGAATGTCATCATCCGTTATGTTCGTTTCCGATTGGGCAACAAGTATGTGGCAAATCACGAAGGTGACGGACTTGGTGGTATGGATTCCGAGAACATCATCATCGACCACTGTTCCGTGAGTTGGAGTATTGATGAGTGCTTGTCGGTCTATGGCTCCAAGAACCTCACTGTGCAGTGGTGTATCGCTTCGCAAAGTCTTAAGAATGCTGGACACTCCAAAGGAGCTCACGGCTATGGTGGCAACTGGGGAGGCTCAGGCGCTTCCTATCACCACAACCTCATTGCTCACAACGAGTCCCGCACACCGCGCCTCGGTCCTCGTCCAAGCACACAGACCGATGAACGCATGGACTTCCGCAACAATGTCATCTACAACTGGGCCGGCAATGGTTGCTATGGAGGAGAAGGTATGAACGTGAACATGGTGAACAACTATTATAAGGTGGGACCTGCCACTGAAAAACGTAATACTACCATTCAGCGTCGCATTGCATCCGTGGGCATCCGTACTTCCGACTACACGCATCACAACACAAGTAACCCTAATCAGTGGGATGTGATGTGGCACGTGTGGGGAAAGTATTATGTGAATGGCAATGTTAACAGCAAGTACAGCGATGTGACGAAGGACAACTGGACCTATGGCATGTATAACCAAATCGACAACAGTTCGGTTGACAACACCTACACACAAGTTACCAAGGACACCATGAAGATTGATGTGCCTATCAAGTACGAGGTAGTCACCACACACACAGCAGAGCAAGCCTACGAGCGCGTGCTGAGCTATGTGGGTGCTTCTCTGCATCGCGACTGGGTCGATGAGCAGATGGTCAACGACACTCGCAAGGGTACTGCCACCAGCACTGGTTCTGGCAATTATCCAGGCATCGTCAACTCGCAGGACGACAACAAACCTGCCAACGCTGCTGCAGATTGGTCGGCTTGGCCAGAACTCAGAACCTACGATGTGCAATCTGACTCTGATGGCGATGGCATTCCTGACACATGGGAAAGCAGTCATGGACTCAATCCGAACGATGGTGCCGATGGAAAACTGGTTGCAGAGGATGGCTACACCAACCTCGAAGTCTATATGAACAGCATCGTTGCCGACATCACCGCTGCCCAAAACGAAGGCGGTACGGTCATGAGCGGTACACAAACAATGGACGGTGGAGGAGAACCCATCACGCCCAGTGATGACACGCCCACAGATGTAAAGGATTACACGCTTTCTTCTTCTACTTATGAGGAATCCAATCCTACGAGCACATGGAAGTTCGACAATGGATTCAGCATTACGAACGAAAAGGACAAGGCATACGCAGCAGGCACGAATGGCACGATGAAGTTCACGCGCAACATGCAGTTCACCATTCGCATTCCCGATGGCATTGCCATCACAAAGGCTACCTTCACTGGCTATTGCAATGGCGATGGTCAGACGGGTTATCTGAAGGAGTTGAACGGCAACACTTACGAAGCCGATGTTTATCCTTATCCAGCTCGTAACGCAGAGGTGAATTCTGCTACTCACACCATCGAGTTTGCAGTTCCTGTCACGAGCGAACTTACCTTCACTCCTTCGGGCGACAATCAGGCTTGCTATGCCATCACCCTCACGGGCGGTCCACTCGATACGGGCATCTCAACCCTCCATTTCGACCGCAAGAATGCCCATCGCATCTATAATCTCTCGGGCCAAGAAGTCAGCACTCCTTCGCGTGGCATCTACATCCGTGACGGCAAGAAATTCATCGTTACCCAATAATCATTTTATCAGTTTACAAATCCTATGAAACAAAAGTTCATCCTTTGTTCCTTATTCTTCACTTTTCAAGTTTCATTCTCTATTTTAAATGCGCAGCCCTACAAGGATGCTTCCCTCTTTGCTGCTGAGCGTGCTGCCGACCTTTGTTCGCGCTTAACGTTGGAGGAAAAAGCGCGACTCATGCAAAACAACTCGCCAGCTATCAAGCGTTTGGGCATTCCGCAGTTCAACTGGTGGAACGAGGCATTGCATGGAGTGGGGCGCAACGGCTATGCCACAGTGTTCCCCATCACGATGGGAATGGCAGCATCTTTCGACGATGCACTCGTTCACAAGGTTTATACCGCTGTGAGCGATGAGGCACGTGCCAAGGCGACGCTTGCAACGAAGAGCGGATTGGTGAAGATGTACCAGAGTTTGTCGTTCTGGACACCGAACATCAATATCTTCCGTGACCCACGTTGGGGACGTGGACAGGAAACCTACGGCGAGGACCCTTATCTCACTTCCCGCATGGGTTTGGCAGTCGTGCGAGGACTTCAAGGTCCTTCCGACAGCAAGTATCGCAAACTCCTTGCTTGTGCCAAGCACTTCGCCATTCATAGTGGACCTGAATGGAACCGCCATCAGTTCGATGTCACAGATGTCTCTCCTCGCGACCTCTACGAAACCTATCTCCCAGCTTTCAAGTCGCTTGTGCAGGAGGGGCAGGTGGCTGAGGTGATGTGCGCCTATCAGCGTTGGGATGGCGATCCATGCTGTGGCAACAACCGTCTGCTTCAGCAGATTCTCCGCGACGAATGGGGTTTCAAAGGATTGGTGGTGAGCGATTGCGGAGCTATCAGTGACTTTTGGAAAAAAGGTTATCACGAAGTGGTGAAAACTCGTGGGGAAGCTTCTGCCAAGGCGGTCATCAGCGGCACCGATGTGGAGTGTGGCTCCGATTATCGCTCTCTGCCCGATGCTGTTCGTGCAGGACTGATTAGCGAGGAACAAATCAACGTGAGTGTGCGCCGTCTTTTGCAGATGCGTTTCGAATTAGGCGATTTTGACCCGCTCGACCAAGTGGAGTGGACAAAGATTTCTCCTTCGGTCATTGCATCCAAAGAGCATAAGCAGTTGGCACTCGATGCAGCTCGTGAGTCGATGGTGCTGATGCAGAACGATGGTGTGCTTCCGCTGCAGAAGTCGGGGCAGAAGATTGTGGTGATGGGACCGAATGCTGCCGACTCTACCATGCTGTGGGGCAATTATAACGGTACTCCTACTTCCACCGTCAGCATCCTCGAGGGTATTCAGCAGAAGAGTGCCGAGGTGACTTACGTGGCAGGATGTGGACACACGCGTAACATCTTGCTGGAAGGTCGATTCTCCAGTTTCCGTCAGTCCGATGGTTCCCGTGGTTTGCGTGGTTGCTACTGGAATACTGCAACCCCTGAGGGAAATCCTGTTGCCGATGTTTGCTACACAGCACCTATTGCTCTCGTCAATGGTGGCAACACCGCCTTTGCACAGGGTGTGAATCTCGAGAATTACTGTGCTCGCTACACTGCCACTTACCATTCCGACAAGACCGAAACCATTATCATCGACATGAATTTCAAGGACTATGGTTGTATCATTTTCGATGGCGATACGCTTGTGAGCCGTTGGAATCAGCATGGTCCTCGCAAATACACCTACGAGGTAAAGGTGGAGGCAGGCAAGGATTATCCTTTCCAAGTGGATTATGCTCAAACCACGGGGCTTGCTCTCCTCGAATTGGATGTTTATCACCATGGCGACATGAATGTTGACCAGATGATGCGCCAATGCAACGATGCCGATGTGGTGGTGTTCGTGGGAGGCATCTCGCCGCGTCTCGAAGGTGAGGAAATGAAGGTGAACGCTCCAGGATTCAAGGGTGGCGACCGCACCAGCATCGAACTCCCACAGGTGCAACGCGACATGATGGCTCGTCTGCATCAGATGGGCAAGCGCGTGGTGTTCGTCAACTGTTCGGGTAGTGCCATGGCACTCGTTCCTGAGAGTCAGAACTGCAATGCTATTGTGCAGGCATGGTATGGAGGCGAGTCGGGAGGAACGGCTCTTGCCGATGTGCTCTTCGGCGACTACAACCCTTCGGGTAAGCTCCCAATCACCTTCTATCGTTCTACTGACGACCTGCCCGACTTCCTCGACTACTCGATGAAGAATCGCACCTATCGCTATTTCGAGGGCACACCGCTCTTCGCTTTCGGACATGGACTCAGCTACACCACATTCCGTCTTGGCAAGGCGAAGTACAACAAGCGTCGCCACACACTCACCGTTCCTGTTACCAACACCGGCCTGCGTGTGGGTTCCGAAGTGGTTCAGCTCTATATGCGTTGCCTCGACGATGTCGGTGGACCTCAGAAGTCGCTTCGTGGATTTGCCCGCGTCCATCTCATGCCTGGAGAAACCAAGGCCGTCACCATCGACGTTCCAGAATCCACCTTCGAGCATTTCGACTCAGGCACCAACACAATGCGCATCACGCCAGGCAACTACCAGTTGCTCTATGGCACCAGCTCATCCGATGCCGACTTGCAGATACTCTCTGTGAAGCGCAAATAACGAACGAATACACATACAAAAGGACACGTCATCGTTTTGCTAAGAATATGCAAAACGATGACGTGCTTTTTATGCAGCTTTTTAGGGGCTTTACTAAAGTGCATGAGAGGCTTTACTGAAGCGTTTCTTTAACCCAACTTTGACGCTTTGAACTTGATTTTTCTTGCTAATCAGCGACTTGCACATTCTCGCTATGGTGACTGTGTTCTACAGATTTTGATTTTTC
>CADBXS010000093.1:0-8748 GCA_902798705.1 uncultured Bacteroidales bacterium
TGGGTGATTGGACGGAATCTGTTCAACCATTAGCTGCACGTCGGCTCATTCGTTGGAATGGAAGTGATGCAGAATTCTTGCAGGTACAACAAATAAATCTGCCCAAGTTGGAGGATTTCGATCCTATGAGCCGAAGTATGATTGAAAAGATTGCTTCGTGGGACAAATATCGTCTTTCCCAACTCTCTCCTAACGGCTTTTCTATTCGCAAGGCTGCGACAGAGCTTTCTCCGTGGATTGGCACCAAAGAAGGGCAAAGAGCCAATGGAACGATGTGGGTTGGCGACGTGAGCGGAGGCATAGCTTTTGCGCTGAAAGACTTCTGGCAGAGTTTTCCTTCCACGCTCGAAATTCGTCATGCACGAAGCAATGCAGCCGAAGCCACCGTATGGTTATGGAGCCCAGAAGCAGAGCCAATGAACCTTGCTCATTACGACAGCATCGCCCACACACTCGATGCCGCCTACGAAGATGTGCAGGAAGGGATGAGCACAGCCTATGGAGTGGCTCGCACCAGTGTTCTCTACGTGCGAGTGATGGACTCATGTCCTAACGATTCCGCTTTTGCTGACATTGCTCAAGAAATGCAAAGTCCGCACCAATTGGTTTGCACACCAGAATATCTGCATCGCAAACGTGCCTTCGGCATTTGGAGTCTGCCCGATTACTCTACTTCAACATCACAGAAGATTGAGGCACGGCTCAAGCACATTTCCGACTATTACGAGGATGCAGTGGAGCGCTACGGATGGTATGGCTTCTGGAACTATGGCGACGTGATGCATCAGTTCGATGCAGCCCGAGGTGAGTGGCGCTACGACGTGGGAGGTTACGCCTGGGACAACACCGAACTGGCAAGCAACATGCTTTTCTGGTACGATTTTCTCCGCACGGGCGATGCTGGAATGTGGCGCATGGCAGAGGCGATGACTCGTCACACGGGCGAAGTGGATGTCTATCACATGGGACCAAACAGCATGCTCGGTTCCCGCCACAATGTTTCTCATTGGGGGTGCGGAGCAAAGGAAGCACGCATCAGTCAGGCGGCATGGAATCGCTTCTACTATTATCTCACCGCTGACGAACGCTGTGGCGACCTCATGCGTGAAGTGAAAGATGCCGACCAAATGCTCTATACTCTCGACCCGATGCGACTGGCTCAGCCACGAGGACTCTTCCCTTGCACTGCGCCAGCCCGCTTGCGCATCGGTCCCGACTGGCTGGCTTACGCAGGCAATTGGATGACGGAATGGGAGCGAACAAAGAACACGAAATATCGTGACAAAATCGTAGCCGGGATGAAGAGCATCACTGCTCTTCGCCATGGCATCTTCAGCGGGCCGAAAGCACTCGGTTTCGACCCTGCCACAGGCATTATCACGAATGAATGTGATTCCACTCTGCAAAACACAAACCACCTCCTGCCTATCATGGGTGGATTCGAAGTGATGAACGAAATGATGGAAATGATAGACCTTCCTGAATGGCATCGAACCTGGCTCACTCACGCCCGCGACTACAAACGCAAAGCCCTCGAGATTTCCAACAACCATTTTCTCATCCCTCGCCTGTCCGCCTATGCTGGTTGGCTTCTACCATCGGAAGAACACATCAACACGGCTTGGCGCGACCTCCTTCGCTTCGAACGACAAGGTGGCACCACCGCTCCTGTGCAAAGCACTAACGATGCTGCCACCTGGACCCTCGACGCCATCTTTATGCAGGAAGTCTGCCCGAGGTAATGATAAAACAAAGTGATGAATTTCTTACAATCGCATTCCTAAAGCGGTGCGGACGCGCCACTTGACTTGTTTGACGGTCAAGAGGTTGTCGTCGAAAAGGGAGTTGCTCACCACACCTGTTACACTGAAAAAGTAGCGAGAAGAGAAATTGTGTACCACCGAGAAACGCTCATTGAGGATGAGGTTTAGCTTCATAGGCTGAGCACTTTGACGCTCTCCATTGATAACGAACTTGTTGTAATTCAACACCACCATCGTTGGAAGGGCTGATAAGTGGAACATCCACTTCTTGCCCAGCACAAGATTGTAGCCGTAGCCTCCACCTATGCCAAGATGACGCACACGAAGATACAAATCGGGGAGAGAAGCAGGACAATCATCGCTGTTCTGAATGTAGCCCCCTTGGAAGGCGAGTCCAGCCAGCCATGAACCTGCAGAGCGACGCTGAATTTGACTCTGTGTGAAGGCTGCTGAATAGGAGAAATGGCGATAGTTGAACGCATAGTAGGCTGCCAAATTAAACACCTTCATATCGGCATAGCCACTTTCCAAATGGAAGTCACTGCCGCGCTCTATGTCGCCAGAGAGCGACTTGGAGCGTTGAAAACTGGCATCGAAACTGATCTGACTGCTGTATAGATTCAGATTGAGTTCGTAATCATGATAATGACCGAAAATCTTGGCTGGATTCAGTGCTATGCCCGCTGCAACACCTTGATAAATGGCAGCAACGCTAAACGTCTGTTTGTTGCTGGTGTGCAAGTCTGCTTTCGTATAGATTCCCTTCACCGTTCCATGTGAATGGATACCATTTCCGCTAAGATTGGCTCGCAGCTTCATCGTCAATTTGTAGTCAGGACGAACTATGTAGGTGGTATCGTAGACTGGAGTTTTTTTTCTTCTTTCTTGTAAAACACTGTCAACCCTTGCTAATCTTCTCTTGTGGCGAGACTGAGCAAAACTAGTCATTACCGAACACATCAATACTGCAAACAAAACAATGATTTTTTCTACATCTACGGTTTTCATCATCATACCGAGTTCATTTCTTTTGATAAACCCGCACATAATCAATTTCATAGCGAAGAGGGAATGAATCGGGCTGTGGCTCACCTCCATTGATGCCACCAATGGCAAGGTCGAGAAGTATGTATTGCGACTGATGGAAAGGATTCTTGTGATTACCTATGCTGCCATTGATGGTATTGCTAAGTGAAATGTCGTTGAGGAGTTCTCCATCCAGATAGATGCGGATGGCAAGTGAGTCCCAATCCATCGTCCAAACATGAAACTTCTGTGCCCAATCAGGGTCTTTCTCCAAAAAATGAGAGAACGGTATTCGCTTTGAATTCCATACGGCACTATTCGGACGGTCGTTACCCCAAGCTGCATTGGCAAGAATGTGGGGTGTGCCATTGATTTGATAGTATTCCATGATGTCGATTTCGCCATTGGAAGGCCAAGGCATACGGTCGCCCAACGTCCAGATGGCTGGCCATGCACCACAGACCGCTGGAATGCGAGCTCGCACTTCCATGCGTCCATAAAGAAAACTATATGTGCCGCGAGTGTTCACACTGGCAGACGAATAGCGAGCGAATGGACGATTGCGTTGCCAACTCCGACTCCCTGCCTGAAAGCGAGGATTGGGAATGGAATCCAGACGGCCTTCAAGCACAAGGATGCCGTCATGTCGATAGGCGTTCTGCTCCTGATACCATTGGTATTCCTCATTCCGAACAAAACCGTGTTCGGCTTTCCAAACTTCAGTATTTAGTGGACCAGAGCCATCAAATTCATCGTTCCATACGAGTTGCCACTCTTGAGCGAACACAAACGAAGAGAATAGGAAGAGGAGAAAGCTGATTGCTGTCTTTTTCATCTTTGCTTGAATATTTGGATTAGAGAGCAAAGATAGTTAAAAATAAGCCAACAGACTGACACAAAAAGGCAAAAAAAGAATACTTTGTAAAAAAAATGCGTAAATTTGTTGACCCATTCTACTCCCCTCGCCCTTTGGAGAGGGGTCGGAGTGAGGCTTTCATTCTTATTTTATCAAGAAGACAATGACTGAACCACTTCCTCACTATCATGTTGTAGCCGCCCTTGTGGAGTGCGAGGGCAACTACCTATGTGTGCAACGCGGAAAAACAAAATACGAATACACCAGCTACAAATACGAGTTTCCTGGTGGAAAGGTGGAAGCAGGAGAAACGGAGGCTGAAGCCTTGAAGCGGGAATTGATGGAAGAAATGAACTACGAGGTGGAAGTTGTGCGACACCTCACTACCATCTGCCATCACTATTCTGACTTCAGCGTAACGCTCTCCATCCATCTCTGCAAGGCAAAAACCAAAACATTCGAAATGCGCGAACATGTGGCATTTCGGTGGTTGAAACCCCAAGAGATGCTTGCATTGCCTTGGGTGGCAGCCGACCAACAATTCATCGAAGAACTCCCCAAATTCTTATGACTGATATTTTCACACCAGAGCAACGTCACATCGTGATGAGTCACATCCGAAGCAAGGACACGCGCCCCGAACTGTTGGTGCGCAGGTTTCTGCATCGGCATGGTATTCGATACAGCTTACATGTGAAACAATTGCCAGGTCATCCCGATATCGTCTTGCGAAAATATCACACAATTATCTTAGTGAATGGTTGCTTTTGGCATGGACATGGATTCAACAGTAACCTTCTTCCCTTGCAACACGAGAATCCCCAATGCTCGTTCTTTCGTTTGCCTTATACCAACACAGATTTCTGGCAAAAGAAAATCGAACGCAACATCTGCCGCGACGAAAAACAGCACAAAGAACTCACGGAAACGGGATGGAATGTCATCACCATTTGGGAATGCCAACTTCGGCCAGCTGAACGAGAAAATACCCTCTTCGGACTTCTCCGCACCCTCAACCAAATCCTGATGAAAAACATGGGAGTCCACCTCACCTACCATGCAGACGAAGAAGACGATACCATGCCAAGAGCTGCAGAAAGCGATTCTGTTATTGAATCAAACTAAACAACTTATCTGTGTCTGGAGTTCTTTGCTTAGGCAACACTTCCAATTTTGGAGCAAGCAAAGCTTTTTCAACACCATCAGTCAATGCCTCTACTGATATATCCACGATATATCCATTCGACCTACCTTTCAACTGTTCTACTCCGCAGAAATTGGTACAGACAATAGGATTGCCAAAACACAAAACTTCTGTAAGTGTCATACAAAAACTTTCTGACAAAGACGGTTGCACATACACATCACAATCCTGCATATATCGATAGGGGTTCGTATTAGCGCCAAGAAAAACCACATTATTCTCAACACCCAATTCTGTGGCTAATTGTTTGCAAACATCCTTGTCCTTCCCATCTCCGATGAAATACCATTTCACTTTATTGCATTTTTCCAATAGGATTTTCAATGATCTTATTGCCATCTTTTGTCCTTTTTCATCGGAAAGCCTTCCAACTGTCAATATTCGCTTACCATCGAAACAATCATCAAAGGTTTCTCCCTGCCTTGCTAACCGAAGTATCTTCTCAACAGAAATAATGCAATAGAAAACATCTGACTTATCTTTCAAATTTGGGAAAACGAGATCGAACCTGCGTTTTGCCTCCTCGCAAGGCAAGAATATTTTTGAACATTCACGTCCAAATCTATTCATTATCTCAAATCGATTGGTTATATAAGAAACATCTTGGTGTATCCAAAAGCACTTCACCTTTGCACGAACTTTTTCCATTGCATAATAGCTACACATTTCTGTTCTTGCATTATAAGATATTACCATATCAAATAACTCTCCGTCCATAAAATATGGAACATTCTTATTCTTGTAATGAAAAATCCAATAGCGCTTAGCAGTGAACTTATCATGCAGATATGCAGTAAAAAAAACAAAAGCATCTATCAAACGGAACGATTTTAGTAAGGAGAGAAAAAATTTTCCATTCGAAACATCACTCATAGAATCAATTTTGTGGATGTGTACTTCAGGTGGCAATTGAGGTAAGAATTCACCAACCATTTTATAAAAACCAACATGTACTTCATACTCATTCATAGGAATAACATGTAGTAATTCAACCAAAGATTTTGATAATCCTGAAATGCCTAAGTCTGGCTGTATAAACAATATCTTTTTCTTGTTTATCATTTTGAAAAAATATGATAGCTAAAAAATGAACATCTAATAAAACAAATAGCTCCTACTTTTTATCAAACCAAGTCTTGGTATGTTATATTTCATGCAAAGTTATGGATTATTCATGACTTAACAAAATAGCAGAAAAAGAATTTCAAGAAACAAAAAGCCTTAAACTTACGGAGCATTGCAGCAACAAAGGAATGCTTTTGATGCAGTGTTATAGGGGATTGTCAGAAATGAATATAGGGACTAAATGAAGCGTTTCTTTGATTTGCTTTCGCCGAGCTAACGGTTTAACTAGTTGCTCGAGGGTTCGTTATCGAATCAGCGAGGGCTCGGCATTACGATGGCGAGGGCTCGCTGGAACTACGCCGAGGGCTCGGCATTTTAGCTCAATCAAAGAAATGATTCAGTTAAAACGTAGGAGAATGTCTGTACATTCGAAGCGTTTTTGGTCGTTATTTACAAATGCGGTCATACATGTAAAGTTGAGGTTTTTATTGAGCACGTACTGACGTCTTGCACTGATACTAAAACCAAGGTTCAGAACCATTTTGTAAAATGAGAAAACATATTAAGGCTAAAAAGATTATTCAACTTTATTACCAAGGATGATGGCAAGAATTGTGGGATTTTTCGTACCTTTGCAAAAGTTAAGAACAATTCACCGATACTAACTTATCCAACAAATGAAACTACAAAAAATCCTTATGGCAACAGCATTTGTCATGGGAACAATGACTATCTCAGCACAAGACGTGTTTATTTCTTCGGGAGGCGATGTGACAGCAGAACACATCACGGAAGGCATGAGTTTCAGCTACAACGGCTCGAAAGTGAGCATTGCTGGCACTGAATATGAAACAAGTGCCATAGACAGTATCACGCTCGATGCCCCTTCCACCATGAAATTCCGTGGGGGCGATGTGTCGCTACTCACAAGATATGAGGAGAATGGTGCCAACTATATGGATGTGAACGGCACGAAGATTACGAATATGCTTGCCTATCTGAAACAACAAGGATGGAATGCACTGCGTGTTCGTCTGTTTGTGGATCCAAGTCAGGCAAGTACTGCGGACAAGGGACAAGGCGTTTGTCAGGACCTTGACTACGTTGTTGCGCTTGGCAAGCGTATCAAAAAGGCAGGTTTTCAATTCTTGCTTGACTTCCATTATTCCGACTCATGGGCCGACCCTTCCAAGCAATTCACTCCGTCGGCATGGAACAGTTTGAGTGCGAACGAACTCTACACAAAGATTTACGACTATACGAAAGATGCATTGCAACAACTGGTTGCAGCCGATGCTACCCCTGACTTCATCCAAACGGGCAACGAAATCAGTTATGGTATGCTTTGGGGAAGCAGTTCTGCCACTGCCAGTAGTTGGAAGAAGTGCTACACGTCTTCAACAGATAACTGGAGCTACTTCACCACCCTTCTGAAACAAGCAGGAAAGGCTTGTCGGGAGGTTTGTCCAAAAGCAAAAATCATTATTCACACAGAACGCGCTGGACAGACGAGCGTGCTAAATGCTTTCTACGACAGAATGAAGAGCTATGACGTAGATTATGACATCATTGGCCTGTCCTATTACCCCTATTATCATGGCACACTGACTACTCTGAAGAACAATCTGCAAGGCTTGGCATCGACTTTTGCTGACAAGAAAATCATGATTGTGGAAACGGGCTATTATCACGCATGGCAACCCAGCGATGTAAGCTACGACCTCTCCAGCACCTACCCAATCACTGCAGAGGGACAGAAGAAATTCACTGATGCACTCATAGAGACGCTAAATGGAGTGAGCAACGTGAATGGACTATTCTGGTGGTGGCCTGAAGCCAATGAATATGGGCTGAATTGGAATACAAAACGCGTGACTGACAACTGGTACAACGCAGGTTTGTGGGACAATCAAACGGGCAAGGCTATGCCAGCAGTGGAAAGTTTGAAAACATTTAAATAACATATTATGGTAACAATCAGCAATGAGCATCTCACGGTAGAGATTGCAGAAAAGGGAGCCGAACTCCAAAGCATCAAGGATGCAAGTGGTCGTGAATATCTTTGGCAAGGAGACCCAGACTTTTGGCCTCGCCGTTCGCCAATTCTTTTCCCTTTGGTGTGTAGCGTAAATGACGACACTTACACGGTGGATGGCAAGGATTATCATCTGCCTCGTCATGGTTTTGCACGCGACATGGACTTCACCGTTGTTCGCCAAAGTGCGGAAAAAGTGACGCTGGCACTATGCGATTCTGAAGAAACGTTGAAGATTTATCCTTATCACTTCATGCTCGCCATCACCTATCGGTTGGGTGGCAACAAACTGCATGTGGTTTGGCATGTGGAAAACACTGACAATCAAGAGATTCATTTCCAGATTGGTGGACATCCTGCTTTCAATGTGCCAGGCAATAAGAAAGGAGAAAAGTTGGAAGGAACGCTCGTGCTCGACAACGAAGCTCCACTCATAGGATTGAAGAGCTATGGCGATGGAACACACGAAATGACGGAAATTCCTCTTACGAATATCGACAAGAACATCATCCACTTCGACAATGATTTCTTTGCTGATGATTCCGTGAAGATTCATCGCAGTCAGGTGCATAGTGCCACCTTGCTCGACACCGATGGAACAGCTGCAGTGACGGTCAACTTCAAGACTCCAATCATTGCCTTTTGGAGCCCTTACAACAAGGAAGCAGGATTCGTGTGCATCGAGCCTTGGTTTGGCGTGGGCGACCCAAGAGGATGGAAAGGTGAATTCAAGGACAAACCGTTCATGAACCATCTCCTGCCAGGAGCATCCTTCATGAGCGAATACAAAATCACAATT
>CADBXS010000093.1:8761-15100 GCA_902798705.1 uncultured Bacteroidales bacterium
TCAAGAGTCCCCTCCAAACCTCCCCGAGGGGAGGCTTTCTTCCCCCTCGGGGGATAGAGGGGGGCCGACCTTAGTAAATGACTTTCATCATACACGCTTTGCAGTCAAATTCGAGTGCAAAGCGTTTTCCATTTTCTAAGCGGAGGAACAAACGGGAAGGCACGTTGCTTTTAGCATCCTGACGCTTGTAGCACCAGCCCATGGCATAACGAATGCAGTGCCGGCAGAACATCACGGGAACTCCATCGGGATGTGCCAATTCGTAGGCTGGCTCTATCTGCTTGAACCCAAGATTCTCATAGAACTGACGGGAAAGATGATTGGAAACATTGGAAAGATAAGTGAGGTGAGGCCCCCCTTCAACTCCCCCGAGGGGGAGGGAAGCCATCCGGATGGAAGGGATTCCTTTGGAGAGAGCGAGACCTATTAATTTTGAAGAAAGCGCTCTTCTCCATTCAGTCAACAAAGACGACGGAATGAAATAGTTTTTCTTATAGAGAATCTGAAAGGAGCGAAGACGATAGGGCGTATTACCTAACTTCGAAAATTGACGTTCGAGGTTTTCGCTCTGATGCGTGCGAGCCAGCTCCGCTTCGTATGGCACTTGCAGAGCAACGTCTCTTTCACCATCCGACATCGTCAGTATGAAATTCTCCCCCACCCTGTCAATCGTCACATCTACAGGGATGAATCGTTCAGCGCTTTCGTTCGCTAAGATATCGTCGAAACGCTTATCTTGGTTTCGATAAATCTGATTGCCACGGTGCAACATACGCGGCATTTCCAACGGATAGAGTCGGTTGCCAACAGCCTTGTTGATACGGAAGCCGTAAAGTTTTCCACTCTTGTCGAAAAAGCAAAGTCCATCACCATTGGAAAAAGTCACGTTACCATCCACCACAAAACTATCCGTATAGATTTCCTTCACTCGTCCAACAGGTTCACCCAATGCTTTCGGAGTGTCGAAAGAGAAAATTTCAGCATTCCGACCATACAGAAAATAATGTGTGAACCCACGATTGAACGACTTGCGCACATCGGGCTGAAACTTCAGTTCCACTCGTCCCTTCGAAGCGCGTCTATATTTGTCAGGATGCTTCTCCACAAGTGCATCGAGAGCCAATGAATAAGCTGCCGTCACATTCTTCACGTAAGCTGCATCCTTCAGTCGTCCTTCAATTTTAAATGACGAAGCACCCGCCTCAGCCAAATCCTCCAAGGCATCAATTTGGCACAAGTCTTTCAGAGAGAGCAAGTGCTTTTTCTTGACATAGACATTCCCCTTGTCATCCTCCAAATCAAATTCCATTCGGCACAGCTGCGCACATTCACCTCTGTTGGCACTGCGTCCGAATATGGCTTCCGACGCATAGCACTGACCACTAAGACTCACGCACAACGCACCATGCACAAACACTTCCAGTTTCGTCTGAGGATTCTCTTGATGAATTGCTCTGATTTCCTCCAAACTCAATTCGCGCGCCAACACCACCTGCTCAAATCCCCGTTCGCTCAGAAAGCGTACCTTCTCGGGGGTGCGATTGTCCATTTGAGTAGAAGCATGAAGCGGAATCTGAAAATCCAAGTTGTCCTTCATTTTCAGCAAAGACATGTCCTGCACAATCAGCGCATCCACGCCTATCCGCTCCAAATCGAGCACCAACTGTTTCACTAGTTCCAGTTCCTCATCGTAGATAATAGTATTGACTGTCACATAGATTCTGGCACCGAACGAGTGGGCATAGTTCACCAGTCGCTGAATGTCTTCCAATGAATTGCCTGCTGCCTTGCGTGCTCCGTGGTGGGACGCGCCAATATACACAGCATCGGCACCATGACGTATCGCCTCGATGCCAATGTCTGCAGTTCTTGCAGGAGCCAGCAGTTCCAACGCCACCAAATCTGGAGAGTAAGCAACTGGTCCTTCAGTCGTATGTTTTACGTCGTTACCCACGTGGATGACGGATTAAACAATCTGGTTGATGTCGAAAGGTGTCTTCTGATAAACGTAGTAGTTGAGCCAATTTGTAAAAAGCAGGTTGGCATGAGCACGCCAACGCACAATTGGCATCTTGGCTGGGTTGTCGTCCTCGTAGTAGTTTTGAGGCAACTGAATTGGCAAGCGCTTTGCCACGTCGCGCCTGTATTCGCCATCGAGTGTGAGTGGAGCATACTCGCTGTGCCCTGTGATGAAAAACTCACGTCCATCGCGTGCCATCACAATATGCACACCGGCATCCTCCGATTCTGAAATGATGGTCAGCTCGGGATTCTTCTCGATGTCCTCGCGTCGCACTTCCGAATGACGGCTGTGTGGCACATAGAACACGTCGTCGAACCCACGGAAGATAGGCAGTTCGGGATGCAAGGCATGATGCTTGAACACACCGAATACCTTCTTGTTCGTGGAGAATTTTGGCACTTGGTGGAAATGGTAGAGTGCAGCCTGTGCTGCCCAACAGATGTAGCAAGTGGATTGCACATTGTGGTATGCCCAGTCGAACACCTCAACGAGTTCGTCCCAGTAAGTGACATCCTCATAGTCTATCTGTTCCAGCGGTGCACCCGTCACGATAAACCCATCGTACTTCTTCTTCTTCATCTCCTCAAAATCGCGATAGAACATCATCATGTGCTCCACAGGTGTATTCTTAGACGTGTGGCTCTTTATTTTCATGAATTCTATCTCCACTTGCAACGGTGTGTTCGACAGAATACGGATGAAGTCCGTTTCCGTCGTGATTTTTATCGGCATCAGGTTGAGGATGGCAATGCGCAGCGGACGAATGTCCTGACCTTGGGCACGAGTCGTGTCCATCACGAATATGTTCTCCTCTTTCAACAGCTCTATCGCTGGAAGTTGGTCTGGCAACTTTAAAGGCATCCCTTTGTAAGTTAAAAATGAAAAAATAAAAATGAAGAATGCAGAGTCCTGCTCCTCCTCTATATTCAAACTGCAAAATTAGCGAAAATAAATGACAAACGGCGAAGAAACTCACTGAAAATAGAATTCCTTTGCCGTTTGTCGGATAATCATGGAATATTATCCCACGAAAATAGAATAGTATTCTAAGGGCTATAGCTTACCAGATGGTGACGCGCTTCTCCTTTGGAACAAAGAGAGGGTCCTTGTCTGTAATGCCAAATGCATCATACCAAGCATCGATGTGAGGCAGTGCACCATTCACACGCCATTCGCCCAGTGAGTGAGGGTCGCGAGCCGTGAGGTCACGGATAGCTTCTTCGGTGATATTCTGTGCCCACACACCTGCGTATGCCAAGAAGAAACGCTGTTCTGGAGTGAAACCATCCACTACGCCGAGAGGCTTGGCAGTCTTCTTCTGAGCATTTTGGAAAGCGGTGAATGCCACCTGAAGACCTCCGTGGTCAGCAAGGTTCTCACCGAGAGTGAGTTCACCATTGCCATGCAAACCTGGCAACACCTCAATGTTGGAGAAGAAGTCGCTCATCACCTGAGCACGCTCCTTGAACTTGTCACCATCGCCTGCAGCCCACCAATCGCGGAAGTTACCTTCCTTGTCGAACTGGCGACCCTGGTCATCGAATCCATGTGTCATTTCGTGACCAATCACCACACCGATTGCTCCATAGTTGAAGGCATCGTCAGCCTGCATGTCGAAGAAAGGATACTGAAGAATACCAGCAGGGAAGCAGATTTCGTTGGTTGTTGGGTTGTAGTATGCATTCACGGTCTGAGGAGTCATGTACCACTCGTCGCGGTCAACAGGCTTGTTGTACTTGTCTTCCACTTCCTTCTTGGATGCCCATTCGCGCACTGCCTGCATGTTCTCATAGAGCGTCTTCTCTGGGTCAATAGTGAGTTTAGAGTAGTCCTTCCACTTGTTAGGATAACCAATCTTCACATAGAACGATGCGAGTTTGTCCTTTGCGTATGCCTTGGTGCTGTCGCTCATCCATTCCTGTGCATCGATGCGCTCTGCAAGCGCCTCCTGCAAGTTCTTCACAAGTTCCTCCATGCGAGCCTTGTTCTCTGCAGGGAAATACTTCTCCACATACATCTGACCAACAGCTTCACCCAGCACACCGCTCACGGTGCTCACACTGCGCTTCCAGCGAGGGAGAGGTTCCTGCTGTCCCGACATCGTACGGTTGTAGAAATCGAAGTTCTGCATAAAGATGGTATCGCCCAGCACATTGGCATTACCATCGAGCAAGTTCCACTGCATCCAGTCCTTCAGAATCTGAAGATCAGTTTCGTTGAGGATAGCCACAGCTTCCTTCACTGCCTCTGGCTGACCTACGTCGAGTGTCTGCAAGTCGTCGATGAAATTGAGGTGGAAATACTGGTCCCAATCATAGCCAGCAAACTCCTTCTTGAAGTCTGCGTATGCCATCTTGTGGTAGTTGGAAGCAGGGTCACGAAGTTCCACACGACTCTTCGATGCCTTGGCCATGCGGGTTTCTACAGCCATCACCGACTTCATCTTGCGCTCGGCAGTAGTCTGGTCATCGCCCACCAACTGGAACATCTTCACCACGTGCTTCTTGAATGCCTCACGAATCTTCTTGAAAGCATCGTCGTCACTCAGATAGTACTCTTTCTGTCCCATCGAAAGACCGCTTTGTCCCATTGAAACGAGGTTATTTTTCGAGTCCATCATGTCGGCACCGATACCACAACCCCACAATTCGCCAGCACCCTTCAGGCCGTTCTCCACCATGATGCGGAGAGCCTCGCCACGTGTTTGCACGTCGGCAATCTTCTTCATGTCAGCCTCGATAGGCTTGATGCCGTCAGCATTCTGGCGAGTGGAGTCCATGAGCATGGTGTAGAGGTCACCTATTTTCTGTGCCACACTACCCTTCTCGTGCTTTTTCTCTGCCAACGAGAGAATCAGTTCCTTCATCTGCTCACGGTTGGTTTCAGCCACTGCATCGAACGAACCAAAACGAGAATACTCAGGTTTGAGCGGATTGTTCTTTATCCATCCGCCACAAGCATACTGATAGAAGTCTGTGCCTGGAGCCACGCTATCATTCATGTTCTCCAGCTTGATGCCGATACCTTGTTCTCCAGTACCGACACAAGATGCCAATGTCATTGCCATAGCAATCGTTGAAAAATAAGTTTTCAATTTCATGATTATAAAATATATTTAATGAATAATGTGTTCGTATGATGGGAATTTTGGGGTTGATGGGATTAATGCTGGGATAAACTAACTGCCTTTCAGTTCTTCCAGCGCGAGAGAGGCGGTCTCCCATTCTTCCACAGCTTGGTCGAGTTGCTTCTTGAGGGTGCCGTGCTGCGTGAAGAGGCTCATGTCGGTGGCGCCTTCAGGAGTGGCAAGGCGGGCTTCGAGAGCAGCAACTTCATTTTCCAGTTTCTCGATACGCTGTTCGCAATCAGCCACAGCCTTCTCCGCCTTCTTGATGCGCTTGTTGCGCTCCTTCATTTCCTCGTAGGACAAGGCAGATGCTGACACTTCCTTCACATTTTCCTCTGCTTTGGCAGGAACTGTTTCTGCCTGACGATGATTCACATCGTTGCCCACACCCGTCATGCCTTCATTTTCCAGTTCCTTCGTTCTCAGGAAGTCGTAGATTCCACCGATGTGCTCTCGCACCTTTCCACCACCAAATTCATACACGCGGCTCACAAGTCCATCGAGGAAATCACGGTCGTGGCTCACCACTATCACCGTGCCATCGAATTCCTTCACTGCATTCTTCAGCACATCCTTCGACTGCATATCGAGGTGGTTCGTCGGTTCGTCGAGAATCAAGAAGTTTACAGGTTCGAGCAAGAGCTTAATCATAGCCAATCGACTGCGCTCACCACCCGACAGCACCTTCACAAACTTGTCGCTTGCCTCACCACCAAACATGAACGCACCAAGCAGGTCACGAATCTTCAGACGAATATCGCCCTTCGCCACACGGTCGATGGTGTCGAACACAGTGATGTTGCCATCGAGCAACTGCGCCTGATTCTGGGCAAAATAACCGATTTGCACATTGTGCCCCACTTTCAACTCGCCATCGAAAGGGATTTCATTCATGATGCACTTCACCAGTGTGGATTTTCCCTCACCGTTGTTGCCCACGAACGCCACTTTCTCGCCTCGCTTAATCGTGAGGTTCACATCGCTGAACACCTGATGCTCGCCATAGCGTTTGCCCACTTCCTTGCAAATCACGGGATAGTCGCCACTGCGAAGGCAAGGAGGGAACTTCAGGTGCAAACGGCTCGTGTCAATCTCATCGACTTTAATCAGCACCATCTTCTCCAAAGCCTTCATGCGGCTCTGCACCTGGTTCGATTTCGTTGGCTTATATCGGAATCGCTCGATGAAG
>CADBXS010000094.1 GCA_902798705.1 uncultured Bacteroidales bacterium
TGAACGATACGAAGGGACAGGACTATGTGGTCTATGATGAATCACTGAAGGGATATAGCAGTTTCGGTCGGCAGACGATGGTGGAACCCGTGAAGAAAGAGGACGGTGGGGCATGGAAGTCGATGTCGGACGAACTGAACCGCAAGAACCGCAAACGGAATGGCGGACGATTCTGGCGCGAGAGCGACACGAAGAAGATGCCCGAAATGCGCATCCGCATGAACGACAATTTTGCTGGGCAGCGAGTGGGTTTGCAATGGTCGATGTGGAAAGAATTCTCGATGAATTCGGCAAGAATTGAAAGAGGAACACTGCATCTGACGGCTTGCGGTGCGAATCCTGCAGATGGCAGAAAACTGATGACGAAGGCCATTGACAAGAACTATCTGGTGCAGACGCAGGTGTTGGCTTCATCGGGGAATTGGTCGGGCTTGATACTGTTTGCCGACGAGGGACATTTCTGCGGAGTGGTGACGGATGGCAAACATTTTGTGATATACGAAGACGGTAAGGAGAAGGAACGGAAGGAGAACACCTACGGCAAGAGTTGCTACCTGCGCATGGTGAACCACCGACAGCGGGTACGCATACAGGTGAGCGATACGGGCCGCAGATGGGAAACTTTGGCGCAGGGAATGAACGTGGAAAGCTACGTGAATGCGCACTCGGATGGCATGGCTCTTCGTCCTGCTTTGGTTGCTTACGGGCACGGGGATGGGTGCTTCCGCAAGTTCCGCTATGCTGTGAAATAATTTCTACCACGGTTTTTTATGTCACGCAGAAAGCGCAGAAATAACGGAAAGATTTTCTGTGCATATTTGTGTTTTCTGCGTGAATTATTAAAACCACAGATGGCACAGATACACACGGATTTTTTAGTCACGCTGAAATAAGGGAAATTACGGAAATGATTTTCTGCGTGTATCAGCGCTATCTGCGTGAATTAGAAAATCTTGTTGGTGTGATTATTCACGTAGTATGTAGAATAGTACTTTTTTGAGGTGGATAGGGAGTTTTGGGGGATTTTTTCATTTTTCGAGTCGGATGAAATACTTTTTTTTCGTTATCTTTGCAGCAAAGAATCGCATTTGTGAAATCAATAACTAACTGAAAGATTAGATGAAAAAATTTGTGCTCTTCGCGCTTTTAGCGTTGACTTCTTTGATGAGTGTTCATGCGCAACGTGTGACAGACAAGCTGGAACGTGGACTTGTTGCAGTGCCTGCGACGAACGGAAACTTTGTGAGTTGGAAAATGCTTGCAGAGGAATACTACGACGTGACGTACAATCTCTATTGCAATGGTTCGAAGATTGCGAGCAATCTGAAAACATCGAACTACACCCATACGAGTGGCAATTCATCGAGTTCCTATCAGGTGGTGCCTGTGGTGAAGGCGGTGGAGCGCACCGACCTCATGTCGAAGGCTACCAAGCGCTGGAACAACCAGTACTATCAGTTCCCTGTGGCAAAGGTTTTTGACCGTGCTGGCAACGATGTCACTTCGGGCTATATCATCAATGATATCAGTTTGGGCGACGTGGATGGCGACGGTGTTGTGGAGTTCTTGGTGAAGCGCAACAACAATCATGGCAATCAAGGAGATTTGACAAACAAACTGACTTTTCACCATTATGAGTGTTACAAGCTCGACGGAACACTGCTTTGGTGGATGGACCTCGGACCTAACATGCTGGCAGGTCCTGACGAACAGTGGGATGCAGTGCTCTACGATTGGGACTTGGACGGCAAGGCAGAAGTGCTGATGCGCGGTGCCGACAACATGATTATCCATCAGGCCGACGGTACGGTGCTGACTATTGGCGACAAGCCCGACTACGATGCAAGAACGGTTTATAACACGCAATATACCTGTGTGGGCAATGAATATCTGCTCTACATGGAGGGAGCAACGGGCAAGCCTTACCCAATAGGCGACGACGGCAAGCTTTGGATGACCTATCCACTGAAGCGATTCGAAGCCAACGAATTCAGTGGTGTGGATGGAAGTTCTGCCTACGTGGATGCCTACGTGAACACATGGGGCGGCTCGAATGGTCGTCACGACGGAGGTCACCGTTCGATGAAGCATTATCTGGGTGCTCCGTTCCTTGATGGAAGGAAGGCGAGCATCTTCCTTGGTCGTGGATGCTACACGCGCCACAAGATGGCTGTCTACGATGTAGATCCAGCGACTCACAAGTTGACACAACGCTGGTTCTGGAATGAATATAACGGTTCGTCGCCTTGGTTTGGCAATGGCTATCACAACTACTCTATTGCCGATGTGGATGAAGACGGACGCGACGAGATTGTGTTCGGTTCGATGGTGATTGACGACAATGGAAAAGGACTCTCAACGACAGGCTTGGGACACGGCGATGCTTCGATTGTAGGCGACCTCGACCCTTACCGCAAGGGCTTGGAGTTCTTCGCATGCAATGAGGACAATCCTGCCATGAACTATCGCAACGCTACGACATCGCAGATTTACTACCGCTTGCAGAGCACTGGCGACGATGGTCGTTCGCTTTGCGGAAACTTCTCGAATGATTATCCTGGTTGTCAGGGCAGAAGTACGCAGTCGGGCTTGGTTTCCACTGTGGCAGACAAACTTTTGCCTGTGACGATTCCTGGTGATGATTCTGGTAGGAACTGGGCTTTGTTCTGGTCGCACCTCAACTTCCGTATTTATTGGGATGGCGACCTTTGCGACGAAGTGCTCGACAGTCCTGGAACAGAAAAAGAGGCTGCTGTGTATAAGCACCAGAGCAGTAGATTGTTTACCAGTTCGGGTTGCAAGATGAACAACGACTCGAAAAACAATCCTTGTGCTTCGGCTGATATCTTTGGCGACTGGCGAGAGGAAATTGTGGTTCGTACCAGCGATAACGCATACATCAGAATCTATACGACGAACGCTCCTACCACTTATCGTGTTCCAACACTGTGGCATGACCATCAGTATCGCAATGCAATGGTTTGGCAATGCGTGGGCTACAACCAACCTCCTCAGAAGAGTTACTTCCTCGGTGAGTTGGAAGGCATCACGATGGCTCCACCGCCATTGACCATGACCGATCGCGTGGAAATTGCCAATGGCGGCACTATTAGTACGGCTCATGCTGACGAGCACGTGATGGTTTGTGAGACGAACGACACGAGGATTTCCGTGACCGACGGAGCGAACCCACATATCGCCACATTTAATGTGCCTTCTTGGGTGCAGGGAACAAACAGCAACAACAAGACGAATCCTGTGATAAAGTACGATTACTTCACATGCGAAGTGACAGGTGGTGCTTTTGCTGGCGATATGCGTTTGGTGAAGCAGGGCGACGGTATCTTGACCTTGCCAGCTGTGGAGCAGAAATACACCGGTAACACCGAAATCTGGGCAGGAACCGTGAACTTCGATGGCAAGTTGAAGAACTCTGCTCTCTGGATGAACCGTTTTGCCAAGTTGAATTCCAACGGAGGTGAGTTCCGTAGCATCAAGATGGACTATGCTGCTGAGTTTCGCCCAGGTGGTGAAAACCAAGTGGGAATAGTGACTATGGATACGTTGACCTTGGGCTTCGGTTCGCGCCTTGTGATGGATGTCTATGAGGATGGTTCGGTCGATAAGGTGGTTGCAAAGAACGTGACTATCGAAACGAAGGACTGGAAGTATGGTCCTGAATTTTTGGCTCCAGTGGTGCAGGTGGTTCCTCATCTTGGCACAAGTGTGGACAAGATTCCTGAAGGAGAATATCTTCTGGCGGAACTTGGCAATGTGTCGGGCAATGTGGAAGACCTTGTATTGAAAGGCACCATACTCACTCAGAAGAGTGAACTCGAACTGCGCGACGGCAAACTCTATCTGGTGATTTCGGGTGTGCGCGACAATAATGATGTCGTTTGGTTGGGTGACAAGAGTTCCGTTTGGAATGCTTCCCTCACCGACAATTTTGCACTCGACGACGAAGAACTGACTGCCACGATGTTTGTGAATGGCGATAATGTGTATTTCACTGACGAGGCAGAGACGTACAAGGTGGAAATCAGTGGTGAAGTTCAACCCGACACGATGTATGTGAACAACGCATCGGCTTATCAATTCACAGGAACTGGCTCCATCATCGGTGGAACGCTTATGAAGACTGGCTCAGGTCGATTGACCATGTCAACCGACAACACCTACAAGGGTGGAAACCACTTGAAGGGTGGAACAACGGTGGTGAGTACGCTGTCGAATGCTAACCAGGCTTACGGCAACTTGGGAGCCGTGACGCTGAGTCCTGCTTTGTTCACGATTGAAGACGGTGCTGTGCTTCAGACTACGGCAGAGGTGACAAACGGTTCTGCCATCCGACTGGTGGGCGTAGATGGCGGTGTTATCAACGCAGGAGCCAATTTCACGCAGAACACATCTTTCTCGGGCACTATACTCACGAAGCGTGGCAATGGTACACTGCGCTTGACTGCTGGAAATAATGCCCTCACAAAGCTGATTGTGGCTCAAGGAACGGTGGCGATGATTACCGATAACAGCCTGTCGCCTGCCAAGACACTCGAGTTCCAAGGCGGTACATTTAGCGACTTCAACGGTAATGGCTCTTACAGCAATTACAACTATGCGGTGACTGTTCCTGAAGGAAAGACGGGTACGTGGAATCTTGACTCACGTGCCACATATAATAATGTGTTGGTAGGTGCAGGAACACTCACAGTGAATGTCCAGACTACTATCCAGCGCACACAGTTGCAGGGTAACTGGTCGGCGTTCGAAGGAACCATCAAGGCGACAACCAACAGCGGTGCCATCTTCCCATTCGACAACGCATACGGTTTGCCAAAGGCAACGCTCGACCTTTCTTCGGGCATCACCGTGGGCAACTCAGCAAAGACCTTCAAGATTGGTAAGGTGACTGGCTCGGGCAACTTGGGCGGCGCAACAGCATACGGCAGTTCTTCAGCCTCTGGTGCAAACACTTGGCAGGTGGGCAACGACGAGAACTTTACTTGGTCGGGTGCTGTGACAGGAAATGGAACCAACTTCACGAAACTCGGTGCTGGAAAGATGACAGCTTCGGGAGCATGGACCACAACAGGTGCTGTTCGTGTGAACGAAGGTGAAGTTCACATCAATTCCAACACATGTCTGGGTACTGGTTCGCTGACCGTAGCTGCAGGTGCTTCGCTCACGGGTGTGACGGGAACCGTGTTCTCCTCACAGGGCAATCTGACGAACTCGTCTTATAGTATCAATGGTACGCTGCAAGTGGGTGTCGGAGCGTCGAGCACATCAGGCTTCATGGGCTTCGGTGGCAAGAATGTTACGATGGGCGCGAACTCAGTGCTTCGCATAGGTGTGAACAAGGGAGCCAACGATAGCAATTCCTACGGCGGCGCTGCATTGACCAATATTGGAACGATGACGATGAACGGAACGGTTTCCGTCTTCTTGTCAAGTACTCATTCCTTGGTGGCAGGCGACTCCGTGATTCTCTGGGTGGCTGAGAAGTATCAAGGCACTCCAAAACTGGAAAGCTACATCGTGGATGAGGCAGCTGGTCTCTACTGGGATGACAGTCAATTGGCTCGTGGTGTGCTCTATGTCACTTCCGAGATTCCATCTGGCATTCATGGCATCTACTATGCAAACGACGAGGATGCACCAATCTACACCATGGGTGGTGTGAAGGTAACTGAGGCTGGTGCCGACCTCAAGGCTTTGGCTCCAGGTGTTTACTTCCGAAACGGCAAGAAATTCGTTGTGAAGTAAAGCAGACAAATTGCTCTGATAATTAAAACGGCATCGCAGTTTTTCCCTTGACGAGAACTTTTGCGATGCCATTTTTGTGCTTTGAGTCTTCGTGCCGTTGGCCGAATTTGTTGGAATCAGTCTTTTTTCACGTGTCAATTTTTATTATTTACATAAATTGTTGTACCTTTGCAACTTGTTGATTGAAAAAACAGAAATATCTATATATCAAACAGAAGCATTATTATGAAAAAAGTTGCATTGATCACTGGTGTTACAGGTCAGGATGGTTCTTACCTTTCCGAGTTCCTTCTGGAAAAGGGCTATGAGGTGCATGGCATCATCCGCCGTTCGTCGGTCGATTACCGTGAGCGCATTGCTCACCTTGAGGGTAAGCCACATTTCCACCTCCACTATGGTGATATGGGCGACTCGATGTCGATTCTTCAAGTAATCAGTGTGGTTAGACCAACCGAAATCTATAACCTTGCTGCTCAAAGCCACGTGCAGGTGAGTTTCGACTCTCCAGAATTTACGGCCGACGTGGATGCTACGGGTGTACTTCGTGTGCTCGAAGCCGTTCGCCTTTGCGGTCTGAAAGATACCTGCCGCATCTATCAGGCAAGTACTTCGGAACTTTATGGCAAGGTGGAGGAAGTGCCTCAGAACGAAAACACTCCGTTCCATCCTTACAGTCCTTATGCAGTGGCAAAGCTCTATGGATTTTGGATTGTGAAGGAATATCGTGAAGCCTACAATATGTTCTGCTGCTCGGGCATCCTCTTCAACCATGAGTCGGAGCGACGTGGAGAGACATTCGTAACTCGTAAGATTACGCTGGCTGCTGCTCGCATTGCACAGGGTAAGCAAGACAAGCTCTACTTGGGCAACCTTTCAAGTCTGCGCGACTGGGGATATGCCAAGGACTACGTGGAATGTATGTGGCTCATCCTGCAGAACGACAAACCAGAGGATTTCGTCATCGCTACAGGTGTGCAGCACAGTGTGCGTGAGTTCTGCTACTATGCCTTTAAGCATGCAGGCATCGAACTGGAATTCCAGGGCGAAGGAATGGATGAGAAGGGTATTGACAAGGCGACAGGCAATGTTCTTGTTGAAGTAAGTCCTGATTTCTATCGTCCAACCGACGTGGTGAATCTCTGGGGCGACCCAACGAAGGCAAGAGCTAAGCTCGGCTGGAATCCAAGTAAGACTACGTTCGAGGAACTTGTGAAGATTATGGTGGACCACGACATGGCAAAAGTGGCTGCTGAGAAGGCTTCAGAACAAGTGCTTCGTACGAACCTCGCTGAATATCTGGAGAAGGGTATTGTAAAATAATACAACGGAAAAAAACGGAAATTTTTCGGGAAGACGGAAATAGCTTACTTCATTTTCCGAAATATTTCCGTTTTTTTCTGCTTTAAAATAGTATATACAGATGCTGGAAAAGAACAGTAAAATATATGTGGCAGGCCATCACGGATTGGTGGGGTCTGCCATTTGGAATAACCTCAAGCAGAGAGGTTTTACGAATTTGGTGGGACACAGTCACAAGGAACTCGACTTGCTCGACCCCATTGCCGTGAAGAAGTTTTTCGATGAGGAACAGCCCGATGCCGTGGTACTGGCTGCTGCGCATGTGGGTGGCATCATGGCCAACCTTCAGTATCGTGCCGACTTCATCTATCAGAACTTGCAGATTCAGCAGAACGTGATTGGTGAAAGTTGGAAGCATGGCGTGAAGAAATTGCTCTTCCTCGGTTCCACTTGCATTTATCCTCGTGAGGCTCCGCAGCCGATGCCAGAGGATTGTCTGCTCACTTCTCCGCTCGAATATACCAATGAGCCATACGCGATTGCCAAGATTGCTGGCTTGAAGATGTGCGAGAGCTTTAATCTTCAGTATGGCACTAACTACATTGCTGTGATGCCAACCAACCTCTATGGTCCTAACGACAATTTCCATTTGGAGAACTCCCATGTGCTTCCTGCCATGATTCGTAAGATTCATTTGGCAAAATGCCTGAACGAAAGAGATTGGGAGAGTGTTCGCAAGGACATCGGTTTGCGTCCTGTGACGATGAAGGTGAAGGCAACGGGTGAGGTGAAGCGTGTGGATGCTTCTTCGTCAGAGGCTGACATCCTTGAAGTTCTTGCTTACTATGGCATCTCACCAGAAGCAGTCACGCTTTGGGGAACGGGTTCACCAATGCGCGAATTCCTTTGGAGTGAGGAAATGGCTGATGCGAGTGTGCATGTGCTGCTCAATGTGGATTTCAAGGATACTTACCAGGAGAACTACAATGCTGACCACATCAACGAAATCCGCAACTGCCACATCAATGTGGGAACGGGCAAGGAAATCAGTATCAAGGAGGTTGCCGAACTGATTATGAAGGAAATCGGATTCAAAGGCGAACTTCGTTGGGATGCCTCAAAACCAGACGGCACACTCAAGAAGCTTACCGACCCAACAAAACTTCACGAACTGGGTTGGCATCATAAAATTGAAATTGATGAAGGTGTGCATCGCCTCTATCAATGGTATCTTCAGGGCATCTGCATCAACCACCAGTCCTGAAAAATGAATGAAGAATTCTCTACTGCATATTAAAAAGAAGAGTGAAGAAACATGTGCGTTCCTTCACTCTTCTTTTTATTTATACTTCTTTCTAAACTATTCTTTCTTCACCTTTCTGTCATTCTCACGTATCTCCACTCGTCGAATCTTTCCGCTGATAGTCTTAGGCAATTCGTCAACAAACTCAATGATGCGTGGATATTTGTAAGGAGCGGTTTCGTGTTTCACATGCCTCTGAAGTTCTTTGATAAGGTCTTCGTCAGCTTTGTCTTTCCATTCCTTGGCCAATACAATAGTAGCCTTCACCACTTCGCCGCGGATGTCGTCGGGAACACCTGACCGATGCGGTAGCCTGAACTTTTGATAACATCGTCAGCACGTCCGATAAACCAGAAATAGCCGTCTCGGTCGAAGTATGCCAAGTCGCCTGTGTGGTAAAGTCCATCGTGCCAAATGCTTTCTGTGAGTGCTGGGTTGCGATAGTATTTGCAGAAGAGTCCGAGTTGTTTGCGCTTGTCGGTGCGGATGCAGATTTCTCCCTGCTCACCAGCCGTAGTGACGAGTCTGCCGTCCTTACTTCTGAGTTCAATGTCGTATTGAGGATTTGGCACACCGATCGACCCTGGCTTTGGCTTCATCCAGGCAAAGGTGCCAAGGGTGCAGGTCGTTTCCGTCTGTCCGAATCCTTCCATCAAGTGGATGCCAGTAGCTTCAAGAAACTTCTGATAGACGGAACTGTTGAGTGCTTCACCAGCCGTCGTGCAATATTTGAGAGAGGAAAGGTCGTATTTTGTGAGGTCTTCACGAATCATGAAGCGGTAGATGGTTGGTGGTGCACAGAAGGAAGTCACATGATATTGTTCCATCTTCTGGAGAATGTCTGCTGGTGTGAATTTCTCGTGGTCGTAAACAAAAACGGTTGCACCCACAATCCACTGTCCGTACAGTTTGCCCCAAACAGCTTTTCCCCAACCTGTGTCAGCCACTGTGAGGTGGAGACTATCTGGCTTTAGATTGTGCCAATAAGCAGCTGTGGTGAGGTGTCCCAATGCGTAAGTGTGGTCGTGAATTACCATCTTTGGTTCTCCACTCGTACCACTGGTAAAATACATGATGGCGTAGTCGCTCGCTGTATTCACATGTTCAGGACGCTTGAACGGAGCGGCTTCCTGAATGCCTTTCTGGAAGTCCTCCCATCCTTCGCGCACCTCAGGACCGATGCTGATGCGTCGTTCTACGCTTGGACACTTTGGATAGGCATTATCTACGTGGTCAAGTATTTCCTCATCGCCACAAGTGACAATGGCCTTGATGGTGGCTTTCTCGCAGCGGTAGATGATGTCTTTGGCCGTGAGTAAGAACGTTGCTGGGATAGCAATAGCACCAATCTTGTGGATAGCAATCATGCTCGTCCAGAATTCAAGGCGTCGTTTGAGAATCAGCATCACCATATCGCCCTTTCCAATGCCGAGGCTTTGGAAAAAACTTGCCACCTTGTCTGATTCTTCTTTGATTTCCTTAAAGGTGAGTCGTCGTTCCTCGCCTTTATCGTTGGTCCATAGAAGAGCCAGTTTGTTAGGAGCCTCTTCTGCCCACGCATCCATCACGTCGTAGGCAAAATTGAAATTTTCGGGCACGATGAATTCAAGATTCTGCTTGAAATCCTCCATCGATGTGAAAGTGCTTTGCTTCAAAAAACGTTCTAACATATACGTGTGTTTGTTTTTTTGTAAAAATAGGATGCATGAACATATCATCCCTCCGTCATTTCTGTGACAAACCCTCTTTCTTTTGTAAGTTTGTTATAAGAAAATGACACCAATCATCTTCGTGCAATTTTGCACACTGAGTTAATTTACTTTTCTTTCCGATTCAAATTTACATACTTTTTCTGCTTCATGCAAAATAAAAACATGTTAATTTTCACCAATTTACACACACTTTTTTTCTATGTGCAAAGAATCTCGATTTTTTTTGCACACTTCTTTGGGTTTTATGCAAGAACCGTTTGAACAAAAAATGAAGAATGACGTTAGAATAACTCTTCATTCTTCATTTTTCACTCTTTATTCTTCATTTTTCATTTCAGTCCCGCCTTGAGGCATCGAATTACAGCCGAATTGAAGCCTGCGTGGTCGAGCTCGTTGAGTCCCTTGATGGTGGTGCCACCAGGTGTGGTAACCTTATCGATGGCTGCCTCAGGATGCAATCCTGTTTCGCGAAGCAAGGAAACAGCTCCTTCCATAGTTTGCATAGCTATCTGCAAAGCCTGCTGAGGGTAGAATCCCATCTCCACACCACCTTCTGTCATGGCGCGAAGGAAGCGGAACACGTAGGCGATGCCGCAACTTGCCATCATCATACCTGGACCCACGAGGCGTTCCTCCGTGATGAGAGTGTCGCCATCAATCTTGAACAACTGGTCCACCTTCTCAACAGCTTCCTTGCTCGTGCCTTTCGTTGAAGAGATGAAAGTCATGCTCTGGGCAAATTCCGCAGCGATGTTAGGAATGCAATAGAAGATGTTTGCATCGGCAGGTACATTTCCAAAGAAGCCGATGAGTTTGTCGGTCGTGATGCCAGCTGCAATCGACACAACGATTTGATTCTTGAAGTCAATCCGCTCGCGAATGTCGTTGACCACCACTTCCACCAACCAAGGCTTCACTGCCAATACCACAATGTCAGCACCTTCCACTGCGCAGGCATTGTCGTCGGTAGTATGAATGCCGGGAAAGTCGGCAGCAAACTTTTGGAGAGTTGCTTGAGCCTTGTCGGCTACACAGATGTCGGACACGGATGCCAGCACTTTTCCGGCCTGTCCACTTTGGGCAGCTTTTGCCCATCCTTTTGCCAATGCGCCGCCCATATTGCCAGCGCCAATAACTGTTATCTTCATTCTGTCTGTTTGTTTTTCTTTGCCCAAAGGTAACTGTTCAGCGAATCATTTTTTTGAGTCGCCTGCGGCGAGAAATCTTTCAAATCTATACAAATAAAACAAATTTCTATGTCGAAAAATAAAAAGATTTGGTAGATTTGAATTGATTTGTAGGATTTCTGCCCGACAGGGCACTCCTTGATATTATTCGCTGAATAGATACGCCCAAAGGCGATATTGATAATTTTCCGCAAAGTTAAAGAATAATTGACAATCCACCATTGAAAAAGGAGGAATTTCATTAACTTTGCAAATGAAAAGCTGAATATCAGTCAGATGTTTCACCCCAAAACGAAAGAAAAAATGGCGTCAAGCGAAAAGAAAAAGACAAGTAAGAAGAAAGGTAAAAAGAAAATACAGCGCGTACCATATTATTATTGTCCTTCAAACATGACAATAGAAGAGTGGCAGATAGCACTTCGTCGACAAATGGCTCGTGAGGAACGATACACAATTTCGTCTGTGGACGAGGAGAAATTACCTGGTGAGTATCTGTTGGAGAATCCGAAAACACGTCGTCAGTATAAGGTGGTGTACCGAGGAGCGAAAAGTCCGTGGAACTATTGTTCTTGCATGGACTTCAAGACTTCGCGCTTAGGCACGTGCAAGCACATTGAGGCAGTAAAACAGAAAGTTAGCGGCAGCCATCTGAAAGTCCACACAGAGATTCCTTCCTACACGTCAGTCTATTTGGATTACAGAGGAGAAAGAGCTGTTCGCATTCGCATTGGTTCAGATTACCAAGAAGAGTATCAGCAATTGGCTTCCCATTATTTCAACGCTGAAGGGAAGTTGTTGCCATCTGCTTTCAAAAACATTCATCAGTTTATTCGTGCTGCCAAGGCAATAGACGATAGTTTCCGATTCTATCAGGATGCACTTGATTTTGTCATAGAACAGCGCGAGAAAAATGTTCGTGAGCGCATCATTCACAACTATTCAGACGAAGAACTGGATAGTATTCTCCATACTTCTCTCTATCCTTATCAGAAAGAAGGCGTTCGTTTTGCCTTTGCCAAGGGGAAAAGCATCATTGCCGATGAAATGGGACTGGGAAAGACCGTTCAAGCCATTGCTACTGCTGAGCTTTTTCTTCGTGAACATCTGGCGGATAGTGTGCTGGTCATTTGTCCCACCTCATTGAAATATCAGTGGAAGCGAGAAATTGAGCGTTTGTCGGGACAGGAAGCACATGTAATAGAGGGAAATCACTTGCAGCGACGTGACCAATACAATGCTCCACAAGCCTATAAGATTGTTTCCTACAACAGTGCGTGCAACGACATCAAGGTTCTTGGAAAACTTCAGACGGATGTGCTGATTATGGATGAAGTGCAACGCCTAAAAAACTGGAACACACAGATTTCTGCTGCATCTCGTCGCATTCAGTCCGACTATTCTGTGATTCTCTCAGGCACGCCTTTGGAAAACAAGTTGGAAGAACTCTTCTCCGTCATGCAATTAGTTGACCAGTTCTGTTTGGCGCCTTACTATCAGTTCCGTGCACAATGCATTCAAACCGATGAGTTAGGAAAGATTATCGGCTACAAGAATCTGAATCGGGTGGGAGAGATAATCAGAGACAGACTGATTCGAAGGAGAAAAAAGGATGTGGCTCTGCAAATGCCAAAACGGCAGGACAAGAACCTCATTATTCCCATCACTCAGCAGCAAATGGATATACACGAGGAGTTCCGTGCAGGAGTGGCTCGTCTCATTCAGAAGTGGGCTGCAAACCATTTCCTGTCAGAGAAAGACCGCAAGCATTTGCTTCTACTCCTTTCTCAAATGCGGATGGTGTGCGACAGCACTTACATCCTTGACCAGAAAACACGCTATGACACAAAGGTCAACGAAGTGATGAATATCCTGCAAGATGTGGTTGAGAGTGGTGATGAGAAAGTGGTGGTGTTCAGTCAGTGGGAGAGAATGACACGTCTCGTGGCACAGGAACTTGACAAGCGAGACATTGGCTACGAGTATTTACATGGAGGAGTCCCATCCGTGAAGCGCAAGGACCTTGTAAGCAATTTCTCCGATTTGCCAGAAAGTCGTGTTTTCTTATCAACCGACGCAGGTAGTACAGGACTGAACCTTCAAGCAGCCTCCATCGTCATCAATCTCGACTTGCCTTGGAATCCGGCTGTGCTCGAACAGCGCATTGCCCGCATCTATCGTTTAGGACAAATCAGAAATATACAGGTCATCAATCTGGTGGCAAAAGATACCTTTGAGGAACAAATGATAGGGAAACTACGTTTCAAGACATCCATGTTCGAGGGAGTTCTCGATGGAGGAGAAGATTCCGTATTTGTGGAAGACAACAAGTTCAGTCAGATGATGGACACTCTGAAGGAAACGATGGATGTCTTTGTAGAAGAAACAGCAGAAGTATCTGAACAGGAACCCGTGGTGATGGAAGAACCCGAAGAGGAAAAAGACAAGGATTCCTCAAAAGACACAGGTGATGCTTCAGAGGTATCCCCAGACCTCATTGTGCCACAGGATGAGGACGAAGAACCGTTCAAACCTTCAACATCCTCCAATTCGTCTCACAAATCTACAGTTCAAAGTCCAAAAGACTTGCTATCACAAGGCATTTCATTTATGACAGGACTTGCTGAAACCCTGAAGTCGCCAGAAGCCACTGAAGAGCTAATAAAGACCATTGTGGTAGAAGACGAGAAGACAGGCGAAACCAGCATCCATATTCCGATTGCCAACAAGCAATCCGTGAAGAACCTCCTTCAGTTGGTAGGCAAACTTTTTGGGTAAGTCAACAACCTTCGGCATAAGCCAAACAATAGTTCGCTTCAGACAATCCCTTAACTCGAATTATTCATGGAAATTTAATGCTTGACGTTAACTCTTTCTTTTTTACACGAATTACCATATAATTAACCATAAATATTCTACAATGAGTGTCTAAGAAAATTCGTGTTGAATTCGTGATAAATTATTGGTAATTCGTGTTTTACAGAAACAATAATAATGTTCATGAATAATATAGGTTAAAGCACTGCATCAAAAGCATTCATTTGTCCCATTATCGCCATTTCGACAGCGCTCAAACGCCATTGGGACAGTACTCTTACAACTATGGGACAGTACTCTTGCAACGATGGGACGCCACTCTTGCAACTATGGGACAGTACTTTCAAGCAAAACCAAAGAAAAAAAACCTTTACTCCTTAGAGATAAGGAAAAAACATCACGCAGAAAGCGCAGATATGCGCAGAAAAACTTAATTTCCTTCATTTCTGCGATTTGGCTGTCGCCGGGCTGAAGGTTCCGCGTGACAAAAAACTCTATGGAGGAAAGGAGGTAAGGAGAAAAACAACTCCTATACTCCAATACTCCGTAGAAATAATTCATGAAAAATTCGTGATGAATTAATGGTAATTGGCTTACGCCGAGGTAACGGTTCGTGTTAAAAAGATAAACATGAATTATCATCAATTAACCATTAATTTTCATAAATCTTGATTCCTCTGCTTATTTTGTTGATGAAATAAAACTCTACGGAGGAAAGGATGTAAGGAAAAAAAAACTCCTATACTCCAATACTCCGTAGAAAAAATTCATGAAAAATTCGCGATGAATTAATGGTAATTGGCTTACGCCGAGCTAACGGTTCGTGTTAAAAAGATAAACATGAATTATCATCAATTAACCATTAATTTTCATAAATCTTGATTCTT
>CADBXS010000095.1 GCA_902798705.1 uncultured Bacteroidales bacterium
TAGTTGAGTTGGCAGAACTGAGTGATTTCCTCGTCGGTGCCAGGGGCCTGCTCTCCAAACTGGTTGCAAGGGAAGTCGAGAATTTCGAAGCCCTTGCTGTTCAGACGCTCGTACATGGCTTCCAGTTCTTTGTACTGAGGAGTGAAACCACAGCGGCTGGCGGTGTTGACAATCAGGAGGACTTTGCCTTCATACTGCTTCAGAGAAACTTCCTCACCCTTCTTTGTGAGGACGTTGATGTCATAGATAGTTTTCATTTTCTTATTTTTAGAGTTAATACCAGAGGTTTCGTTCTTTGTTTCTTTTGCCTGATGGCATGAGAAGAAAAGCATTGTCGCTAACAGAAGGAATGTAATACTTAATAATTTTTTCATGATAATTATGTATTAGGGTTTGTTGTTGCAAAAATACGAATAATAATTTATATTCCACATATTTTCATTGGCTATTATTGCTATCACACATGCTGTTTCCCGAGAAAATATTTGGGAAATGTTTACTAATTAGTTATCTTTGCCGAAAAATTGAGCAACATGCCGAAGAAAGAATATAAAAGGCACTTGGTGGCTTATAAGGACTACTTCAAGGAGTTCAAAAAGATGCTATCACTGCGGACATTGAAGAAGATATACCAGATATTCCTTTATATCATGACATTAGATGTAATCCCTGTTACCTATTTGAAATCAATAGCGGGAGTAGCAGGACTTTATGAAATCAGAGTGGAGGATGATGGTAACATCTATCGTATATTCTGTTGCTTTGATGAGGGTAATCTTGTGATTTTGTTTAATGGATTCCAGAAGAAAACTCAAAAGACACCCCAAGGTGAGATAGAAAAGGCAAAGCGGATTATGAACGAATATTTTGAAAGCAAAAACAAGAAAGGAGAATAATATGACAAGTGAAGAAATGAAAGAACTGAATCTTACACCAATTGAAGATTTCATTAATGAAGATTTTGGCGCAGAAGGAACTCCTACAAGAATAGAGTTCGATGTCGAAGCAGATGCTTTTATCTTGGGAGAGCGTCTTAAAGAGGAACGTCAAAAAGCTGGGCTTACACAGGAGCAGCTTGCGGATAAGATTGGAACAAAGAAAAGCTATATATCACGTGTTGAGAACGGACATACAGACATACAGGTCTCAACACTCCTAAAGATATTCCAAGGGTTAGGACGCAGGGTAAGTCTAACTATCTTGTAATCAATTGTAAATCAGCATCCTCCCCAGACCGAATCGTTACCATAGCAAATATTGCATGGAATCTCTCCACGCCTATTACATACTATAGATAATCCCTATTGAATGTAAAAAAGAATGCGCTGAACCGAATTGTTCAACGCATTCTTTTTCTGTTTTTATTTCTTTGAAGAATCGGAGTGTTTGACATTTCTCCGATTCTTCAAAAAGCTTGGATTCCAATTATTACTTCACGAGAATCTTCTGGATAGTGCCATTGCTCATGCGAACAATGTTGATACCCTTCTGGAGCGTAGCAACGCGTGCGCCGTTCACGTTGAAGATTTCTGCCACCTGAGTGGTTTCGGTCTGAACGCCTGTGATGTCCAAAGCATAGTCCAAAGCATCGCCGCTTGGAGTCTTGGTGCTTTCTGTACCGAAGCAGATAAGCTGGAAGTCATCGACGATGGTCCAGTTGCCTGCAGGCCTGTCATTAGCCTCGCCTACACGCTTCACACCGATGCGGAGCTTCTTGTCGGCACCTACCTTCAGGATGACGCTTACATTGTAAGGATAATATTCATTACCCTCTGCATCCGTGTAAGGAGTGTGGAAGTAAGTGTCGCATGCCAACATTGTGCCTGGAATATAGATGCCCGAAGCTACGTTGTCTTCGCTTGTCACACCACGTGCACCTTCCACGTTACCAGCAGATGCATGAGGGAGAGCTACCGAGTAGTTGCCCTCGCTTGTGGTTGCATAGAGGAATGCGGTAAGGGTAGGGTCTGCATAGTTAGGATCCTCAGCCAACTTCTCCTGCTGTGCCAGATAAGCAGCGTAGTCGTCAGCAGCCCAACCAGAACGATGCATACCGTTAACAGAGAGCATATAAGTACCTTCAGGAACGTTGAGATCCTGATAAGTGTCGAAGTTCATCTGATAGCGCTCAGCAAGTGTTGATTTCGTACCACCTGCTCCCCAGCCAGAACCAGCCCAGCCTGTGAAATCGTCTTGAACGTCGAAGGAAGGATTGACGATGGCTTGAGTGTAGTCGATAGGATTGTCGTCGCTTGCCTTTTCAGCAGGAACCTTGAGAGCAGTGATAGCAGCCTTGATTTCGTCAATCTTGGCAGTTACCTCAGCGTCGGTGTAAGAGCCTGCCTCGATGGCCTCGCTCACTTCGTTGATCAGCGCTTCTGCGTCGTTGATAGCTTCCATCGAAGCTGTGCCAGCATATTCGTTGTATGCAGACTCGAGGTTACCGAGCTGAGTGCGCAGCTCTTCGTATTGCTTCACAGATTCTTCTGCGCTGTTGAGAGTTGAGAGGATGGAAACGAGTGCATCAAACATTGTTCTGCCTTCACCGCTACCAGCTGCATCGCTTGCCAGGTTGTAAGCGCTTTCCAATGCGTCCTTAGCATCCGATGCCATGTCCTTTTCCATCAGTTCAGCAGCTTCCTCTGCCTTGGCGTTGAGCAATTCAGACAGTACATCCACGTCATAGCCCTGATAAACGAGACGGAAATTGTCGAAGAGTGTCCAGCGGTTATCCACAGAACCTTCCGACTTGATACCGAGACGGAGTGTGCCGTCGGTAACAATACCAAAGACGTTGCACTCGTAGTCGCCCAAAGTGAAGAATGCAGAAGCTGCGTTCTGTCCGTTAGGGCTGTAGTATGTGCTACCGTCATCAGCAGTGCCGTCGGTGCGAGGGTAAGAACCATCGGAACCAGTTGACTGCCAAACGTTTGTGCCCTGAGAAACAGCATCCAGCTCATTTGCTGTACGCTTGGCCGACATGATGCTTGGCACTTCGTTCTTGCTATCATTCAAGTAAATCCATGCCAGAATTTCCTCAGAGTTGTTGTCAAACTGCGATTCAGATGTAGAGTTATCGCCCGTACGATAGAAAGCCTGTGCCTTCAGTTCATAGACACCATTCTGCAAGCCTGACAGCACCTGATAGTAGTCGAAGTTGGCATTCCAGCGTTCACCATTCTGGTTGAAGGAGAGACCAGCTACAGCTGGACCGCTTGAAGTGGCACTGTTCACTGTTCCTGTGTCAACCAACCAGCCCACAGAACCGCTCTGGTTGAAGTTAGGATTAGTGATGAGAGAAGTCAACTCTGTACCAGCCGAGTAAGTGTGGAGTGCTTCGTCGATGAGCTGGAGCAACTTCTCTGTGATGGCGTTGATTTCCTCAGTGGAGAGTGTACGTTCCTCGAGTGCGTCACCCACAGTTTCCAATTCGTAGTCGTAGAGTTCGTCGGTGTAGAAACCTTCGTCCATGGCCGTGCGTGCTTCCTTGCGTGCGTCTGCCAAAGCCTGATAAGCATCGGCATTAGCCTTGAACACTGCCCATGCAGCGGAATAGGTTTCGAGAGCAGCCAATGCTTCTTCAGGAGTGGATGGGTTCAGACCTTCCACCACTGCGTCGTAAGCTTCCTTTGCTTCGAGCTGATAGTACTCGCCCACAGAGGAGAGGTCGATTTCCTGACGCTGCTGGAAATAATAAACCAGCGAAGAAGGCTGGTTGCCGTAGTATTCCAGATGAACATTGTCGATACCAACCCAGTTGTTACCGCCTCTAACTACTTTCAAGCCGATTTCGATGGTGTCGGTATCCTCAACCAATGCGAAGAGTTCGTAGGTCTCAGGTGAGCCGTAGGTCACTTCCACGCTATCCTTGTTCAGATAAACGTAAGAACCTTCACCACTGTTGCAGAAAGCAGCCATGCGGAGATAGTACACGCCCTTAGGCATTTGGGCCATCTGCTTGTAAAGCTTACCCGTGAATGCGGAACCGTTCCAGTTCTCCCAGAAGCCACCTGTGAAGTGATACTCTCCGTCGCGTCCCTTCTCGGAAGTCTTGTTCGTGGCAATTCCCGTATTCTGGGCACCTGTAGTCGTTGACCATCCTTCGTTGGTGTCGAAGGTTGTGTTCATCACGTAGTCAGCATCCATGTCGAGCGGATTTTCTGGCGAGTAGAGGTTCTCCACGTTGTTCGCAATCTTTCCGTTCACAGCTGCGGTTGCAGCCTCCAACTCTTCCTTGGTACTGTTCGTGTTGTTATAGACAGCCTTTTCAGCAGCCACATCAATATTGTTGGCTTCAGCACGCTCAATCGCATTGCCGAGTGCTACAGCAGCCAGATATTGAGCCACTTTCACCTGCTGAGCCTCGTAGTTTTCCTTGCTGACGAATGCCCAGTCGATGTAGAACTCGTTAGAACCAGGAGTGGCAACATCTGGGTCGAGCATAGGATTGATGATGTCCGACACTTTCGTGTTTCCATCGGCATCGGTTGTCATCTCAATGCCCAGGAAGCTGTTTGGAAAGTCCGTTGGGTTGTACTTGGGGTTCTTGTCGGCGCCAAAGATTCTGAAGGTGCCGTTGCCGTTGTCCTGCACGGAGAAGTAGAAGTTGGCTTGTGAGCCCAAGTCAACGTAGAGCGCCGTCTCAGAATCGATGAAAAGGTTTTTCCATGCGTTCTTAGCCAGGGAGTAATCGAATATGAGGTAGGTCTTGCCATCCCATACGGCTTCTGCACCTTCCTCGCCTTCCTCAGGTAGGTCAAGGAATTTCTGGAAATAGACCTTCAAGCCCCATGAAGAGACGCTGGCACGTGTGCCCCAGTCGTTTGCCTCCATGAAGTAAGCATGAGCTCCCACGTTGTAGAGGTAGAGCGTGTCGGTTGACTCAGCCCCTTCGGCGATGGAGAATCCCTGTGTCACAGGCTCAGGAAACGACCACTGTGCCGATGCCGACAGGCAACCACCCATCAACAAAGCTGCAATAAGTAATTTTTGTTTCATAATGAAAAAAAGTTAGTTAGACAATAAAAGTGCTTTGGTATTAATTAGTTGTGCAAATTTATAGGATTTTGCCGAATTGAACAAGAAATCTTTCTTTTTCTTGCAGAGTGACACTAAAAAACTGTTTTATTAAACAGCGATGGCGTCGTCTTAGCCTTTTCGCTAATTCAACGCCATCGCTTAGGTCTTTGTTCTCGTTTTCAGAACTATCTCACGAGCATCTTCTTTCCGTTTTGGATATAGATGCCACGAATTGGGTTGCTGTGTCGTTTGCCATCGAGGGAATAGAACTGCTTGTCAGCAGGTTTCGATGAGACGGACGGGGTGCTAATTCCCGTGATGATTGGTTGGAGCTGCTCAATGTATTGCAGTATCTTCTCGGTTGCCGACACCATCTTGCTGTCGTTGTTCACCACCTTGGCAGGCGTGTAGAGCGAGGTGACGTAGGTTTGCAAGCGTCGGTAAGCGTATTTGTTCTGCATCTCCTCGTTGTCTGCAAATTGGTTGACAATGTCGTATGCCTGGCGGTAGGCGGCGTAATAGTTCTCGAGGTTGGTTTTGCGTGTGGCAAGTGGAGCCATCGCTTTTTCCACTGTGGCTTTGGCACTTTCGTATTCCGATGGTGCCGTGGAGGCGAAGGTGGCGAATTCGTCAAGCACTTCCTTCAGTGCTTCCCTCATCTTCTGTGCCGACTCGTAGATGGTGTCCACCTCCATCGCCGTGCCGTCATAGAGTGCCTGTGCGTCGGCCATGGTGCGGAGGAAGCCGCCTTTGTAGAGCTGAACTGCTGATGTGCTGTCGATGTTTTCGATGTTCACTTCCGTGATGCCAAAGGTGTATTGGAAGCGGAAAGGTGCTGCATCGACAATGCGCTCATCCGTCACGTTGCTCAGAGTGAGCGTGTAGTCTGCTTCGTTGAGCGTGGTGTTTTCGGGCAGGGAGAAGCTAATCACCTGACTCATGCCCGTGGTTCCATTCACCAGTGTGACACTCTCGTCACCATTGGTCAGCGTGGCTGTGGCTTTGTCGCAGTCGATGCTGAAGTCGAATGTGTAGGTGAAAGGAGAGAAGTTGGTAGGGAGGTCGAAGGAGTGATTCTCGGGCTCAGCCTTCAGCACTTGCAGAGGTGCAGGCGCCTGGATGGTGATTTTCTTTGTCACTTCCTTCGTCTTCTTGTCGTTGTCAGTTACTTTTGCCTTCAGCGTGTGTGTGCCAGCCGTCGGACGAATCCAGCGATAGGTGTATGGTGCCTCGCTGAGGTTCATCACTTCCTTGCCATCGATGGTGAGGGTGACGGACTGGATGGTGCCGTCAGCATCCTTGGCTTCGATTTCCACCGTGATGGTGTCGATGGCGGTGAACAAGTCTTCGGTGCTTGGACTTAGAAAGCTGACACTTGGTATGCCAGGGTCGAGGGAATAGCGCTTACAGAAATTCCAAATTTCGCGCTGGTTGCCGTCCATAGGCCAGTGTCCACCGTTGCGGTAGGAGAAGAGTTCCACTTCCGTTCCGTTGTCGCCTTCGCTCCACACTTCCTTGTCGCCATTCCACCACGTCTGCCCATTAGGGTAGTAGTTGGTGATTTTCTTGTACTTCTGCGTGTGGTCCATCTTGGCAAAGTGCTCCACGTAGTCGTGTATGCCGTAGTCGGTGTAGCCGAAGACATTGTCGTCGTATGCATGGCAATGGATGAGCGAAATGGGTTTCGGACAGTTGTTCCAAGGCTGACTGGAGAAGTGGATGCCACTGGTTGGTGCAAAGGCTGCAATCTGGTTATACATGGTTGGGATGGCATGGTAGATGAGCATCGAACCCATCGAGAAGCCCGACCAATACACGCGGTTTGTGTCGATGCCGTAGTCCTGCTTGAGCTTGGTGATGGATGCCTTCACGAAGTTGATGTCCTTGGTGCCACCGATATCCCATGTGCTGCCATCGCTTCGCAGATAGGCCACTACGAACTTGGCGGTATCGACCATGGTGTAGAACTTATCTGAATCGTATTGGTATTCAGGACTCTGGTTCATGCCGTGCGTCACAATCATCAGGGGAACGTCGGATTCATAATGTGTGGGCTTGAATACGATGATATTGCGTCTTTGTCCGCCCGTATTGACAAAGATACTGTCCTTCACGAATGCCTGCACCTGCATCAGAACAGAGGCAAGCAACGAAAGTGTGATGAGAAACCTTTTCATAAATAAAAGAAGAATTTATGTTAAGTTAAAAGCTCACGGCCCATTGGCATTTTAACTTTTAACTATTAACTATTAACTTATCTTACTTCACCAGTCTCACTTCGTAAATCTCACCGATTTGTCGGTTAGGTTTAGCCACGAATTTCACTCGCACCTGCTTCTTGCCCTTCAGCACAGCAGCTGGGATTTCGTAGGTTTCGGTCTTGAATTCAGAGATGCGATACTTGCCCGTGTTGTTCACCGACTTTACGAGCTGGTCGTCGATGAAGATGTCGAACTCATGCGACTTCCATTCGCCCACACCCCAATACTTGAGCATCAAACTCAGTTCGGTGTTGCCGCCCGTCTGCATCAGATAGCTGAAGAAGTGTCCGTTGCGAGCATCGCGGAAGAACACGTTGTTGGTGTTGCCAGTGAACGACTCGTCGGTTTCCATCTTGTGGTCGGTCTCTGGCTGCTGTTCGCCTGGCTGAACCTTATCAACTGTTCTTGCTTCCAGTGCCTGGCGTTCCTGCTCCTTCTTGGCAAGGTCGTCGAGGTAGCTCTGGTAGTTCTGCTCGGTGAGAGCCAGCCAGTACATCATATAGCGTGAGTCGTGAATCTCGAAGAATGGCTGCAGTTCACTGACCAAATGGCCTTCGCCCTCATGAACGAGATTCGCCAATTTAGTAGTGAGGGTGAAATGGAGAGGTTTGCCTGCAACGGGTTGCAACTGATTGGCGATGTCCTCGATGTTGTTGTTGATGAGGATTGGTGCTTCGTTGATTGGAAGTTTCTTTCCACCGGCATACTGTCCGAAACGACTGTCGTCGGCAATGAGGTGGGCCATGTCCTCGTTACCCGTCTTTGCACCGAGCAGGATAGGACCATGCATCAGCGCCACGTATTGAGGCACGTTAGGCAGATAGCGCAGACTGTTGTGCATTGGGAAATGGATGCTTACCACGTCGCCCTTCTTCCACTTGCGGTCGATGCAAACGTAGGAAGATGGTCCTGTGAGGATGTCAACAGGTTGGCCGTTCACACGCACGTCGAACTCTCCTGCCTTCACCCATCCTGGATAGCGCACCATCAGTTTCATCTGTCCCTTGCCAGCTGTCACAGTCAGTTTGCTGTCTTCGGAGTAAGGGAATGCCGTTTCCTGACGCAGTGTCATTCCCTTCTCCTTCCAGTTCAATTCGGATGCCACGAAGAGGTTCACGAAGAGTGCATCATGCACGTGAGTATAGATGAACTGACCATACTTGCCATGATTCTCCATACCAGTTCCCACGCAGCACCACATGGCCTCGTTCGGAGCCGAGTAATTGCGATAGTGGCGTGGCCGAGCCGGTGTGAAATATACATAGCCGCCATGCACAGGGTGCTGGGTGGAGAGAATGTGGTTGAAGGTGGCCAGCTCGTAGAAGTCGGCAAAACGTGCTTCAGGGTTGCGGCGGTGGAGGTCCTCAGTG
>CADBXS010000096.1 GCA_902798705.1 uncultured Bacteroidales bacterium
ATACTCACACGGATTGGAGCATTGGCAAAGTCCTTGCTGAATGCAAGTGCCAAGTCGAATGGTAATTTGCGGCGAGTATCTTCAAGTGTCTTCACTTCGCCACCGAGGTTCTGTGCTACCGCACTCAAACTGAATCCATGGTCGGCATCGAAGTAGTTGATGCCCAAATCGACTGCAAGGGCAGTGGATTTGAAGTTCCCATAATTGTTCAGCAGCACTTTTGCCTGCACGCCGCCTGTCCAGTAATCTGTAAATAGATAAGTGTAACCTCCCTGTACGGCAATGTCGGTAGCTTTGAATTCTCCCACGGTTTGGAAATCAGCTGTCGTTTCCTTCATATTTCCATAGCTAAGCACTCGTGCTCCTATTGCTGCTGTACCTCGTTCTCCAACTTGCTTGGCAAAGGATGCAGAAAGGAACGAAGAACTGCTCATGTAGTTGGAATAGTTGAAGTTGAGTGTTTTGTCGGAAACATTAGCCAGGAGTGCTGGATTGGTGAAAAGGAGGGTGACATCATCCTCAACGATGGAGACATTGTTTCCACCCAGTGCGGCAGAATGTGCAGAAACGGGTATGTTGAGAAACTCATAACCCGTGGTGCCTGTCTGTGCCTGTGCATCAGAGATGTGCATCAATGTGCACAGTACGTAAAGTGCTGCGTAACGAAAATGGCAGTGATGGGCGGATTGCGAAAACCTCATTGAAATATGATTCTTTTCTGTCTGGTTTTTATCTATCAAAATTTTATAACGAACAAGTCCTGTCTTTTATTGTGTAAGTATCAACGAATACGGGTACAATCATCAAGACAACTTTCATTTTTCATTCAATTTTTTAACAGGTGGAAATACTTATCCAGAAGGCGGTTGGCAGCGATGAACGACGATACTTGTCCATCGAGTACATCCTGTTCGGTGGGCTGGATGAGTTGACGTATTTCAGGATTGTGATAGAAACTATTCTTCAGCCGTTCGTTGATGGTTTCATACATCCAGTACTTCGACTGCTCGTTGCGTCGATGTTGGAAGTATCCGTTCCGCTTCACTTGGTCGATATAGTCGAAAATCATCTTCAGCACTTCGTCGATGCCTAATTCGTAAAATCCTGAATAGCAAAGCACCTTTGGAAGCACACCACTTTCAGGCATAGGGAATAGATGGAGGGCGTTTTGGAACTGGGTGGCAGCAAGGTGTGCACGATCCACATTGTCGCCATCTGCCTTGTTGATGACAATACCATCGGCTATCTCCATGATACCACGCTTGATGCCTTGCAGTTCGTCGCCCGTACCAGAGAGCTGAATAAGAAGGAAGAAATCGACCATGGAATGACAAGCAGTTTCGCTCTGCCCCACTCCAACGGTCTCAACGAAGATGTTGTTGTAGCCAGCTGCCTCACAAAGGATGATGCTTTCGCGTGTCTTGCGAGCGACACCACCGAGGGAACCTGCCGTTGGCGAAGGACGGATGAAGGAGCGAGGATGCACAGCCAGTCGCTCCATGCGTGTCTTGTCGCCAAGGATGGAACCCTTTGTCTTCTCAGAGCTGGGGTCGATGGCAAGCACTGCCAGTTTTCCGCCGTAGTTCTCAAGAAGATGGGTGCCGAGCACGTCGATAGAGGTACTCTTTCCTGCCCCAGGAACACCACTTATGCCCACTCTTACAGAGCGTCCACTATGAGGCAGACACTTCTCTATCACTTCCTGTGCGATAGTCTGATGCTCGGGAAGTACACTCTCAACAAGTGTCACAGCCTGGCTCAGCATCGACACATCCCCTTTCAGGATTCCCTCCACATACTCCCCTGGGGTGAAGAGCCGCTGACGTTTCTTACGGAAGTTCTTCAGATAGGGATTGACGATAGAGGGTTGCTCCACACCTGCATTCACTTGCAGACCAGCATATTCGGCATTATTCTCTGGATGTTCCATGAATTTAATCGTTTAAAGTTTAACGTTTAGAGTTTAAAGTTTAACGTTTAACAAAGTTAGTTCGCCCCACGCTTCACATTTCACACCCCACGCTTCACACTTCACTTTTCATTCTACTCCCCTCGCCCTTTGGAGAGGGGTCGTGGGTGAGGCTTTCACGCTTCACACTTTCCTTGCTTACAATCTGCAAAGATAAAAGTTTTCGTCGTTAATTATGGAAAGGCAAAGAAAAAAAATGCTTTTTATTAAAATAATTGTAATCTCCACTTTGCATTTTGATGTTTTTTATATAACTTTGCAACGAATTCACAAAATTGCCCCAAATCTTAGTTCAGCAAGGAAAAGCATGGAATCGTTTTTTCGAACTCATAAATATCTGATTGAGCATCTGCAGCCAACTGTCAGACGCGACCTGATGGACGAAATCAACTGGAAAGACCGAATGATTGGCGTGAAAGGTGCAAGGGGAGTGGGAAAAACCACTTTCCTCTTACAATATGCCAAGGAGAATTTCTCGCCCGATGACCATAGCTGCCTGTATATCAACACCAACAATTTCTATGTGCAGAACTATGGCATTGCCAATTTTGCAGGAGATTTCTACCACGACGGAGGCAAGGTGCTGCTCATCGACCAGGTGTTCAAACAGCCCAACTGGAGCCAAGAACTGAGAGTGTGCTACGACCGTTACCCTGGACTTAAGATTGTTTTTGCTGGTTCTTCGGTAATGCGACTGAAAGAAGAAAATCCTGAACTGAACGGGATTGTGAAATCCTACAACTTACGTGGCTTTTCGTTTCGTGAATTCTTGAACTTGAAGACTGGGCAGAATTTCCGTTCTTACACGCTGGATGAAATCATCAAGCACCATGAGGAAATTGCACCTGCCATTATGCAATATGTGAATCCACGCGACTATTTCCAAGACTATCTCCATCACGGTTTCTACCCTTTCTTCCTCGAAAAACAGACCTACAGCGAGAACTTGCTGAAGACCATGAATATGATGATAGAGGTGGACATTTTACTTGTGAAGCAAATAGAGTTGAAATATCTGCCAAAAATCAAACAACTTTTTTATCTCCTTACAATGAGCGGCAGCACAGTGCCTAACGTGAGCCAACTGGCTCAGGAACTGGGCATGAGTCGTGCTACGGTGATGCACTACATCAAGTACCTGATGGATGCTCGTCTCGTGAACATGATTTATGCCAAGGGCGACGACTTCCCAAAGAAGCCTGCACGTGTGTTGCTGCATAACTCCAACCTCATGTATAGCTTCTATCCGAAGCGATTCGACGAACACGATGTGCAGGAGACGTTCTTCTGTAACACAATATGGAAAGACCACCGTGTGAACAAGGTGGGCAACTTGGGCTCGTTTCTTATCGACGAGCTTTATGAATTCCGAATTATTGAGCATGCCACACGCCTGAAGAGCAAGGCTAAGACACTCTTCGCTGTGAACCAGTGCGACGTGGGCGAGGGCAATCAGATTCCGCTTTGGCTCTTTGGTTTCCTTTATTGATTCATCCCCGAAAATGGATTACTGCTACTATAATATTTCAAAGAATTATCAAGACAATCATTATTTTCATAACAGCAACTGATAATGACTGAGACAACTGGTTTGCCGATTTCATTATTAGTTCATTAATCATTCAATTATTTATGGGTAAAGAAAAGAAATTCATCACATGTGATGGTAACCAAGCAGCTGCACATGTAGCCTACATGTTCAGCGAAGTTGCTGCCATCTACCCTATCACTCCATCGTCTCCAATGGCAGAGCACGTTGACGAGTGGGCTGTCGCAGGACGCAAGAACCTCTTCGGCGACACAGTAATGGTACAGGAAATGCAGTCTGAGGCTGGTGCTGCTGGTGCAGTGCACGGTTCTCTCCAGGCTGGTGCGTTGACCACCACATTCACTGCTTCGCAGGGTTTGTTGCTGATGATTCCAAACATGTACAAGATTGCTGGTGAGCTCCTCCCAAGCGTATTCCACGTTTCTGCTCGTACCGTTGCATCTCACTCACTTTGTATCTTTGGTGACCACGGTGACGTTATGGCATGCCGCCAGACTGGTTTCGCTATGCTCGCTGAAGGTTCCGTTCAGGAAGTAATGGACCTCTCCGCCGTAGCACATCTCTCTGCGCTCAAGGCACGCGTTCCATTCATCAACTTCTTCGACGGTTTCCGCACTTCTCACGAGTATCAGAAGATTGAGGAAATGGACATGGAAGACCTCCGTCCACTCGTTGACATGAAAGCACTCGCTGAGTTCCGTGCACGCTGCTTGAGCCCAGAGCATCCAATGGCAAAGGGTATGGCAGAAAACCCTGAGACCTTCTTCGCACACCGTGAAAGCTGCAATCCTTACTACGAGACCGTTCCTGGCATCGTTGAGGAATACATGAAGGAAATCAGCAAGATTACTGGTCGCGAATACAAGCTCTTCTCATACTATGGTGCAGAAGATGCCGACAAGGTGCTCATCCTCATGGGTTCTGCAACTGAGGCAGCTCGCGAGGCTATCGACTATGCAAATGCCAATGGCAAGAAGTATGGTATGGTTAGCGTACACCTCTATCGTCCATTCTCTGTTGAGCACTTGCTCGCTGCAGTTCCTAAGACTGCTAAGCGCATTGCAGTTCTCGACCGTACCAAGGAACCAGGTGCAAGCGGCGAACCTCTCCTCCTCGACGTGAAGGATGCATTCTACGGAAAGGCAGATGCTCCGCTCATCGTAGGTGGTCGTTATGGTTTGGGTAGTGCAGACGTTACTCCTACCATGATTCTCTCCGTTTACGACAACCTCGAGCTTCCTCAGCCAAAGGATCGCTTCACTATCGGTATCGTGGATGATGTCACCTTCACTTCCCTCCCAGTTGAGGAAGAAAAGGCACTCGGTGGCGAAGGCATCTTCGAGGCTAAGTTCTTCGGACTCGGTGCAGACGGTACAGTAGGTGCTAACAAGAACTCCGTAAAGATTATCGGTGACAACACCAACAAGTATTGCCAGGCATACTTCTCTTACGACTCCAAGAAGTCGGGCGGTTTCACTTGCTCTCACCTCCGTTTCGGTGACACACCAATCCGCTCCACTTATCAGATTAAGACTCCTAACTTCGTGGCATGCCACGTACAGGCATACCTCCGCATGTACGATGTGACTCGTGGTCTCCGTGAGAACGGTACATTCCTCCTCAACACCATTTGGGAGGCAGAGGACCTCGCTAAGAACATGCCAAACAGTGTGAAGCGTTACTTCGCTCAGAAGAACATCACTGTTTACTATATCAACGCAACGAAGATTGCTCAGGAAATTGGTCTTGGCAACCGCACCAACACCATCCTTCAGAGCGCATTCTTCCGCATCACAGAAGTGATTCCTGTTGACCTTGCAGTAGAGCAGATGAAGAAGTTCATCGTGAAGTCCTACGGCAAGAAGGGTGAAGACGTTGTCAACATGAACTACGCAGCTGTTGACCGTGGTGGAGAGTACAAGAAGCTCGACATCGACCCAGCTTGGGCAAACCTCCCTGACGATCCAAAGGTAGAGAACAACGACCCAGACTTCATCAACAACGTAGTACGTCCAATCAACGCTCAGAACGGTGACTTGCTTCCAGTAAGCGCATACAAGGGTTACGAGGACGGTGCTTGGGAACAGGGCACAGCAGCTTATGAGAAGCGCGGTGTGGCAGCCTTCGTTCCTGTATGGACTCCAGAGAACTGTATCCAGTGTAACAAGTGTGCATTCGTTTGTCCTCACGCTTGTATCCGTCCATTCGTACTCACCAACGAGGAGAAGGCAGGATTCAAAGCACAGACACTCGAGATGAAGGCACCAGCTCCAATGAAGGGCATGCACTTCCGCATGCAGGTAGGCGTGATGGACTGTCTTGGTTGCGGCAACTGCGCCGACGTATGTCCAGGCAACCCTAAGTTGGGCAAGGCACTCACGATGGTTCCACTCGAAGGACAGCTCAGCGAGGCAGCTAATTGGGATTACTGCGTGAAGAACGTGACAAGCAAGCAGAACCTCGTGGATGTGAAGCAGACCGTGAAGAACTCACAGTTCGCTACCCCACTCTTCGAGTTCTCGGGCGCATGCTCTGGTTGTGGAGAAACTCCTTACGTGAAGCTCATCTCTCAGCTCTTCGGCGACCGTGAAATCGTAGCAAACGCAACAGGTTGTTCATCCATCTATTCAGGTTCCATCCCATCCACTCCATACACCAAGAATGCCAAGGGTCAGGGTCCAGCATGGTCCAACTCCCTCTTCGAGGACTTCTGCGAATACGGACTCGGTATGGTGCTTGGCCGCAAGAAGTTGCGCAACAGAATGCGCAAGCTGGCCGAGGAACTCGTGAATACTACAGCCTTCGACTGGATGCGCGAAGCTACACAGAAATGGCTCGATACATTTGATGACTCTACTGCCAACCGAAAAGCAACCGATGAATTCGTTGCCGCTCTGGAGAAGGCAATACTGCCCATCGATGGAGCTATAGAGTTCTGGCAGGGCAAGGGCAAGGAACTGTATGGTGCCGAGGTGGCTGCACAGAAGTTGCAGGAAGCCAAGGATGCCAAGGCAGCAGGCAGCCCCATCTGCCCGTGTCGCGGATGTGCACTCGAAAACGAGCTCCTGGCCAACAAGGACAAGCTGGCTAAGGCAAGCCAGTGGATTATCGGTGGTGACGGCGCAAGCTACGACATCGGTTACGGCGGTCTCGACCATGTGATTGGTTCTGGCGAGGACGTCAACATCTTCGTTATCGATACTGAGGTTTACTCCAACACAGGCGGTCAGGCTTCGAAGGCCACACCTATCGGTGCTATTGCTCAGTTCGCTGCCAACGGCAAGCGTGTGGGCAAGAAGGACCTCGGCCTCATGCAGGCTACTTACGGCAACGTCTATGTTGCTCAGGTGGCTATGGGTGCAGACCAGAGCCAGTGCCTGAAGGCCTTCCGCGAGGCAGAAGCTTGGCACGGACCTTCGCTCATCATCGCCTACGCTCCCTGTATCAACCACGGTCTGAAGGCTAAGGGCGGCATGGGTAAGAGCCAAGCCGAAGAGGCAAAGGCCGTTGAATGCGGCTACTGGCACCTGTGGCGCTACAATCCTGCTCTGGCTGAAGAGGGCAAGACACCCTTCCAGCTCGACAGCAAGGAGCCTGATTGGGATAAGTTCCAAGAGTTCCTCGAGGGCGAGGTTCGCTTCCTCTCTCTGAAGAAGGCCGCACCCGAAGAGGCTCAAGAGCTCTACGACGCTTGTAAGGCTGCTGCTCAGCGCCGCTACAAGACCTACGTTCGCAAGACGCAGGAAGACTGGAGCCTGTAATAGAAACCGTTATTGCGAAAAGCGCTTTAACGTCATAACAGTAGGGACGCTTCGGCGTCCCTACATTATTTAAATTACTATGAAAAACCTCTCCTTACTCATATTCGCTTTAATGGCCCTCGCTTCGAAGGCACAGGTGCAGAATATGATTGTTTACAGAAGCGATGGCTCAACCATTCGTTGTGATGTAGAAACGGTTGACAGCGTTGCTTTCGAGGCTGTTCCGAAGTGGAGCAACCGTTCGAGGGAAGCCCAGAACCTGCTCTCCTACCTCGAAGAGAATGTCGGCCAAAAGATACTGACTGGCACTCACGCATGCGTGAACTACAACATCAACGAGGCAAAATGGGTATTTAAGCACACACGGAAATATCCGGCCATCAACACGTTTGACTTCATCCACGACATCCATTCCTCTTCGAATGGCTGGATAAACTATGCGAGCAACACAATCTGGCAGAACTGGGCTAACGCAGGCGGCATCGTCTCGGCAATGTGGCATTGGAATATGCTTACGAACGATAGTACCGACTGGACATGCACCCCAGGCTCCGAACCGAAGCAAACCAGTTTCCGACCCTCAGGAATCTTCTCGCCGAACAGCGACGACTACAAAACGATGATAGCCCGCATCGACCAAGTCGCTATGTGGCTGAAATCCACCAAGACAGCCAAAGTGCCTGTTCTCTGGCGCCCCCTTCACGAAGCGCAAGGCAATTGGACGGAAGCCAATCCAGGCACAGACTGGCACAAAGCATGGCTCTGGTGGGGAGCAGACGGACCAGAAGCATTCGTGGAACTGTGGAGAGTGATGTACGACCGCATGGTGAATTATCATGGCCTGACGAACCTCATCTGGATCTTTAACGCAGGAGACTCAAAGCGCTGGTACCCAGGCGATGAATACGTCGATATTGTAGCGTACGACTTCTACAACAAGAACCTCAGCGAGATGCATTGGTGGTACGACTACTTCCACGAAAACTACCCAGGCAAACTCTATGCCATCAGCGAATTCGGAAGCATTCCGAAACTCTCGCAGTTGTGGGAAGATGGTCAGCATTGGAGTTTCCTCATCCCTTGGTACGACTACGACCGCACGAACAAAACAAGCGGCGATGCCTTCAACAGCACCGACCACAACAACGCCAACATCGACTGGTGGAACGACGCTCTGGAGCAGGATTGTGCCATCACGCGCGACGAACTGCCAAGTTTCAAGAACCAATGAGAAACGCCCCCAGTGTCGTGGTCGAACTTAACGTGCCATCTTCGCAAACTTAACGTGCCATCTTCGCCTTCCGGCTATGCCGCCTGAGCACCTACGGAGCGCAAGAACTAAGCGTGCTTAATTGCGCACT
>CADBXS010000097.1 GCA_902798705.1 uncultured Bacteroidales bacterium
ACCTGTCTGGCACCACATTGCTGCTCCACTTAATCACGGCATGCACCGTCGACCAATCATCCAACCACACATCGAGGAGGTGAGCAAGCATATCTTCATCAATTCTGAACTTGCCATCCTGCATGGCAACCCACAAGTTTTCAAACTGATATTGAGCCAGCAGCCTCCATTCCTCATCAACGACTACAGAATGGGCATTCTCGTACATGGAGAAATCTGTGTCAATGTCAATCTCGTAGAGAAACGGCTACACGAAGGCACTCTCGTATTCATAGGTCCAGGCACCATCATCAGTCCCATCTCCTTCTCCGAAAACATAGAAATCTATGGCATAGGCTTGTCTCCGGATTTCCCCATGCCCTTCCCTGCAGGACAAATGCCTTTTGCCTTCAATGGGCAAGTGCGCGACTTCCAAATAGAAGTTGACGAAGCCAACATCCATACGGCTCGCAGCATCATCGATGTCATTTGGCACATTGTGCATCAAGAAAGCTACAACCCACAGACGGTCACAGCACTGGTGGCAGCACTGATGCATCACTACGACGGCATCTATCATCAGCATGTGGACTGGCTGAAGGCATCGAGGTCGCGCGAGCAAACCATTTTCGACCGCTTCCTCTATCTAGTCAATCAATACAGCAAACAGGAGCACCGACTCTTGTTTTATGCCAACAAAATGTGCCTCTCAGAGCGCTATCTGGGTACGGCTGTTCGCAAGGCAAGTGGCACAACTGCCAAAGAATGGATTGACCGTTCGCTCATCGTACGTATCAAAGTGGAACTGCGCCATTCCAACAAGAGCATTGCCCAAATCTCAGAAGAGATGAACTTTCCCAATCCGTCATTCTTCTGCAAGTATTTCAAGCGCATGACGGGCATGACTACTCAGGATTTTCGGATGGGAGGTAAGTAAAAAGTGAAAAAATCAGGGATTTAAAGGATTTAAAAGGATTTGGGGCGCTTCGCTTGAATTTGTATTTAGAATTATCATTTAGAATTAAAAAAATAATTTTACGTTATAATCTTAAACTTCATTTCGAGCCAGAGGCGACCAAGTAAATGAAAAATGAAATATTATACAATGAAAGGTTTGATAGCATTTTTGAAGGAATGGACATTGCCCGTAGCCATGGCATTTGGTACGGTTGTTTATCTCGTGTTCCGCTATGTGCCAGCACTCGATGCAGCGGGTGACGTGTGCAGTCCCATCATCGACACGCTCTTCCCAATGTTCATTTTCCTCACACTCTTCATCACGTTCTCCAAGGTCGATTTCCATCAGATGAAACCTCATCGCTGGCAGTTTTGGCTTCTGACGGTGCAATTGCTCCTCATCGCTGCTAACGTGGGAATAGCCCTGCTTGTGAAGGACAATCCCGAACAAAAACTCCTTTGGGAAGGTGTGCTTACCTGCGTCATTGCTCCTTGTGCATCCGCAGCTCCCGTAGTGACGGGGAAGTTGGGCGGCGACATCAATACGATGACAGCATTCACGCTCATCTCCAGCATCCTTTGTGCCATCACCATTCCTGCCATCTTCCCAATTCTGGAACGTGCAGCCGACATCACATTCATTCAGGCTTCGCTCATTATCTTGCAAAAATTGGCGATAGTCATGTTGCTTCCTTTGCTCTTAGGTTGGTTCGTGCAGCACTACGTGAAACCGCTCTGCCAGTGGATAAAGCGTCATCCCGACCTCGGTTTCTACAGTTGGGGGTGTTCACTTGCCATCACAACTGGTGTTACAGTTAAAAACATCTGCAATGCCAACACCTCCGTGAGTATTCTACTAATGATTGCCCTCCTGTCGGCTTGTGTCTGTGTTCTTCATTTCATCATCGGTCGTGGTATTGGCAAACGCTTCAACGAGCGCATCAACTGTGGTCAAGGTATGTTCCAAAAAAACACAGGCATGGCAATTTGGGTGGCATACATGTATCTCAACCCCGTTGCCTCCATCGGTGCTGGTTGCTATGTCCTTTGGCAGAACATCATCAATTCGTATGAAATTTGGGAGCAGCGAGAGCAGAGCTAAGCTCGCCTAAGCTATGCCGAGTCGTGAAAACAAATAAGGCAAAGCCAAATATGGGAATTTAAAAATGAAGAATAATTATCATGAAGAATGACATGCAACTATAAAAAAATTCTTCATTCTTCATCAATCATAATCTTTCTCATTCAATTTGTTCTCCACATGTCTGAGCCTATCGGAGATTTTCACTAACAATTTCAGCACAGCCCAACCAACTACGGATGCAGCCTCAATAAAAATGAAATCAGCAATTGCACGAGGTACACACATATCCTGTCCCGACTCCAACACTCCCTTACTATAAAGAAAGGCAAACAAAGTTCCTCCTATCAAACCCACATAAGCTATCAGAAGGATAAATTTCTCTAATCTTGTTCTTCGTAATTCCATGATTATCACAGTTTTTTCTTATTTTCCTTTGTCTTCCCCACCGAGTCTTCCTTTTGAATTATAAGCAATAATGTAGTATAATAACGGCTTAAAACCGAATATATTATATTTTGCCAAAGATTACTTCAGCGTTTTGAAATAGTACCAAGCCAAAGGAATGGCTGTGGCACACGAGAGCACATCCGCTACTGCCTGACATATTTCCACGCCCAAGATACCCAAGAAGCGTGGCAATAGCAGGATGAGTGGAATGAAATAAATGCCGTTTCGAGCTGCCGAGAGGAAATTGGCAGAAAACGCTCTGCCACTCGTCTGCAAGGTCATGTTCGTCATCACCACGAAAGCACACAAAGGCAGCGAAATGAGTTGCCAGCGGAATGCCTTGGCACCAACCTCCACCACTGCTGCATCATGGCGAAGGAAGTCGATGATTTCCTCTGCAAATATGAAACTCGGCACACCCAGTATCACAATAATTGTCACGCACAACTTCAGACTGAACATATAGCCACAGCGCAGTCGCTCGTAGTTCCTTGCCCCATAATTGAAGCCGCAGAACGGCTGGTAACCCTGCCCAATGCCCAGCATTGCACTGAACACGAAGTTGATAATTCGTGTGACAATCGACATGCCCGCAATGGCTGCATCACCAAAGGCACCTGCTGCCACATTCAGCATCATCGTAGCTACACTTGCCAATCCCTGACGCGTAAGTGACGGAGTTCCTCCACGAAACAATTCCACGGCAATCCTTTTCCTCGAACAACGTTCATCAAACTTCATGTCACCCCATCTGATGGCAATGTTGTCTCCCCTGCTTGCCATCACAAGCAGTACGACAAACGCCACAAACTCGCTCAACATCGTACCAACAGCAGTGCCAAGAATTCCCATGTTGAGCACAAACATGAAGAAAGGCACAAGTACCACATTCAGTGCAGCACCCGTCATCAAGCCATACATAGCCTGCTTGGCATTGCCCTGAAAGCGCATCTGGTTGTTGAGCGTCATCGAAGCCGTCAAGAAAGGGGCACCAATGAGAATTCCTGCCAAGTAGCGTTCCGTGTAAGGCAGGATGGTAGGCGTGGAGCCTAACGCAACCGACAACGGATGCAGAAACAATAAGCCCACCACAGTGATGACAGCTCCAAAGAACAATGCACTGAAGAATCCCGACGAAGCCATCACCCTCGCCTGATGCACCTCCTTGGCACCTAAAGCACGTGAAATGAAAGTGCCCGAACCACTGCCAAAGTAAAAACCCACTGCTTGAATGATTGCCATCACAGGAAACACCACTCCCACTGCCGCCGTTGCCTGCGTGTTGAGTTGTCCCACGAAGTAAGTGTCCACGATGTTGTAGATGCTTGTCACCAGCATACTGATAATCGTAGGCACAGCCATCGTCGGTATCACCCTTTCGATCGGAGCCGAGGTCAGAAACGTGTAGTTGTCCTGTTTTTTCACTTGTAGAAGTTCTTCTATTTCATGAGGCTTGTTCTGTTTCAGAGATAAATCTCTATTTCGCAAAACAGCCACAAAGTTACAAATTTCGTAGCATATATCCACGAAATCGTTAAAGGAATTTATATACTCACACTCTCCATCGATTGCACTGACACTCTCATTAGAATGTGCTGACGTCTTCATTTGTCTGTACTGAAATGCCGAGCCCTCATCGTTTTACCAGCGAGCCTTCGCCATCGCAACGCCGAAGGCTCGCTGATTCGACGACGAGCCTTCGGGCAACTAGTTGAACCGTTAGCTCGGCGCAAGCCAATCAAATGAGAACTTCAGTAAATCCCCTCTTGCGCTTCAGACAATCCCATAAAGCTCTGCATGAAGTTTTCTCCATTTCAAAGAGAGTGTGTTTGTGCCTTGGAGAATAAGTTTCAAAAATTTGTCTTTTTGCTCAAAATGCACTAACTTTGCACTCAAAATCAGTAAATAAATCATTAAATTAGTAAATCATTTGTGGAAACAGTAGTTAGCGGCATTCGCCCAACAGGAAACCTACACCTTGGTAATTATTACGGAGCTGTGCGCAGTTTCGTGAAGATGCAAAACGAATATAATTGTCTGTTCTTCATAGCCGACTGGCATTCACTCACCACTCACCCTACTCCTGAAAACATTCAGAATTCGGCTCGCACAATCCTTGCCGAATACTTGGCTTGTGCAGAGCGATGTGCCTGAAACCCTTGAGCTTTACCTTTATTTCAATATGAACACGTACCTCGGTGAGCTGGGACGCGTGACCACCTTCAAGGAGAAGGCTCGCCAACAGCCCGACAACGTGAATGCAGGTCTGTTCACCTACCCTACGCTCATGGCTGCTGACATCTTGCAGCATCGTGCCAAGTTCGTGCCTGTAGGCAAGGATCAGGAACAGAACATGGAGATAGCTCGCAAGTGCGCACGCCGCTTCAACAACATCTACAAGACGGAACTATTCCCTGAGCCTCAGAACTACTACTTCGGTGCGGAAGCGCTGAAAGTACCAGGACTCGACGGAACGGGCAAGATGGGTAAGAGCGATGGCAACTGCATCTACCTCTGCGACGAAGAGAAGGTAGTGCGCAAGAAGGTGATGCGTGCAGTGACCGACAACGGTCCGCAGACTCCAAACAGCGAGGAACCTGAAGTGATTGAGAACCTATTCAAGATGATGAGTATTGTGAGCGATGCTGAGACTGTGAAATATTTCGACGAGAAATGGAACGACTGCTCACTCCGTTACGGTGACATGAAGAAGCAACTGGCAGAGGACATGGTGAAGGTGCTGAATCCAATTCGTGAGCGCATTCAAGAATTCTCAGCCAACACAGAACTGCTCGACAAGATTGCTCGTCAAGGTGCAGAAAAGGCACGCGAGAGTGCTGCTGCCACGCTTAAGGAAGTCAGAAAGATTATTGGGTTTAAATAAGCCTCATCCTCATGCCCCTCTCCAAGGGGTAAAAGAAGCCTCACCCCCTACCCCTCTCCAAGGGGAGAGGGGAGTAGATAGACAATAAAAAAAGAAAGAGTGAAAGCAACATTTTCACTCTTCTTTTTTTATTGTCTATCGCCTTCTTCCTCCTTGCAAGGCATCGTGTAAGCGAGCTTGCTCTCTGCTCTTGCTGCGTTCGTCAATTTTTCACTCTTCACATTTCACTTTTCATTCTACTCCCCTCCCACCTTGGAGAGGGGTTGGGGGTGAGGCTTGGCTTTGAGGCTTCCTTAGAACAGCAAAGGAATGAACTGATTGAGGCATCGGCGCCATGTGAGCCATTCGTGAGCTGTGCCTTCAGAAACGTAGTAGTGAGTCTTGATACCTGCAGCAGTGAGTTTGTCGTTCACAGCCTGAGTGCCAAGATTCTCCTCAGAGCCTGTGCCGAGGAAGAGGGTGTGTACCTTCTTATTGAATGCAGCGGCATCGGCAAAGACTCCATTATACATCGTGTTGACTTCCTGTCCTGCTGCCATGAAGAGCGCACCACTGAATGCACCGATGTAGGCAAACTTATCGAGATTGGCAAGTGTGATGTCAAAAGTTTCCTTTCCACCCCAGGAGAGTCCCGCCATGGCACGATGCTCACGGTCTTTCAACACACGGAAATGGTTCTCGATGAAAGGAATGGTTTCGTCGAGCAGAATCTTTGTGAAGCTGGCACCAAATTCGCCCATGCCTTCACCACGCTTAGCACCAAACGAATAGCCGCAGTTGCCATAGTCCATGACAACGAGCATTGGCTTGGCTTTACCAGCAGCAATGGCGTTGTCCATGATTTGCGCCATCTTGCCTTGCTGATGCCATCCGCGTTCGTCCTCACCCATGCCATGCTGCAGATAGAGCACAGGGTAGTTGGCCTTGGTCTTTGTCTCATATTCAGCAGGAGTATATACATAGCAGCGACGAGTGGCCTGTTCTGTTTCCGACCAATAATAGCACTCGCGCACCTGTCCGTGAGGAATGTTCTTGTTGTAAGTGTAGTATGCAGCCTCTGCGGGTGCTTCAGGAATGTCGATGCCGCTTGCCATGCGTCCACAACCATAGTAGGAATCGCAAGCAGGGTCAGTGATTTGCACACCATCGACAAAGAAGAAATAATAGTGGAATCCAACTACGAGCGGGTCGCTGGTAGCAGTCCACACACCATTCTCGTCTTTCGTCATTGGATATTTTTTACTGCAGATATCGAGTACCACCTCCTTTGCTTCAGGTGCCTTGATGGAGAACTGTGCACGGCGGTCGGAACTAACTTTTGGAAACTCGGAAGCTGACACAGCATTCTCTGCTATCTGCCAAGTCTGCGCACTCATGCCTATCGACATCAGCCATGCACAAGCACACAAAATAAATGTCTTTCTCATTATCTTTTATTTATAATTTGAATTCTTCATTTTCATCTATCTACTCCCCTCTCCCCATCTCTCCCCTCTCAGGGGAGCTGGAGGGGTCCCGGGGATTGGGGGTGAGGCTTTTTCACTTCTCAATCACCACAGCACCGTCTTTAGGCACAACAATCGAGATGTTCTTTTTTACCTTCATTTCCTTCACAGAACCCTCGAAAGTGTTCCAGCCCTTCTCGTCGGTGCTGACCACCTTGTCGGAATAGACACGCATGGTACCCTCTTTTCCGAGGAAGGAAAGGTCGAGTTTCAACTTAAGCGGTTCTTTCTGTGCATTGATGGCAGCCACATACCATTTGCCTGCCTGACTCTTGCGTGCCATGACGAGGTACTTGCCTGGATAGCCGTCGATGTAGCGAACATCTTCCCAAGTGACAGGAACCGACTTCATGAAATCCACAGCCCAAGCAGGTGCGTCCTCCAAGTTGTTAGGAGCTAAAGCGAAATTCTGCACAGGAGTCTGGAACAGAACGGCAGTGGCCAAAGCGAAGACATCGCTCGTACGACGAGTGCGACCACGACGATTATCCTTGCTGTAATGCTTATTGAGCGTACTGCCACCGAAGTCCATATTGCCCACGGCATTGCGGAGCACTGGATGGATGGTAGCGCTCTGCGCCTCACGGTCGTTTTCGTCCTGGCCAAACGAGAAGTTCTCGCTGGCACGAACTGCCTCTGCAGCTACAAAGTTAGGATACATGCGTTCCCATCCACGAGGCAAAGTGCATCCGTGGAAAATAATCATGAGGCCGTATTTGTTGGCATCGTAGAGGATATCCTCGTACATCTGCATAGCCTGCTGCTTGTCGGAACCGACGAAGTCGATTTTCAAACCCTTGATACCCGTCTTCTGCAACCAAGCCATTTCCTTCTCGCGGTCCATGAGTCGGTGCATCTTGCCCTTAGGTCCCTGAGGAGCATCGTTCCAATAGCCATTAGAGTTGTACCAAAGGAAGAGTCCAACATTCTTGCTCTTGGCATACTGCGCCAGACGTTCCATACCTTCATAGCCAATGTTCGTGTCCCAAAGAGCATCCACGAGCACGTATTCATAGCCCATGTTGGCAGCAAAATCGATGTATTCCTTCTGCTCATCGAAGTTGCAACTGGCATCCATGCGGATAATCCAGCTCCAAGTAGCACGTCCGTACTTGTAGTTCTGACTGGCTGCATATTGCTCCTTCACCAAGTCCCACTGGATAGTGGTTTCCGCCATCGCCTTCATGGTGCGGCCCACAGTGATGGTACGCCAAGGCAGAGTGGCAGGAAGAGCGATGCCTGGTTCACTGGTACCAACACCACCAAATTCCTTCACGTTCGGAAAGGCAATCTGATAGAGCCTGCCTCCCGCATTCTGCAAGTGGGAAGCACAGTAGGTGCCATCCACCCCTGTTTCGCTCAGCATCACCCAAGCCTTTGTGCCCACCTTGAACAATGCAGGGAACACATAGCCTTCGCCCCAACCGTTCTTGCCTAATGGAGCATCCCACTCATAACTGGTTTCGTAGCTTGGTGCAGTGCGAGCAAATCCACTCTGCGAACCCATCTGTGGGCAGTTGAAACTGGTGGTTCCCTCTGGCAGACAGAAACCCGTTTCCTCCTTCGTCACCAAGACTGAAAGGCGACGTGCATGCTCCTTCACGATGTAGCGGAAGGCAACATTTTCGTTGTCCACATGCCATTCCACCGCCAGCACATCACGTCCGTCCTTGTCGGTGAGGTTGACGGTCTGTTCCGTAGCCTCAACACTGATGTGCTGCTTCTTGGCATTCTTCAGTTCATAACTTTCCTTCACGGCCTTTGGTTCCGACACCTTGCCAATCTTCAATCCTTCGGAGAGATTAGCTGCTGAGGTGACAAGACCAAGCGGCGATTCCTCTAAAACGACATCACTACCCAGCAGCACCTTGTAGGTGGCTTTGCCATTCGCGTCGTTCATTTCCACTTTCAGTTCTCCGTTGGGACTGCTCACAACGGTTTGCGCATTCAGAACTGTGGTAAGTCCGAATGCCCATGCAACAAGCAAATACTTTTTCATCTGTTTGATATTTATGATTTGAACTTTTTGCAAAGTTAAGTTTTTTGTTGCATAGAACAGAAAACACGTGTAACACATCTTGTCAATTTTGTATCAAACACCCACACTTTTTTGCTTATTCAGCTTTTTCTGCGTAAATTCGCCCAATCAATCCACTGAAAAACTCTATCGAAATGGACATTGCAATCTACACCCTCACATCGGAACTGCACGACGAGGAATCGGTGAAAAAGGCAACGGAAGAGTTTCTTTCGACGCTGACAGCCGACTTCGTTTTTTGCGGAAACCAATACGAAAGCTACGGCTCAGCTTTCCTCTCACTCATTTATGTTCGCACAGGTGGAACAGAAGGCATCTTCAAGCGCATCTACCAAGAACTGATGGCAAAGACGTCAGCACCATTCTATCTGCTCACATCGGGCAAAAGCAATTCATTGGCAGCATCGATGGAAATCCTCTCCTTCCTCCGCCAGCAAGGCATTCAGGGAGAAATCCTGCATGGCTCCACAGCCTACATCAACCAGCGCATCACCCAACTGCTGCAAGTGGGCAAAGCAAAGGAAGCACTCCGCGGATGCCGTTTGGGCATAGTGGGAAAACCATCCGACTGGCTCATTTCGAGCGAAGCCAATCGGGAAAAAGTGCTGGAGAAATTGGGCATCACACTCGTTGACATCGAGATGCAAGAACTGTTGGACGCCATCCAGACAATTCCGACCAATCAGGTGGACGAAGCTCTGATGCAGAAAGCACCAAGCGAACCTATCCGCCAAGCATTGCCAGGAGCACTCCGCATCTATCACGCTCTGAAAATACTGATTGAACGACATCGTTTGCAAGGATTCACACTTCGCTGCTTCGACCTTCTTTCCACCGTTCACAACACAGGATGCTGGGCTTTGGCACAACTCAACTCAGAAGGCATCGTGGCCAGTTGTGAAGGCGATGTGCCCGCCATGCTGTCCATGAAGATTGCCCATGCCCTCACGGGGTACACAGGTTTCCAAGCCAATCCTTCGCGCATCAATCCCGAAACGGGTGAAATACTTTTTGCCCACTGCACCATTCCTTTCAGCATAACGGAACGCTACGAACTCGACACCCACTTTGAGTCGGGCATCGGCGTAGGTATTCGAGGATTCGTGAAAGAAGGTCCTGTCACCATCTTCAAGGTGTCGGGCGACCTCTCTCGCCATTTTGCCGAAGAAGGCGAACTCATCTCCTGCCAAAGCGAAGCAGGACTTTGCCGCACCCAGCAAATCATCCGTCTGTCGAATCCCGAAATCGCCCGTTATTTCCTCACCAATCCTATCGGCAATCACCACATCATCCTTCCTTCACATTGCAAATCATTATTGGAGGAATTACGACTTTCTGAATAGCATGTGGGGATTTACTGAAGTTCTTATGGGGATTATCAGAAGCTCATGTGGGGATTTACTGAAGTTCTTGTGGGGATTTACTGAACCGCTTCTTTGATTCAAATAGTTGCCCGAAGGTTCGTCATCGAATCAGCGAGCCCTCGGCGTTGCAATGGCGAAGGCTCGCTGGAAGAATGCTGAGGGCTCGGCGATTTAGTTCAATTGAAGGAATGGTTCAGTTCTTTCAAAGGAAAGGTTTTGAACAATCAAACGAAGGAATCATTGATTGACAAAAAATGGTCTTATTTTTGTTGAGAGAAAAAACTTTTTCTTATATTTGCATCGCATTGCGTGACCAATCGCAACCAAACATCAATCATAAACACCTAATTCTATTTTAATATGCGTTTCGGAACTGGCGAAATCATTCTTATCGTACTCGTTGTGTTACTGCTCTTCGGTGGCAAGAAGATTCCAGAACTGATGAAGGGACTGGGCAAAGGTGTCCGCAGCTTCAAGGATGGACTGAACGGAACCCTTGACAACGAAAACGAAGACAAGAAAACGAAGAGTGAAGAATGACTATGTTGAAAATTAAAAAGTAAAAAGTAAAAAGTAAAATCGTTAAACGTTAAACTTTAAACGTTAAACTAAAAACTTTAAACTTTACAAAGGTTCTTCATAAAATATTTTCGGTTAGATGGATGATACTCAGATGACTTTCTGGGAACATTTGGATGTACTACGTGGTAGCATCATCCGAATGGTGGTGGCAGCGGCGGTGTTGGCTGTGGGAGCTTTCTGTCTGAAGGAACCGCTCTTCAACATCGTGCTTGCACCCAAAGACAGTAACTTCATCACCTACCGATGGTTGGGAGGCGAACCTTTTTCCATCAACCTCATCAACACGGGGCTTACGGAGCAATTCATGATTCACCTCAAGGTGGCGCTGATGGTGGGCATCCTCGTTGCTTCGCCCTACATTCTCTACCTTTTGTTTCGCTTCATCGCTCCTGCTCTCTACGAGAACGAACGGCGCTATTCGGTGAGAATCACGGTGGTGGCATACGCCATGTTTCTTGTGGGTGTGCTGGTCAACTACTTCATCATCTTTCCGCTCACGGTGCGCTTTCTCGGCACGTATCAAGTGAGTGAAACGGTGAGCAACATGCTGACAATCAGTAGCTACATCGACACGATGATGATGATGAGTTTCATCTTCGGCATCATCTTCGAGATTCCTGTCATCAGTTGGCTTCTCGCCGTCTTCGGATTGCTCAAGGCATCGTGGATGAGTCAATACCGCCGCCATGCAGTGGTAGGCATCCTCATCCTTTCTGCTGCCATCACTCCTACGGGCGATGCCCTCACTCTCATCATCGTATCGCTCCCCATTTGGCTGCTCTATGAAGTAAGTATTCTGATTGTAAAAATAAGTGAAAAATGAATCCTGCCCCCCTCCAACTCCCCCGAGGGGGAGGGAGGAAAGTGAAAAATAAATCAAGGATTTAAAAGGATTTGGGGCGCTTCGCTTGAAATTGTATTTAGAATTAACATTTAGAATTTTAAATAAAAATTTTACGTTTTAATTTTAAACTTCATTTCGAGCCGCAGGCGACCAAGAAAATGAGAAAGCCTCACCCCCGACCCCTCTCCAAAGGGCGAGGGGAGTAGAATGAAAAGTGAAGAGTGAAAAGTGAAAAATCAAGGATTTTAAGGATTTAAAGGATTCTTCAAACTTGAAACCAGCACGAAGTGCCTTGAAACTTGGCGCAGCCAACTTGAAACTTGAAACTTGAAATACATTTTTTATGCTAAAGAAAATCCGTACTACCCTTGCTATCATTGTCTTGGCACTGGTCACACTGCTGTTTTTGGATGTTAGCGGTGCGCTCCATGCTTGGCTTGGTTGGCTCGCAAAGATTCAGTTCCTACCAGCTGTGCTGGCACTGAATGTTGGTGTGATTGTAGCACTCGTTGCTCTCACACTCATCTTTGGACGAATCTATTGCTCCATTATCTGTCCACTTGGCATCTTTCAGGATGTGATTTCGTGGATTCATTCCAAACGGAAGAAGAACCGTTTCAGTTTTTCTCCGGAAAAGAAATGGATTCGCTATCCAGTGCTGGCACTGTTCATCATTGCTTTTGTGGCAGGAGTGAATTCGTTCGTAGCACTGCTGGCTCCATACAGCAGCTATGGAAGAATCGTGAACAACTTGTTCCGTCCTGTGTATGAATGGGGGAACAACATTCTCGCACACATCGCCGAGCACTACGAAAGCTATGCCTTTTCGGAAACGGACATCTGGATCAAGTCGATGCCAACGTTTGTGATTGCAGCCGTGACGCTTGTTGTGATCATCATCCTTGCTTGGAAAGGCGGACGCACATACTGCAACACGATTTGTCCTGTCGGCACGATACTCAGTTTCTTGGCACGTTTCTCATGGCTGAAAATCAGAATGGACGAAGACAAGTGCATCAAGTGTGGTCTTTGCTCCAAGAACTGCAAGGCTTCTGCCATCGACGTGAAGAATTTCCATGTGGATTATTCACGATGCGTGGTGTGCGGCGACTGTTTGGAAAAGTGTAAGAAAGATGCCATCCACTACACGCTTCCATTGAAGAAGATGATCAAGGAAAAAGAGTCAACTGAGCCACATAAAACAGAGACAAAGAGCGAAAGCATCGACACGTCGCGTCGTTCCTTCTTGGTATCGGCAGCGATGGCTACCACAGCGGCTGCTATGGCACAGGGCAAGGGCAACGTGGATGGTGGATTGGCTGTGATTGAAGACAAGATTGCTCCAGAGCGCAACACACCTATCACTCCTCCTGGTTCCATTTCCGCTTCCAATATGGCTAAGCACTGCACGGC
>CADBXS010000098.1 GCA_902798705.1 uncultured Bacteroidales bacterium
ATGCCGTGGAAAAGGAACTGACCAAATGGTTTCCCGACGAATTGATACCTCGCGCCCATCATTGGCTCTTGCTGCACGGACGGTATATTTGCCAAGCACGTGTGCCAAAATGTGAGAAATGTGGGATTAAGGAGCTATGCAAACATTTCAAAAAACAATATCATCTAAAAAAATCATGATTGCTGTCATATTTTTTATGATTTTTTGCGTAACTTTGCAAATGTGATTTTGCGAGATTCACTTATTAGGCCCGAAGAAAACAACCTATCATACTTTTAAATTATTAAACATCAATTATGGAAATCAAAGACTACAAGTTTGCTGGTAAGAAAGCAATTGTTCGCGTTGACTTCAACGTGCCACTCGATGAGAACGGAAACATCACTGACGATACTCGTATCCGCGGTGCCCTTCCTACACTCAGGAAAGTGCTCGACGAAGGTGGTGCTCTCATCATCATGAGCCACATGGGTAAGCCAAAGGGGAAGGTAAATCCAAAGCTCTCCCTCAAGCAGATTGTTCCTGCTGTAAGCAAGGCTCTCGGTGTTGAAGTTCAGTTTGCTCCTGATTGCGCAAAGGCTGCAGATCAGGCAGCTGCTCTCAAGCCAGGCGAAGTTCTTCTGTTGGAAAACCTGCGCTACTATCCTGAAGAGGAAGGCAAGCCAGTGGGCATCGACAAGGAAGACCCTGCATACGATGCTGCAAAGAAGGCAATGAAGGAAAGCCAGAAGGAATTTGCTAAGACCTTGGCTTCTTACGCAGACTGCTATGTGATGGATGCATTCGGTACAGCTCACCGTCGTCACGCTTCTACAGCTGTCATCGCTGACTACTTCGATGCAGACAACAAGATGTTGGGCTTGCTCATGGAGAAGGAAGTGAATGCTGTTGACAATGTGCTCAGCAACATCAAGCGTCCATTCGTTGCTATCATGGGTGGCTCGAAGGTATCTTCTAAGATTGGTATCATCGAGAACCTCCTAGGCAAGGTTGACAAGCTGATTCTCTGCGGTGGTATGACTTACACATTCGCAAAGGCTCATGGCGGCGAAATCGGTAACTCTATCGTTGAGCTCGACAAGCTGGATGTAGCTCTCGGCGTTGAGGAATTGGCTAAGAAGAACGGTGTAGAACTTGTTCTTGGCACAGACTCTGTGATTGCAGACAGCTTCTCTAACGATGCACAGCAGAAGGTTTGTCCATCGAATGCAATTCCTGAAGGTTGGGAAGGCTTGGATGCAGGCCCTGAGACTCGCAAGAAGTTCCAAGAAGCCATCAAGGGTGCAAAGACAATCCTCTGGAACGGTCCTGCAGGTGTGTTCGAATTCGACAACTTCACAGCTGGTTCTCGTGCTGTAGGTGAGGCTGTTGCTGAAGCAACTGCTGAAGGTGCATTCTCCCTCGTAGGTGGTGGTGACTCTGTTGCTTGTGTTCACAAGTTCGGTCTTGAGGACAAAGTAAGCTACATCTCTACTGGTGGTGGTGCATTGCTCGAAGCAATCGAAGGCAAGGTACTTCCAGGCGTTGCTGCAATCAAGGGATAAAGTCTCTGCATGAGGTTGAATCCCTTTACTATTTAAGTTTTCATTAGGGCAACTGGGTCTCACGGTCAAAGGTGAGACAAAGTTGTCCTTTTTTCAAACTCCTGTTGATGAGAAAACTGTTTTACACATTTGTTGCCATGATGATGGTAACCGCTCTCTTCGCCACATTCGTGGGCTGCAAGAAGGAAGTAACAAAAGCTGAGGTGGTAGATTCTACCGCCTTGAGAATTGCTGTGCTTCCTACGATGGATTGCCTGCCTTTCTATGTGGCACAGAAATGTGGATTGTTTGACTCCATTGGCGTGAAGGTGAAACTCATCACGTTCCAAGCTGCCATGGATGCTGACACTGCTTTCTGCAACAACAGGGTGGATGGCAATGTGACCGACTTGGTGAAAGCCAGCATCTGGCGTGGGGCTGGAGACAGCATCAAACTCGTACTTGCCAACGACCTGCAACTTTATCTCATTACAGCCAAGCAAGCACGCATCCGCTCGGTGGAAAGTTTGAAGGAAAAGATTATTGCACTGACTCGCAATTCGAGTGTGGACTTCGTGGCAGACCGCATTCTGGAATCAGTGAAACTCGGTTCGGAAGAACTGAACAAGCCACAAATCAACAACATAGCCTTGAGGGCTCAGATGACTGACCAAAACCAATACGATGGTGCCATTCTGCCAGAACCGTTTGCATCCATGAGCGTGCAGAATGGTGGCTATTTGGTGACAAGTTCTGCAAAGCTGAAGAATGTGAACCCCTTGCTTGCTCTGGTATTCCACGAACAAATACTCAAGGAGCGCAAGCAAGATGTAGCATTGGTTGTAAATGCCTACAACCAAGCTGTGGAACTGATTAACAAGAACGCAAATGAGGATGCGCAACGCTTCCTCAACTATATACCCACTCAAAACGAAGTACCCGACTCCATCATTGAGTTGCCAACCTTCAAACCAGCTATGCTGCCTAACGATTCCATCCTTTTGGCTGCCAAGAACTGGGCACGCAAGCGCACATTACTCCGTCAGGATTTTCTGAACGGAGCACTGATTGACTCAAGTTTTGTGAAATAAGAAAACCGTATGAAACCTACCTTTCGCACTAATAATCTGATTGAGATGTTCAATTCGTTGCAAATGCTTGTAGAGCAGAGCAACAGCTATGAATTAAAGGAAGAACTGCAACAAGCCAAGCAAACGTATGAGACTATGCTTCGCTACATGGTGCGAGGAGTGGACGACCCCAATTCTGCAACCATCTATTCGCAACTGAAGCAGAAAGCTTACTCGATTTCAGACCGAGCCAACCGACTCATTCGATTCGAGAAGATGTCGAGCGACCGCTATTCCATCACACAAAAACAACTCAAGGAGGAATCGCTGGACACCATTCTGATGGCATTGGAAACGCAAGACACTGCCATCCGCCGAGAAGAAAAGGAGACCGAGCGTGAAAGCATACGAGAACACAAACTGACAGAACTACGAAACAGCCGTGAACACACTCTCACTTCTATGTTCGAGAATGTGTGGACAAGCGGTCTTTGGAGAAAGAGCGACTATGAGTCTGCACTTGCCATCATCAACTCAGACAGTATTTCCGTTCCAGCCAAAGCATTGCTCATAAGTGCAGCAACACTGGCTCTCATGGAAATGTTCGACGAGCGGAAAATCATGTTACTCTTCGATGCGTATCTTTCCACAGAACTGGAGGTAAGCCAACGTTCTTTGGTGGGCATCATTCTCATTATGCGTATGTATGCCGAACGCCTTTCCCAGTTTCCTGAAATTGGCTCTCGCTTCTCCCTCTATACTGAAGACCCTAAATTCGTGCAGGATTTCTTCCGCATCTTGATGCAGCTGCAATACAGTAAAATGACAGATAGCATCGACTCTAAGATGCGCAACGACATCATCCCTTCCCTATTGCAAAGCGGCAAGTTCAAGCAGACACAATACGGCATTCAGGAGATTGATGACTATATGACAAAGAATGGCGAAAACCCTGAATGGCACCATAACAAGAACGACGAAAAGGCACAGGAGAAGATTCAGGAAATGGCAGAGTTGCAAATGGATGGAGCAGATGTGTATATGAGTTCGTTTGTTCACATGAAGAGTTACCCCTTCTTCCGTCAAATCTCTCATTGGTTCATGCCTTTCGACACTGAGAATCCTCTCGTAGCTGAGAGCATGAAAAAGATTTCGGGTGGAAGCAATTTCCTTTCCTCTTTGCTTTTCATCGCTCCTTTCTGCCACAGCGACCGCTATTCCCTCTGCTTCATGATGGAGTCTATCGGTTCGATGGGACAGGACATGATGATGAAAAACCTATCGAATGAGATGTCTGGAGAAGAAATGGATGAGCACCTGAAGGAAATGAAACAGAGAAAAGCAAAGGCAAACGAAGTGAGTCGGTTCTACATTTTCGACCTCTACCGATTCTTTAATAGTTATCCATATCATCCTCAGTTTCAGAATCCTTTCAAAAAAGATGAGCCATCGTTTTCACTCGACTTACCAGCATTCAAATCATTATTGAAATATGAAGACGAAGTGATTTCCTTGGCTGAATTCTTCATGCGCAAAGGTCTTTACGATGAAGCTCTTGACATGTTCAAGCAACTGGAGCCAAAGGAACGAGAGGAATATGCCGACATTTGGCAGAAAATGGGATTCTGTGAACAGAAATTGCAACACATTGCATCCGCCTTCACATACTACCAAGTGGCATACAACCTGAATCCTAATTCCGACTGGACGCTAAAACACCTTGCAAATGCTGCTTTCCTCAGCGAAAACTATGAGGATGCCGAGGCGTATTACGATACCTTGTTAGACAATGACGCCGACAATCTGAAACTGATTGCACGCAAGGTGGGATGCCTCATGAAGATGCACCAGTACGAAGATGCCATTCCTCTCCTCTACAAATCCACTTATTTAGACGAAACATCGACGGAAGCCAAAAACAACTTAGCTTTTTGTCAGTTGATGCTGAAACAAACCGCAAAAGCCATTGAAATATATTCCTCCTTGGCAAATCAAAATCCACAGAGCGACGAAGCTTTGTTCAACTTGGCAAGTGCACACTTTGTCGATGGTAATCTCATCGAAGCTTATCAAGTTTATCGACAAGCATATCTTATTCTGAATCAGACTGATAAAGCTAAAAGTTTAAAGAAACAGTTTGTGGATTTGGCAAAGGAACTCAAACAAATTGGCATCGACCCAAAGCGCGTTGAAATGATGTATGATGCAGTTGTCACGGGTGCTAACGAAATGGAAGTTATATAACCATTCATCGCCGACCATTTCATCGATTTCTCATGCAAAATTCCACACTTCCCATCCAACGTCTGAAAACACTCCTCCAACTCGAATACGAGTCGGAAAAGGCGGAGTATAAGATACAGACAGAAAAGATGGGCATTGGGCGGAAAATCAAACGAGGCATCTGTTGGTATCCATTGAGCATTGGCCGAAGCTATTACAACTCTCTCAATCAATTGGTGGTGGAGGTATCGCAGAAAGAGCCTCAAGACATCGAGCACAACTTTGAATATGGTCGTCCCGTCGTTTTCTTTTCCAGGAAACGAAATGAGGAGTCAAGGGAACCTTCAGTAACGGTCAATCAGAATGAGGTCAACAGAATCAAGACTCGCTTTCTCCCTTTCACTTGTCAAGTTTCGTATGTTGACGACAACCGAATGGTCGTCACCCTACCCTCTTCACAAGCTCTCATAGATATTCAGAACACGGAAGATGTTGGCATCCAACTCTATTTTGATGAAACATCCTATCGAACGATGTTTCATGCACTCGACGATGTCATCAATGCCAAGAAAAATCGACTCGCTGAGCTGAGAGACATTTTTGCAGGACAAATCGAACCACAAAAATACAAATTCAACGCTCTCACTTTTCCGTGGCTCAATCCCACTCAGGAAAAGGCTGTGAACGAGGTTCTGTGGGCAAAGGACGTGGCCATCGTGCATGGTCCTCCAGGAACGGGTAAAACAACAACACTCGTAGAAGCGATTTACGAAACATTGCATCGGGAAACCCAGGTAATGGTGTGTGCTCAAAGCAACATGGCTGTCGATTGGATTAGCGAAAAACTTGTTGACCACGGCATTCCTGTCCTCCGCATTGGAAACCCGACTCGAGTGAACGACAAGATGTTGGGTTTTACTTATGAGCGGAAATTTGAGAACCATTCCGATTATCCAGAACTATGGAGCATCCGGAAGGCCATCCGAGAAATCAGGGAACGAAAAAAGAAAGGGGAAAGTATTCATCAGAAGATAAACCGTTTACGCGAGCGTGCTACAGAAATCGAAATGCGCATCAACGCTTCTCTGTTTGACGAGGCCCGCGTGGTAGCATGTACCTTAGTGGGTTCTGCCAACAAAATCTTGGTGGGACAACACTTTCCAACGCTTTTCATCGACGAAGCTGCCCAAGCTCTTGAGCCTGCCTGCTGGATTGCTATCCGACGTGCAAACCGTGTTGTCTTTGCTGGCGATCATCAACAACTTCCTCCTACCATCAAATGCTATGAAGCACAGTTGCAAGGCTTGGGAAAGACACTGATGGAACGCATCGTGGAGAATGTGCCTTCAGCAGTGACATTACTGAAACTTCAGTATCGTATGCACGAACAAATCATGCGATTCTCTTCCGATTGGTTCTACGAAGGAGCTGTGCAAGCATCGCCTACCGTTCAGCATCGTTCCATCCTTGATTACGACACGCCTATTCAATGGATTGACACCTCAGCATTGGCTGATTCTGAGGAACTCAAAGAAAAACTCACTGAAGAGCTGACGGAGGAGGAAAAGAAGGGAACTCCTATCGACATGTCTTTCCACGAAGATTTCATCGGAGAGAATCATGGACGTATCAACAAAGCTGAAGCAGAACTTTCCCTTAAAACATTAGAGGAATATATCAACAAAATAGGAAAGGAACGTTTTTTGGAGGAACGGCTCGACATCGGCATCATCAGCCCCTATCGTGTGCAGACACAATTTCTCCGTTCGCTTATCAAAAAACGTGAATTCTTCCGCCCTTTCCGAAAGCACATTTCTGTCAACACGGTCGATGGTTTTCAAGGACAAGAGCGCGACATCATTCTCATTTCTCTTGTTCGTAGCAATGAGCATGGACAAATCGGCTTTCTCAACGACCTACGTCGCATGAATGTAGCCATGACACGCGCTCGCATGAAACTCATCATAATAGGTGATGCGACAACTCTGTCACACCACCCTTTCTATCGAAAACTCAAGGAGTATATCGAACAACTTTAGGTGGGTTCTATTAATTATGTCGGATTGATTTTTGAATTTATGTGAGTAGATTTTTGTTAGCTTTTGAGGGAGCATAGCGAGCTATGCTCCCTCAAAAGCTAACAAAAAGATGCCACAGAAAACAAAAAACAACCGAAATGACGTGCAAGTCAAATGAACAGAGAAAGCTTGTTTTCTCTGTCATGACGCAGCCGTTATTATTCAAAAGGAATTCCACCAAAATTGAGAAATAATAAAAACAGAATTAATAGAACACAACTTTAGTCTTTTATATTATTTCAGTATTGGCTGATTCTTGCTATATACTTGCCAATAATATCAAATTCCAAATTCACTCTTGTTCCCACTTCAATAGCATGGAAGTTGGTGTTATCGTAAGTATAAGGAATGATATTCACCTGGAAAGTGTCATCGGTAGGATTGCATACCGTCAGACTAACGCCATTCACCGTTACCGAACCTTTATCCACTGTGATATAGCCACGTCGTGCCATTTCCCTATCCCATTCGTACTTAAAAGTATAGGTGTAACTACCCTGCTGGTCGATTTTCTCAGTGCAAGTGGCAGTTTGATCGACATGTCCCTGAACGATATGGCCGTCCAAACGACCGTTCATCAGCATCGAACGTTCCACATTCACAGCTGTACCGACTTGTAAATCACCTAAATTAGAACGGTCAAGCGTCTCCTTCATCGCTGTCACCACGTATGCGTATGCTGCATCCGACTTAGGTTCCACCTCATTACCTTCCTTATCCAAAATTCTTACCACCGTGAGGCAGACACCATTGTGTGCCACACTTTGGTCAATCTTCAATTCTTTTACAAAAGAACATGTGAGCGTGAAATCAACATTCTCACGGTCTCTTTCTATAGCAACAACTGTTGCAAATTCTTCTACAATTCCAGAAAACATAAATCTATTATTTAATGATGCTTATGACTATAATAACCCATTGAAGTCATAGCTTGATGAATATTGGGAATGAACTTCAACTCATAGTCCGTATCCGAACCATATACAATACTGATGGCATGCATAACAGAATCGAAATCCAAATGATTGTATTTCTTATAAAGCATTCCGGCGCGATACACATGAAACAGCTTCTTCTTATCAATAGCCGTTAAAGGATTACTATTGTTTGCACTTCTATCACGTGTCTTCACTTCAATGAAATGAATCAAATTGTCCTTAAATGCAATGATATCAAGTTCATAGCTACCTTTCAATTTCCAGTTCCTATCCAAAATGCGGTAACCATTGTTCATCAACCAATTCGCAGCAATCTCCTCACCCACTTGTCCTAACAACAAATGACGAGCTATCCCATTGGTCTGATGAAAATCTGAATTCTCTTGCATAGCATAAAAAATTGATATGCAAAAATAGACATAAAAACGATATCAACAAAATAAATCCAATCAATTTAATTGAAAAACAACAATCAATCAAACTAAAACAGAAGTATAGATAATATATACAAACAAATTGGAGGCACCAGACAGTATTGTCTGATGCCTCCAAACAAAGACGGCAGCGACCTACTCTCCCGCATTGCGGAGCAGTA
>CADBXS010000099.1:0-20415 GCA_902798705.1 uncultured Bacteroidales bacterium
GGAGAAAGCATACCTCTATGCAATTCCTTACGAGTACTATGAGAAATACAAGGTACGCCGCTACGGATTCCACGGAACAAGCCATATGTTCGTAAGCCGGGAGGCTATCAAGTTCGGAAAGCTTAAGAAAGATGCAAAGGTTATCGTATGCCACCTTGGAAACGGAGCTTCTGTATCTGCTTCCATCGGCGGAAAGTGCGTGGACACCTCCATGGGTCTTGCTCCTCTTGAGGGCGTCATCATGGGAACCCGGTCCGGCGACGTTGACCCCACAATCCTCCAGTTCATCTGCATCGTCCAGCACAGGAAATTTCATTCTGAACGCACGGAGCTTCTCCATGTCGATGTCAGCCGTTGCAACACACTCCTCGCCCCATGCACAACTCTCCATTTCCTCACCGTAGGGACTGATGATAGCGGATGCACCGCAATACTCGCAGCGCGGGTCTTCCCCCACCCTGTTCACACCAGCCACGTAGCACTGGTTTTCGATGGCACGCGCCTTCAACAACGTGTTCCACACCTTCACCCTACTCGTTGGCCACGAAGCCACATAAAGAATCATGTCGTAGTCCTTACGGTTGCGAGTCCACACAGGGAAACGCAGGTCGTAGCACACGGCAAGCAAGATGCGCACACCTCTCCATTCCACCACCACACGTTCCTGTCCAGCAGTGAAACGCAGATGTTCCTTTGCGTAAGTGAACAGATGACGCTTGTCGTATGCAGTCACCTCTCCACTGGGTTTCACGAAGTAGAGGCGGTTGAAAAATTGTCCACCTTCCTCCGTAGCCACACTTCCAGCAATGGCAGCATCCAGTTGCTTTGCCTTCTGCTGCATCCAAGCCAACGTAGCACCGTCCTTCTCTGCTATCTGTGCGGCTTCAGTTGAGAATCCCGTGGAAAACATCTCGGGCAGCACGTAGAGGTCGGCTTTCGCCATACCATCCATCCATGCGCCCAAGTGTCGTCGGTTCTCTTCGGGCTGAGCCCATATTATGTCAGATTGAACAATCGTCGTTATCATCTACATCAGTTCATCATCAACGAAGACGAAAACGAGAACCACCATCTGGATGGAAAGCCATCGTTTTCGTTATCGTCTTTGTTGGGCAATGCCCTATTCTTCACTCTTCACTCTTCATTCTTCACTCTTCACTTTTCACTCTTCACTCTACTCCCCTCTCCCCTTGGAGAGGGGCCGGGGGTGAGGCCTATTTATTCGTAGCACTTGAACACCTTGTCCACGTACTTCTGAGGCAACTTCGGCGTGAAGAAGCTCACGAGTGCCACTACGACAAATCCGCCCACCATGGCAATCGCACCACAGTTGATTGGCGAAACAGGATTGCCCATCAGCATGTTCACCACGGTGATACCTACACCCCAGATGAAACAAGCCCAAACACCTGCCTGAGTCACGCCACGCCAATACAGTCCGAGCATGAACGGAGCCAAGAAAGCGCCAGCCAACGCACCCCACGAAATACCCATCAACTGAGCAATGAACGTAGGAGGATTGAGGGCAATCAGCAGCGAAATCACGATGAAGAACACAATCAGCACACGCATCACCACCACCTTTCTTTTCTCAATCTTCTCCGACACCTCGTCCACGATTTCTCCACTGTTCACCTCGCTTTCCAGCGATTTCTTGTCGCGGTAAATCAGGTCGAGCGTCATCGTACTACTACTCGTGAGCACGAGCGAAGCCAAAGTGGACATCGAAGCAGAAAGCACCAAGAGCACCACAAGGGCAATGAGTATGTCGGGCAGCGAGGAGAGCATACTTGGAACGATGGAGTCGAAGTCGAGTCGTCCGTTAGGCAGCGTTGGTGGTACACCGAAGAGGCGTCCGAAGCCACCTAAGAAATAGCAACCTCCTGCTACTACAAACGCAAAAATAGTGGAAATTATTGTGCCGCGCTTGATGGCAGACTCGTCGGTGATGGAATAGAACTTACCCACCATCTGAGGCAACCCCCACGTTCCAAGACTCGTCAGCACCACCACACCCAACAGGTTCCAAGGGTCTGGTCCCCACACGTCAGCCAATCGTCCGTTCACGGCAGGATTGTCGTCGGCAGGGATGACAGCCATCTGCTCCATGGCCGACACCAGTCCACCCTTCTGAGCCAGCACGGCTGCAATGATGGTGACAATACCGAAGAGCATAATCACGCCCTGGATAAAGTCGTTCATGGCAGTAGCACGATAACCACCCAGAATCACATACACGGCTGTCAACACAGCCATCAGAATCACACAGTATTCGTATGGAATGCCAAAGCCCATCTCAAACAGCGTGGAGATACCTTTATATACTCCTGCCGTGTAAGGAATCAGAAAGACAAAGGCGATGACAGAAGCCACCACACGCAGACGCTGCGAACGGAAGCGTGTACCGAAGAAGTCGGGCATCGTGCGCGACTCTATATGCTGTGTCATCAGTTTCGTGCGTCGTCCGAGCACTAACCAAGCCAAGAGCGAACCAATCACAGCATTGCCCACACCAATCCAAGTGGAAGACAAACCGTACTTATAGCCAAACTGACCTGCATAGCCCACAAACACCACAGCAGAAAAATAACTCGTTCCGTATGCGAACGCAGTCAACCACGGACCCACGGAGCGGCCTCCTAATACAAATCCTTCCACATTTCTTGCTTGCTTGCGCGAATATATTCCCACGCCTACTGTCACAAGCAGAAATACGATTGTTAAGAATATCTTGATAAACATAACCCTTTTTTAAATTAAAAATGAAAAAATAAAAATGAAAAATGAAAGCCTTAGTGTTGGCTTTAGCTTTTTTACCTTATAATTTTACCCTTTCAATTTTTACTTTTAAATTTTTACTTTTTAAATTCCTAAAACGCCACTTGCACCTGAGCTTGCAGCGTGCCGTAGTTGTCTTGCATTTCAGCGATGGAGTAAGTGTATTGCAGTTGCACACGACACAGCTTGTAGAACCAGTGCTGCACACCAGCAGTCAAGTTCGTCTGCTTCCACTTCATGTCTGTATTGTAGTTGAAATAATCCACCGAACCAACCACGTCGAGTGCCTGACAAACAGGTACACTGGCAGTAGTGTAAGCACCAAAGCTATTCACATCGCCATCCTTGCCACCAAGCACTTCGCCACGCACAGTTGCAGCACGGTTCTTCCAGTAATCAACACCTTTCACGTGGCTCTTCCATTCAGCGCCAGCCGACCAGCGGTTACGCGTGTAGTTCTCGCCTATCTGGATAGAAGGATTATATTTCGAAGCTGCAACGGCATTGCCCGTACCCAACTGTCCTGTCACAACGATGCGCCAGTTCTCCACTGGGCGGAAGTCGAGTCGTCCCAACAAGTCCTTCTGGTTGTTTCTGTCCCTGCGGTTAATACCCGATCCCTGCATCATGGCCAACTCATAGTAGAGATGTTCCTTGAAGAGATAACCATAAATCTCAACGCCGATGTCACGACCATAGCTCACACCAAAAAGCGGGTCAGAACCACAGCCTGACAAGAAAGTAGGTCCTTGCGCCAAGACATCAATCATCTCCACCTTAGTTGGCGAAAGAGGATTCTCCAGCGAATAACTGTTCTTGAATTGACCTACACGCAGCGTCATCGCACGGTCGTTCGTCAGTCGATAGTCCGTGTAGAACTCCTGCACCACGCTCGAAAAGTCGTGCATGAAGAGGAACGACCAGCGGTCAGTGATTTGTGCCTTTGCCCATAGTAATGTTCGTTTCACATCGAGCGAATTGTTTTGCTCACCGTCTTGATTGCGCCAAAAATAGCCTGCCTGTGCATAACCATTGAGTGTGATTCTCTCCGACAGGTTCTTCAACCACTGTGGCCCATCAGACTTCGTTTTCTGCTGCTGTGCCCGTGCTGCATTTGCAAAGCAAAGTGAGGCGCAGAGCAGGAAAAAGTAGATTTTTTTCATCACAAAATTTTTTAGTACATATTTTAATTAATAATTGGTTCTTATTAATTTTTTCACGCTTTTTACGAATTTTGCTTGCAAATTTACAACAATTATTTCATTTTATTTTCATTTTAATAGAAAAATCGCATTATTTCCTTGCAAGAACGTCAAAACAAGGAGAAAACCTATCCAATCGACTGTCTATCGCAGCCATGAACACCAAAAACGCCATCTATGCGTCAAAAAGTTTTCATCCTTGGCTACTAAACTTTCTTCGTATGGGACAAAAACTGTAATCCGTGGTTCGGATTGTACAATCCGCGGTTTGGATTGTGCAATCCCAACCACGGATTATAGAAACCAAACCACGGATTGGAGTTTAGTTCGCAGTCTTGATTGGTTTGAAAAGAAAAGTTGGATAGTTTCTAAGGAAGAGGGGAAAAGTTTTGAGGGAACAGGTAGGACTGTTATTTCAGTCGTGCCTTGATCCACTCCATGATGGTCCGCTCGGTGTTCTCGCTGGTCCAATGTTCGTTGACTGGCGTGATGAGGGATTCCTTCGGACAAGTTAGGGAATTCCAAACGGCATAACTGGTGGTTGGCGGACAAGTGTCGTCGTTATAGCCCCAAGTGAGGAAGGTGGTCGCCTTCATCTGACGGGCAAAGTTCACCACGTCGTAGTAACGGAGGGTGTTGATTTTCTCGGGCGTGAGCATGGCATTCAAGCGGTGGAAATGTGGATAACCGCCTGTGCGTCCCTTCTCGGAATAGGCTGCCATGTCGCTCAGTGCAGGATGGTTGGCGGCACAGAGGCTGACGCGGGAGTCGAGCGAGGCAGTGACGATGGCGAGTGCTCCTCCCTGACTTCCTCCTTGCACGGCTACGTTCTTACCATCCCACTCGGGCAAAGAGGTGAGGAAGTCGATGCAGCGCACGCAAGCAAGATAGACGTGCTTCATGTAATAGTTGTCGCGATGGTCGAGACCTTGCGCCAAGTAGGTGTTAGCACCGACGTTGAAGGCATTGTTGATTTCCTTGAACTGCTCGGCACTGAGGCGAGGGTCGAGTCCATGAATCTCAATTTCGAGACGGATGAAGCCGTTCTCAGCATAATACTTGTGGCGCAGCGGTTCCTTGATGGTCTTCACGCCTGCTCCTGGCGGACAGAACACAACGGGGCATGTACCCTTCGCAGCGTTCTTGGGCTTGGTGAGGTAGCCATACACGCACTGCCCTTTGCTATTGATTTGTATCTTCACGAGGAAGCAATCCACCGTCTCGGTGGTGTATTCGGGTGCAGGCTCGATGGTGTAGGTGAGCGGAAAGGCTCGTGCATCCTTGAGGTTCTGGTCCCAAAAGGCGGTGAAGTCGGCAGGCATGGTGGTGAAAGGCTGAATCTTGTCGGGCGCAAAACCGAGCTTCACATGGTGCTTGTAGGTGGTGTTGCCCACTTTCATCTGCAAGCGCAAATCGCGGAAGCCAGGCGTGCGACGAGTAGATACCTTGATGGTGGCACGTCCGTTCTTGAGTTTCACACTGCCCTTGTCGTCGTCCTCCAGGAGGTCGTTGCCGATGGTGTAAGTGACGGTTCCGTCCTTAGGCATGCCATACTGGTAGAACTGCACTTCGACGCGCGGTTCCTCGCCTGGCTGGTAAATCCAGTCAGCATGGTCGGGCACGGTCACCCAAAGCACGTCACTACGATAGGGATAATTCTCGGCCTGCATCGTCGTTGCCATGAGCAAGAGGAGCAGAATAGTTAGGATTGACATTTGAACTGGTTTCATCATGCGGCAAAATTACATAAAAATTCAAAAAATGAAAACTAATTGGAAGAAAATATTTGTTTTTCATGGAAATCCATTAACTTTGCGGAAACATAACTAACTTCCCCCGAAAGTGAAAAGTGAAAAGTGAAAAGTGAAAAATCACAAAAAGTACAATGTACAATTTACAAGGTACAAGCATGTCCTTTGTTCTTTGTCCTTTGTTCTTATCTTCACGCTTCACGCTTCACGTTCTTCTAAAAAAAATTAAATACTATGTTAGAAAAGATTTTCTCGCCAGAAACCTACTCCATGTTGGGAGGTATGGCTATTACGTTCTGCAAGAACCTGATTGTTGCCATCATCGTTTATTACGTGGGCAGTAAACTCATCAAGTGGATTTCAAAGCTCGTAACGAAGGCACTGGAGCGCAGCAAGGTGGATCGCTCGCTCTTCTCGTTCCTCACCAGCATCGTGAATGTGGTGTTGTGGTTCGTGCTTGCCATCATCATCATCTCCATCTTTGGCATTGAAACTTCGTCGTTCATCGCCCTCTTCGCATCAGCCGGTGTTGCTATCGGTATGGCACTGAGCGGTACGCTGTCGAACTTTGCCGGTGGCGTGATGGTGCTGCTGTTCAAGCCTTACAAGGTGGGTGACTTCATCGAGGCTCAGGGCTACATGGGTACAGTGAAGCAAATCCAGATTTTCAACACCATCATCCGCACGAACGACGCGCAGACCGTCATCATCCCTAACGGAACGCTCTCCACGGGTATGCTGAAGAACTACTCGACAGAACCATATCGCCGTGTGGATTTGGACTTCAAGTTTGCTTACGGCACCGACCTCAACAAGGTGAAGGAAGCTATTCAGGAAATTCAGAAGCGCAACCCTCTCATCATGCAAGCTCCTGTGGCTGACAGCGAAGTGGTAGCTGCTCCTTGGATTGGACTGACACTGCTGGACGAAAGCGGCGTTGTGGTCAACACCCGCACATGGTGCAAGGGAAGCGACTACTGGGCAGTTTATTTCTACATGAACGAAACTGTTTATCAAGAACTGAAGGAGCGTGGCTTCATGTTCCCATTCAACCGCATGGATGTGAACATTTTGAAATAAAAAGCCTCACCCCCAACCCCGGCCTCACCCCCAACCCCGGGACCCCTCCAGCTCCCCTAAGAGGGGAGAGATAGGGCGAGGGGAGTAGAATGAAAAAGGCCTCACCCCCGGCCCCTCTCCAAAGGGCGAGGGGAGTAGAATGAAGAACTAATCCGACGAAAACGATAACGATAACTGACATTTTCAACCATAACGAAAACGAAAACGAAAACTGCCATCCGGATGGCAAGAGCCTTCGTTATCGTTTTCGTTCAATAAATAAATATTTCAAACAAAACAAAAAAGCTTATGAAACATTTCTTTACTCTATTGGCTGCAATGGCTTTCGCGTCTGCCATTGAAGCAAACGCACAGCAGGTGAATCAGCTGAGCAAACGAAACAGAAGTCTGGAACCAAAAAGCCTGAGCGAGGTGCGGATGCCTGCATCGCAACTGAAGGGTATGCACAAAGCACCTGGATTCAAGGTGATGAAGAGTCCATCGGCTGAACTGGCAGGTCCTGCCATTGTGGTTTACGAGAGTTCGAGCTATGATGACGAAGGCAACCCTATACCTTTGTATTACTATTACGGTATAGACGTTGCGAACAACGGCGATGGTACCATCATGATTTCGGGTTTTGGTCAATGGCTGACAAACTCAGATGTGAATGACATCACTGCCAAACTGGACGAGGATGGCAACTTCGAAATGGACAGTCAGGTGCTATTCACTTCTTCTGATTATGGCAACGTGAGCATCGCTGCATGGGACTACGACGAAGAAGCGAACGACCTATTCCCTGTTCGTGATGCGAAGATTACGGGTAGCTACATTGACGGTGAGCTGGTGTTCGACACACCTTGGGGTGCTTTCATCGACTCTGGTGAGTACAAGGACTACTACTTCGAAATCGCCTTCACTACTGGAATCGTGAATGCAACAGGTGTTATGACTGACACAGACAAGGCAGGCGACCAGTACCACGAATATATCGTTCATGCCATCGAAGGTGACTCCATCTACGTAGGTGGTTTCTTCGGCATGGGTGAATCGGCTGTGATGAAATACGACCTCACTAATAAAACTATTACGATTCCTAACCAGCGTATTCTTTACTACAGTTCCACATACGGCGTATTCTACTCATACGCATTCAACAGATTGTTGTCCGGCTCTTCAGGTCCTGACATTTCGGGAACATTCAATGAAAGCGAAATCAGCTGGGGACCATGGGGCGTAATGAATGCTCAAGGTGATTATTTAGCATACAAAGGCAGCAAAATCCAGTTCTTCGAAGGCTATAACCTCATTGAAGACATCACTTCGGTGAAGCAAGTTGAAACGAGCAAGGAGGTTGCCCGCAGCAAGTTCTATAACGTGCAAGGCATCGAAACAACTCAGCCTCAGAAGGGTGTGAACATCCAAGTGACAGAATACACCGACGGTAGCAAGAAGACCGTGAAGATACTGAAGTAAAAAGCCTCACCCCCAACCCCTCTCCAAAGGGCGAGGGGAGTAGAATGAAGAACTAACCCGACAAAAACGATAACGATAACGAAGGCTCTTGCCATCCGGATGGAAGTTTTCGTTTTCGTTATCGTTTTTGTTTTTATCAAAAAGAACAATGAACAAAAGGGAAAGACTGACACTCGCTCTCCTGGGATGGGAAGCCGTGACGCTGGGCATATTTGCCCAAACGAAAATAGAAGTACAGGAATATCGCTATGCAGGACCTTTCAAGGTGCAGGCACCCGTGATGGTGGATTCCATCGACCTTCACGCACGGAAGTTTGGCAAGGACAAACTCCTCGACACGCCCATCAGTCTGGATGCCTTGAATGCGGGACAAGTGATGCGCAGCAAGGCACTGCCAGGCGGTGAGAACCAACTGCACCTGATAGGCTTCATGGTGCAGAACACGTCTTATACCACGGCAAGCATCACGGTGGAGGGACTGGGTAAGCACAGCCTCTACGTGGATGGCGTGAAACAGATGAGTCCCGAAGTGGTGCTGGAACCCAGTTCGCACTCCGTTGTCGTCAAGTACCTTTCCGAAAAAGACCATCAAGATTCGCTGCACATCACGGTGGAAGCCAAGAAGGACCATGCCGTGGAAGTGCTGACGAGCGACGATGAACGACTCTACTCACTGGACAACGTGCTGCACGGATGGAAATGCTCGAACGTGAGCATCTCGCCCAACGGGAAATTCGCCATCGTGAACTACAACAACCTGCAACAGGGCGGACAGTCGGTAAGCCGCAGCAAGGTGTGGAACCTCAGCAGGAAACAGGTGGTGGATTCACGAAGCGGTATGCACTGGATGCCTCGCTCGAACTGCTATTATTATATAAGAGGAGATAGACGGGAACTCGTCAGCGTGAACCCACTGACAAGGGAGGAAACGGTGCTCCTACCGAAGACTATCTCATCATCTCGAAAGAACAGGAAGGACCGAAGGAGAAAAAGGAAATCTACGAAGTGGTGGAACCAGACGACCGTCAGCCTGGATGGAGAAACCGAAACCAACTGGTGAAGTTCGACCTGAAGAGCGGACTTGCACAACCTGTCACCTATGGCTATCACAACGTTTATCTGTCCGACATCTCGGAAGATGGCAAATATCTGCTCGTGATGAAGTCCGAAAGCCGACTCACAGAGCGCCCAACAACTGTCTATTCGCTCTATCGCATCCATGCTGACAGCTTCGAAGTGGATACCTTAGTGACGAAGGACGGATTCATGGATGGCGCACAGTTCTCGCCCGACGGAAAGCAAGTGCTGCTGCAAGGTTCGCCCGAGGCATTCGGAGGCATCGGCAATGTGGTACCCGAAGGAAGGGTGCCCAGCATGGTTGACAAGCAGCTTTATCTGATGGATATCCGTACGAGGCAGGTGAAGCCGATGACCAAAGAGTTCAATCCCTGCGTATCGAGTGTGAAGTGGTGCAAGGCCGACGGGAACATCTATTTCAACGCTGAAGACAAGGACTGCATCAACCTGTTCCGCATGAATCCAAAGACGGGCAACATCCAGCGCCTGAACGTACCAGAAGAACTGGTGACGAACTTCGACGTAGCTTCTTCTGCCTCGATGCTTATGCTGAAAGGACAGGGCGCATCCAACTCAGACCGCATCTACACGCTCAACACGAAAACACTGAAGACTGCCCTCTTTGAGGACCTCAGCAAAGACATCCTACAAGGCATCACACTCGGAGAATGCCAAGCATGGAACTACCTGAATGACCGTGGCGACACGATTTGCTGCCGTTACTATCTACCTCCTCATTTCGATGCGACGAAGCACTATCCTATGATTGTGAACTACTATGGTGGTTGCTCACCAACAAGTCGCAACTTCGAAAGTCGCTATCCTCACCATGCATACGCAGCTCAAGGTTATGTAGTATTGGTTGTGAATCCAAGTGGAGCAACAGGATTCGGACAGGAATTCTCTTCCCGCCACGTTAACACGGCAGGCGAAGGCGTGGCTCAGGACATCATCGGTGCCACCAAGACGTTCTGCAAGGAGCACGCATGGGTGGATGCCACTAAGATTGGTTGTATCGGTGCCAGCTATGGAGGTTTCATGACTCAGTATCTGCAAACGGTGACAGACATCTTTGCTGCTGCCATTTCCCACGCAGGCATCAGCGACCATACCAGCTACTGGGGCGAAGGTTATTGGGGCTACAGCTACAGCGAGGTGTCGATGGCTAATTCCTATCCTTGGACGGACAAGCATCTCTATGTAGAACAAAGTCCGCTCTTCAATGCCGACAAGATTCACACGCCGCTCCTCTTCCTTCATGGTACGGTTGACACCAATGTACCTGTTGGCGAAAGCATCCAGATGTTCACTGCCCTCAAGCTCCTCGGCAGAGAAACGGCAATGGTTTTAGTGGATGGACAGAACCACCACATCCTCGACTACCAAAAGCGCAAGCAATGGCAAAACACCATCTTCGCATGGTTTGCCAAATGGCTGAAAGGCGACGACACATGGTGGAAAGCCCTCTACGACAAGATGCCTGACAAGAAATAAAAGAACAATGAAAATTAACAAAAGAATAGTAGGAGTTTTTTCTTTGGTTTTATTGTGCTCATTAAGCGTATATAGTCAAAACAACAAGATTATATACGATGAGTATGGGCCTATATATACATCAATGAACGATTCCATCATGGTCTATAATACAAAAGATGGGAAACAGCTCGAAATAAAATTAAATCAAGTTCGTTTCAAGGATGGAGACGATTACCTTAAGGAGTATCTAAAAAAGAATTGGTATAAATCCAATTACAATGACGATTATAGCTATAGAGTTTTTTTCTTTGTTTTATTCAACTCCAATTTAAAAATCAAAGAAGTAAGAGGTACTACTTTGCCATTAAGTTCCTATATAGAATCAAAAAGGAAACGCATAAAAACATATACAAAGGGATTGAAAAGAACAAAATCTAATTGGGAGAAGGTTACGGACCAGAATTGGTATGTATATTGTTTTAGTTTTGTTACTGATTAAGTAGAGATAATTTCTAAGGAGTGAAGGAAATAAGGATTAATTTGAAATTTTCAGCGATAATGTAATAGTTAATCAAACCAATTAATTATATTTGCAAGTGAAATCACAAAAATTCTGAGTCTATGGCACAGAATATTTCGACATTTGGATTTTGAAGGTTGTATAAATCCCAAAGAATGGTTCTTTTCATACGATGAGAATGCACATTTACAATTGTACAAGGTTCGTTGATTCCTTTGTTTGTATGAAACTTTAGGTGTCCGCAAAATGCTTTTGATGCAGTACTTTCGAGGATTGACAGCAGCACATGAGGGGATTTACTGAACCTTTAGCTCGGCGCAAGCCAATCACTTTAGAGGATTATCAGAAGTAGATTTGTGGACTGACTGAACCTCTCCTTTGAATTCAACTAGTTGCCGAAGGCTCGTCATTTCGATAACGAGCCTTCCCATCTGAGCTGAGAAGGGGCATTTTTTCAATTTCTTCGTCAAATTTCTTGCTAAACTCATCCGTAGTACAATAAATTTTTATAACTTTGTCATTGGTAATCATGGGATAATCTTTTTAGATGTCTTTATAAGTAACTGATAATCACGTATAAAGGTACTAAAAATATCTCAGATTACCAAATTTCAAGACGACTTTTTTATCCCGAACTGACGTAGTAATGCTTGAATATGAGGACAACAAACTTCACCTTTTTGACTCGACATACAACAAAAGTACCTATGATGCTTATTTCAATAAAGTATTACCTATTGTACAGGAATTCATAAGTAATAGAAATGATGTTCATAGAATCGTTTTTCCTATCTGAGTGCCTGTATTAGATAATAATGACGAACAGTTTTTTTGAAAAGAAAAATATTTGTCATAAATAATAATGATAAAGAGTGTCACTTCTTGGCAGAAATCTTATATTGAATATGATGATGAAAAAGCATTTACTTCTTTTGTGCCTGACAATGGCAGCAACATCCAGCATAGCACAGATCAATCCCCAGCGAGGATTTGTCATTACGAATGGAAACGACACCATTCATGGAACTATCGACTACCGTTCCGATACGAAGAATGGCCGCGAATGTCTCTTCAAGGAAGATGGACATACCTCCTATCAGTCCTACAAGCCAGGAGAAATCAAGGAATATCAGCTGAAGAACGAGAACATCTGCTACGTGACTCGCACTTTTCCAGTGGGTGGCAGCGAGAAAACCGTCTTCGCAGAGTATCTGGTGCAGGAAGGCGACATCAGCTTGTTCCACCACCGTGAGGGCAATGTGAATTACTTTTACATGGTGGATGCCTCGGGCAAGGTGGCTGTTATGAACGATGCTGTGCTCTCCGCTGGCAAGCGCGAGCAGCAAGCCAACCTGCTTGGTGCTATTCAGATGCTGCAAGCAAGTCCGCAGGCTGTGCAGCAGTTGCAGCAAAGCCAGCTTAAACCCAAGAAGCTGATGAATGCCATTCACACGTATTTCATGGATACGCACCGCTTCATGGAGCCAGACGTGGAGGGATTTCGCTACAACGAACATACAGCCGCAGGCTTGAAGTGCCGGTTGGCTCTTGACGCTGGCGTGGGCTTCACCCGTGTGCATCCTGACAAGAGCATCTACAATTTTGCCAACGACCTGACCATGAAGGGAGTCGTGCCTCAGGTAGGCGTGGGGGTCGATGTCACCTTACCACGTTTCAGTAAGTCGTTCTTCATGGAAGGGAAGGTGCTGTTGAGCTATTGGAATGTGACAGGCATGGAAAAGGTAGTGAGGGATGTGGTTGTAAGGGTTGATGCGTGGAAGGACGAATTCGACGCAAAGATGAAATATGCCAATGCCGAGGCACTGGTGGGTGCGGGTTGGCGCTTCCTGCCCGATAGCCGAATCCGTCCGTTCATTCGCGCAGGTGTTAGCCTTAATCTGCTTCTCGGTGTAAAGCAGGAAGAAATGAGTTCACTCCTTCCTGTTGAGTCGGACAGCTGGGGCGGTGTCGGCCTCTACGGTGGAGTAGGTGCCGAAATGTCGGTTGGCAAACACGTCATTTCCCTGTTTGTCAACTATGTTCTTCGTTCCCGTAATGAGCTCTGGACTCGCAGCAACACGGCCTGTGTGGGTCTCGGCTATTTGTTCTAAAGTACATTACTAAAACGTGGAGGGTGTGTCAAATATTTGAAAAACGGAAAAGTAACGTGGGTGCAACGAATTGAATAACAGAGCAAGCGGAGTGTTTAAGGTTCTTTCGCAAGCTATAGGGAATGGAGGCAGAGGAACAAAGAAATGCTTTTTATGCAGCGCTGTAGGGGATTGACTGAAGTGCTTATGGGGATTCACAGAAACGCTGTAGGGGATTGACTGAAGCGCTTATGGGGATTCACTGAAGCGCTATAGGGGATTCACTGAACTTCTACTTTGATTCAACTAAATAAGCGAGGGCTCGTTATCATTCAAGCGAGCCCTCGGCTGCGTTCAAGCGAGGGCTCGCTTGAACAACAACGAGGGCTCAACATTTGGCTTACACCGAACTAAAGGTTCAGTAAAAGCGAAGGAAAGCGCGAGTTCAAGCAAAGCAGGACATCGGTAGAAGCAAAAGAACAAATGAAACACGACCATTAACGTTCTGAAAAAACATGAATGGTCGTGATGATTGTATGGATGATTGCTCTATTGCTGTTCCAATGAAAAGAAGCTGAAATTGACGGAACCATACGAGCGGTGGTCCATGAAATGAGGGGCATCGGTGAAGCTGTAGTCCTTGCCGTGCTCTAAAATGAAGATGCCATCGGGGACAAGGATGTCGGCTTCGAATACCAAACGGGGGATGTCTGCCAGATTGTCGAGGGCGTAGGGTGGGTCGGCAAAGATGATGTCATACTTCTCGGAGGTTCTTTGGATGAACTTGAAGACATCGGCATGGATGGGTATCCAATTCTTGTCGCCCAACTCGCGTGCCACCTTCGTCAAGAACTGATAGTGCTTGAAATCCTTCTCCACGCTGACCACCTTCCGACAGCCACGCGAAAGGAACTCCAAACCGATGGAACCCGTGCCACCAAACAAGTCGAGTGCCGTAGGTTCCTCGCTGAAATCCACATAGACATTGGTGAGGATGTTGAACAGTCCTTCTTTGGCAAAGTCCGTCGTAGGACGTGCCTTGAAGGTATGTGGCACATCGAATCGCTTATGCTTGTATTTTCCGCCAATAATACGCATGAAAAAATAAAACTCCTAAAGAAACGTACAAAATAAACGAAAATAAAAATTTAGTACATTTCGTCTATTTCTCTGGAGACCTCTTTAAACTTTTAACTATTAACTTTTAACTTAAGCTCTAGAATCCGCAAACTAAGAGCGTTTGCAAGTCGTAAGGAATGAGATGATGGCCGCGCGTGATAGTGTTGCGGAAATCCTCCGTTCGGTCAATCAGGGATACGTTCTTGACGAAATAGCGAATCTGCTCCACGAGCGGACGGCTCCAATCGTTGTCATCCACCACACAGAGAGAATCGTCGATTTGGTCGAGCCCCAGTTGCTTCCACACATTCATGATGAAATACTGGCAGTCGCCAATGCCTTGCACTTGAAAGGAATTGATGAAGAGCATCTGGCCTTGGTCGAAACAGTAAAGATTCATTTCGTGGTCGTGGAGATAGACGAACATTCGTTTGCCCGAACCAATGAGGCTCTTCTCGCTGAAGAACTCCACCAACGTGGATGCCGACGCATAGAATCGTGCACGAGGGAAATCGTCGAGCAGGAGCTGATAGACGTTGCGGTCGAGTCCGAAGATGATGGCGATGCCTGAGCGTCGGAGCACATTGTAGGAAATGCGTGTCTGCTCGGATTTAGGAAACACAAAGTGGAACACCTCGTCGATGTGGTCACGGTCGAAGTCGGCAGCAGGGATGGTGGTGAAATCGGCTGTGCTGATAAGCACATTCACACGCTGATACTGTTCCTTCAGAATCGGTTCCGTCAAGAGTGCTTCCTTGAGGTTGGCAGCCAAGGAAATGACAGGACGCACCTTATATATTTTATAAGTATAAGGCTGCGGCTCTGCGGGTGCATAGACACAAAAAGAAAGTCCATCCGAACTGATACGGATGGACAAACTTTTATGATTGATTGTTGGGTTGTTTACCATTCACGTTTTGGGTTTTAGGTTTATTCCCAGTTACCTGCCATCTTGTTGCCAGCATCCTGAAGGTCACCCACGCGAAGACCGTACCATTCGCCCTTTTCGTCGTCGGCATTGTCTTCGAAGAGGTCAGCCTTGTTCTTGCTCAGCTTCTTGAGGTCGGCCTTGAGGTTCTTCACACGCTTGTCGTCAACACCATACATATAGTCATCGAGAGAAGCACGGAACTCAACAAGGTTTTCCCATTCGTTAGCACGGAGGTTGAAAGCATCCTTCTTGCGGAGCTGGATGAGTGCGCCTTCGCGTCCTACAGGAACATACCTCATGGAGTCAGGATTAGCGATGCCGAGACGCTCAGCAGCAGATACCCAAACAGTATCACGCTTGATGAGTCCCTGGCGTACTGCCTGCGATTCGGTCATACCTGCTTCGAGTTGGTCGTCAGAAAGTTCACCTTCCTTCACCACGTGGTCAATAGCCTTTTCGTTCTTCACCCAGTCGATGAGCGAGTCGATGGTGCCGCAGAAATGTCCGTTCACCATTTTGAATTGTTCCTCAGCACTGCGAATCTCCCAAAGGCGGTTCTTTACAAGTTGTTCTCTCTGTGCCTTGACTTCGTCGAAAGCAATGTCACTGTGAATACTCTGGTAGCAAGCCCATGCCAATCCAAGAGTAAGAATTAACAGAATAGCGTTAACAATTGGTCTTTTCATTGTGTATTTTTTATTTTTATTTTGTAATTTCGCAGTTGAATCTTGAAAATATTGTTCGCACTGCCTCTTTTTAAGGTTAGATTCAGGTGATAAAACAATATTCGGTTGCAAAAATAATAAAAAGGTTTGAAAAGCGGTACTTACATTCGCGTTTTTTTTACAAAAAGATGATTAAAGACTACCTAAAGGAGCAAATTTTGTTGAATTTTGGTTATTCTCCAACGCAAGACCAAGAAAAAGTGTTGGACTCTTTGGCTGAGTTTGTCTTCTCGCCCAATGCCACCGACATTTTCCTGCTTCGCGGTTATGCAGGAACTGGAAAAACGTCACTTCTGGGCGCACTGGTTAAGACGTTGGAGGAACAGAAACTGCCTTGCGTGCTCATGGCGCCCACAGGCAGAGCTGCAAAAGTGTTTTCGCTCTATGCCAACCATCCAGCCTTCACCATTCACAAGAGAATCTACCGGCAGAAGTCCATCGACCAAGACTCCATCTTCTCGCTCAACTTCAATATGCTTCACCATGTGCTGTTCATCGTGGACGAGGCATCGATGATTAGCGACACCGCCGACTCAGCCTTCTTGCGCTCGTCCCTACTCGACGACCTTATCCAGTTTGTGTATGCTGGCGACCAAGGTTGTCGGCTCATTCTCGTAGGTGATACCGCACAGTTGCCACCTGTGGGCGAAGGTGAGAGTCCTGCCCTTCAACCCAGCATGTTGCAAGGCTATGGCATGACCGTGCGAAGCGAAACACTCACACAGATTGTTCGTCAGAAAAGCGAATCGGGCATCCTCTGGAACGCAACCCGACTGCGAGAAATGATTGACACGGAGAATGTGTACGACCTGCCTCGTATCAAGTTCAAGGGATTTGCCGACGTGAAGAATGTGCCTGGCGATGAACTCATCGAAGCCATCAGTTCCTGCTATTCACGCTACGGACTCGACGACACGATGGTGGTGACACGCAGCAACAAGCGCGCTATTGTCTATAACAACGGTATCCGCAACCAAATCCTCGGACGCGAAGAAGAATTGTCGTCGGGTGACTTGCTGATGGTGGCCAAGAACAACTACCACTGGCTGGAGGACAAGGATGGCGACTTCATTGCCAATGGCGACATCGCCACAGTGCGACGTGTTAGAAACATCCGAGAGATGTACGGTTTTCGATTTGCCGACTGCGAACTGGAATTTCCCGACTATGACGACCTGCAAGTGGAAGCCACTGTCTTGCTCGACACGCTCCATTCGGAAGCCTCTGCCCTTACTCACGAGCAGCAAGAACAGCTCTATAACCGAGTGCTGGAAGACTATGCCGACATTCCCACGAAAAAGGAGCGCATGAAGAAACTGAAGGAAGACCCTTACTTCAATGCACTGCAGGTGAAATATGCCTATGCCGTCCTTCATCGACCAAGGTTACATGACGGAGGATATGTTAGGGCCCGACTACTTCCGATGGCTCTACACAGCCATCACTCGCGCCACCCACACCGTCCATTTCGTGAACTGGCGCAGTAACCAAATTGTGGATGCCGAAGAGGAGGAATGAGTTTCGCCCTTTGAGAAAATGGTGCTTTTCTGTAAAAAGTATGGTAGTTTTTCCAAACAGGGCAAAAATAAGTCAATAATTAAACATATTGAAACGAAAAAAGTTCTTATATTTGCAAACCGAAATATAAACAAGCCACTTAAAATATATGGAAATCTTCTCACATATCATTCCTCATTTCAATTCAGGTAAGTCTCTCACAGTTGACGTTAAAGAAGCCGGAACACTTTCAAACTATATCAGCGAAAATGACAAATACAAAGTTTCATCGCTCACACTCAGCGGAGTCATCAATGGAACAGACTTCCGACTCCTACGCGACATGGCAGGCTACAATTACAAAGGTGTTCACACCAAAGGCATGCTGCACGAATTGGATATGACGAATGTGAGAATTGTGAAGGGTGGCGACATCTATGTGCAGCAGCAAATGGTCAGTTTGACAGTAACAGCCGATGACGAAATACCTGAGCGCGTCTTCCGCAAGTGTTATGCACTGAAGAAGGTGAAATTGCCAAAATCCATTAAGGCCATTCAGGCACATGCCTTCGAACGTTGCAAGAACCTTCGCACTGTGGATATTCCTGAAGGCGTGGTGCGCATCGGTGCCCGCTCTTTCCGCCTATGCGAATCGTTGAAGTCCATCAAGTTTCCTTCCTCACTGCTGGAGGTGGAAGGAGAGGCTTTCGAGGACATCTTCGGTCTGAGCAAAATCACTTCTTTGGCTGTGGAACCACCAAAACTGAGCTTCGACTCTTTCTTCAATGACAATTACGACGAAATCAAGCTCTTCGTTCCTCAAGGGGCCATGCCAAACTACAAGCGAGGACACTTCTGGTCGAAATTCAAGAAAATACAAGAGAACTAATGCACAACATTGTGCATCATTTTATCTAACGAAAATAACTTACCTAATTGAAAGAAAGCGGATCTGGAATCGTCCAAATCCGCTTCTTTATTTAATTAATGTAGATAGAAGAATTATCATTCAATCCTTATTCTTCATTCTACATTCTACATTTACTACAGTTCCGCCAATTCAACAACCTTGTTGACAGCATCTCTCAAGCCATCCACGTTCTTACCACCAGCTGTAGCGAAGTGAGGCTGACCACCGCCACCGCCTTGAATGAGTTTGGCAGCTTCACGGATAATCTTACCTGCGTGCTTGCCTGCCTTCACAAGGTCGTCGGTGAATGCCACGGTCAGACTTGGCTTTCCATCGCCTACCGCACCAAGTGCAACCATCATGCTCTCTGGGAACTGAGCACGAAGCTGGAAAGCGATGTCCTTAGCGGCCTGTGCGTCAGCAGGAATGACAGCTGAAATTACTTTCACTCCATTCACGGTCTCGGCTTTCTTGATAAGTTCTGCTTTCACATTCTGAGCAGCTTTTGCCTTGAAATCCTCCACCTTCTTCTTCAATTCAGCATTTTCCTCAATCGACTTTTGAATCGTGCCAACGAGGTCGGGAGCATTGTTGAAGAATGAGCGCAGCTGAATCAAAGTGTCCTGATACTTGTCGAGCATCGTCTCCACTGCCTTGCCTGTGATAGCCTCAATACGGCGAACACCGGCAGCGATGGAACTCTCAGAAGTGATGCGAACCATACCAATCTGACCTGTTGACTTCACGTGGCAACCACCACAGAACTCAACGGATGTACCAAACTGAACGACGCGAACCCTGTCGCCATACTTCTCACCGAAGAGGGCGATGGCACCAAGTTTCTTTGCTTCTTCGATAGGATAGTCGCGATATTCCGTGAGTGGAATGTTCTGACGAATCTTCTCGTTCACCAAGTGTTCAACCTCACGAATCTGCTCTGGAGTCACCTTCTCGAAGTGAGAGAAGTCGAAGCGCAGATAGTCAGGAGTGACGAGCGAACCCTTCTGCTCCACATGTGTGCCGAGCACTTGACGCAGTGCCTCGTCGAGCAAGTGCGTACAAGAGTGGTTAGCCTCCGTAGCACGACGCTTCTCCACATCAACACATGCCATGAATTCTGCCTCTGGCTGCTGTGGCAACTTATCAACGATGTGGATGCTGAGGTTGTTTTCCTTCTTCACATCGAGCACGTTGATGGTTTCGTTCTCATTAACGAGCACACCCTGGTCGCCAACTTCGCCACCCATTTCAGCGTAGAAAGGAGTCGTGTCGAGCACTACTTCGTATGCCGTGCTCTTCTTTGCCTTCACTTCACGATACTTGAGGATGTGGCAAGAATATTCGGTATAGTCATACCCCACAAACTGGCTCTCGCCTTCGGCAAGCACCACCCAGTCGCCTGTTTCCACCTGTGCTGCATTGCTAGCACGGTCCTTCTGCTAATCAGTTCGGTAAGGTCGAGAGGGAAGCCGAAGGTATCGAACAATGTGAAAGCCTTGTCGCCAGCAATCTCTGTCTTGCCGGCTGCCTTGGTTTCCTCCATCACGCCTGAGAGCAACTTGATACCGTTTTCAAGTGTGCGAAGGAAAGAATCCTCCTCTTCCTTCATCACCTTCATAATGAGTTCCTTTTGTGCAGGTAGCTCTGGGAATGCCTCACCCATTTCACCGATGAGAGTTGGCACAAGCTTATAGATGAACGCCTGCTTCTGTCCGAGGAAAGTGTAACCATAGCGAACAGCGCGGCGCAGAATTCGACGAATCACATAACCCGCCTTTGCATTGCTTGGCAACTGACCATC
>CADBXS010000099.1:20474-21421 GCA_902798705.1 uncultured Bacteroidales bacterium
CACCTTGATGATTGGCTGGAAAATGTCGGTGTCGTAGTTGGAATGCTTGCCCTGCATAGCACGAACCAAACGCTCGAAACCCATACCTGTGTCTATCACGTTCATGGCCAGTTTTTCAAGACTGCCATCAGCCTTGCGGTTGAACTGCATGAAGACGAGGTTCCAGATTTCAATCACCTGTGGGTCGTCCTTATTCACGAGTTCGCGTCCAGGCACCTTTGCCTTTTCCTCTGGAGTACGGGAATCGAGATGTATTTCCGAACAAGGACCACAAGGACCCGTGTCACCCATTTCCCAGAAGTTGTCGTGCTTGTTACCATTGATGATGTGGTCAGCAGGCACGTGCTTCAACCAGAACTGAGCAGCCTCATTGTCGCGCTCGATGTTCTCTTCAGGAGAACCCTCGAACACCGTCACATACAAATCCTCTGGATTGAGCTTGAGCACATCCACCAGATACTCCCAAGCCATGTCGATGGCTCCTTCTTTGAAGTAGTCGCCAAACGACCAGTTGCCGAGCATCTCGAACATGGTGTGGTGGTAAGTGTCGTGACCCACTTCTTCCAAGTCGTTGTGCTTACCGCTCACTCGCAAACACTTCTGAGTGTCGGCACGGCGACGAGGTTCAGGGTCTGTAGTACCTAAGATAATGTCCTTCCACTGGTTCATTCCTGCGTTGGTGAACATGAGTGTAGGGTCGTCCTTGATGACCATTGGTGCACTTGGCACAATGGCATGTCCTTTGCTTTCAAAGAATTTCTTGAAAGACTCGCGTATTTCTTTTGCTGTCATATTATAAATTTGCAAATCCTTTTACCTGTATGAAAAACAATCACACACGTTATTTTTCGAAAACGCTGCAAAGTTACACATTTTTATCCATTTAGCAAGTGACTGCTAATGAAAAAAGAATGTAGAACAGCACTTCCTCTGCCGTTTCAAGAGAC
>CADBXS010000100.1:0-5602 GCA_902798705.1 uncultured Bacteroidales bacterium
TTAAAGAACCGCCGTATGCGGAACCGCATGTACGGTGGTGTGAGAGGTCGGAAAACGAAAGTAGGAAGAAAACTACTTCGTTTTCCTCCTACTCGATTGGAAGCGCCAATCCCCTTTTTATTTTTATCGTTACTAAAAACCATGCTTTTGTTTGTAACACCAAGAATAATTCATATCTTTGTCCAACAAAATCAACAATTATGAAAAAACAGATTCTCATGTTGTGCGTGTTCCTGTCTGCAATGGCGGTGAACGCACAAAACCTCCAAGATAAGTATTCGGGCAAATTGGATATGGTCGGTTTGCCTTTGGTGTGCCGATTCGTGAATGCTGAGGATGGCACGAGGAAATGCCTTTGGGACAGTCCCAACCAAGGTGCTTCGGATATTCCAGCCGTCATCAGCCGACTCACTGCCGACAGCATCTTTATCGACATGCCTGTGCTCGGTGCCAAGTACGAAGCCGCCATCCAGGATGATGGCAACACCCTCGCAGGTATCTTCAAGCAGCGAGGACAAAGCCTTGGACTTACTTTTCATGCTGGCGATCTGGTAAAACCAGCCCGTCCGCAGAATCCAAAAGAACCCTATCCTTACCAGACAAAGGAAGTGTCTGTGATGAGCAAATACGACAGCGCATGGCTGGGTGGCACACTCACTTATCCCTTTGGCTATGGCTTCACCCTCAAGCCAGCACAGGTGCCTGTGGTGCTGATGGTGTCGGGCAGTGGACAGGAAAACCGCGACGAAGAGATTTGCGACCACAAGCCTTTCCTCGTACTTGCCGATTATCTCGCCAAGCGAGGCATTGCCACCTTGCGCTACGACGACCGAGGCGTGTTCAAGTCGCAAGGTAGCTTGGAAGGCAATACCACAGAGGTGAATGCACGCGATGCCGAGGGATGGCTCGACTGTCTCCGCGACATGCAGAAGAGAGGCGAGTTCGGACGTGTGGGCATCTTAGGACATAGCGAAGGTGGACTCATTTCCTTCATCCTTGCAGGCGAGGGTAAGGTGGATTTTGTTGTGAGTATGGCAGGACCATCCACCGACGGTAAGACTGTTAGCATGGATCAGGCATTGGGTATCATTCGTTTGCAAGAAGAAGCTGGACAACTCAGTTTTGAAGCAGCGGAACAACAGCGCCAACAGTTGAGCGAGGATATGATTTTGGCATCCATTCGTTCTCAATATGGCAATAGTTCATGGATGGATTACTTCTTGGAATTTGATCCAGCACCTTGTATCCGTAAAATCACCTGTCCTGTGATGGCAATCAACGGCTCGAAGGATTTTCAGGTCGATGCCAAACACAACCTCGGATTGCTGCGCGAGTTGCTTCCTCCGAACGACCGCCATCTCATCAAGGAATACTATGGTCTGAACCACCTCTTCCAACCTTGCCGTACTGGACTCTTCGAGGAGTATGGGCAAATCGAGACAACGATTTCGCCCGATGTGATGAAGGACATTGCTGATTGGATTCTCTCCCTCCGACAATGATTTCCCTGTTTTTTTCAACCACAGATTGAACGGATTGACACAGAATTTGTAATCGTTAAAAAATAACTTGGGATTATTCTCAACCACGAATTACTCGAATTTAACGAACCTTCAGCATTCGAAAAAAAAATCATCTAAAATTCGTTTAATTAGTGAAATTCGTGGTTATATAAAAAACAAATGAATGGATTAAAATCGTCCCAACTTATTTTTTCATTGTTACTAAATCTGTGTCAAACCGTGTAATCTGTGGTTCCTTCAGACTAATCCGTGTCATCGTGGTCTGGTCTGGCCATTCCCCCTAATTACCCACTTATACGTTGTGATTTCCTCCAGTGCCATCGGGCCGCGAGCATGTAGTTTCTGTGTCGAGATACCGATTTCGGCACCGAGACCGAACTGAGCGCCGTCGGTGAAAGATGTTGGAGCATTGGCATACACACAGGCAGCGTCCACCATAGCGAAGAAACGCGAAATAGTTTCCTCGTTTTCAGTGATGATACACTCGCTGTGTCCCGACCCGTGGTGACGGATGTGGAGCAGAGCCTCGTCCATGTTGTCCACGATGCGCAGTGCCATGGCATAGTCTTGGAACTCTGTACCGTAGTCCTCCTCCTTCGCATGATGCAGCAGAGATTGAGAATAACCGCCTGCTTCCAGCACTGCAAAACTCACTTCATCCGCATAGATGCGCACGTTGCTTTCCTGTAGTGGAGCCAGCAACTGAGGCAGTTCGTTGAGGCGGTCAATATGAACAAGCGTACAGTCGAGCGCATTGCACACACTCACTCGGCGAGTCTTCGCGTTGTTGATGATTCGGATGCCCTTTTCCAAGTCACCGTCCTTGTCGAAGTATGCATGACACACGCCTGCACCCGTTTCAATGACAGGCACCGAAGCCTCTTGACGCACGAAGTCGATAAGTCGTTTCGAACCGCGAGGAATTACCATATCCACCCATCCGTTCGCATGGAGCAACTGAGCCGTTGCCTCGTGAGTGGCAGGTAGCAGGTTGATGACGTTCTCGTCTATCTGGTGCTGCTTCAGAACTTCCTTGATGAGGCTCACGATGCAGCGGTTCGAGTCGTCGGCATCCTTGCCACCCTTCAGCAGACAAGCATTGCCCGACTTGAGGCAAAGCGAGAACACGTCGAAGGTGACGTTCGGACGGGCCTCATAGACAATACCGATTACGCCGAACGGCACACTCACACGCTTCAGGTCGAGACCGTTTGGCAGCACCACATGTTTCAGCACGCGTCCTAATGGAGAGGGTAGGGTAGCCACGTTCCGTGTGTCAGCAGCAATGCCCTCAATTCGTTCGCGCGTAAGTTTCAGACGGTCGTACATCGGGTTCTTCTCGTCCATACGAGCCAAGTCCTTTGCGTTGGAAGCGAGAATCTCTTCCGTGTGTGCTATGGCAGCATCAGCCACGTCGTTCAACACTTGGTTGATGGTTTCTGTGTCTAAGAGTGCCAACTGAATGCTGGCTTCACGTGTTGCGTCAAAGAGTTCTTTCATTTCAGAGATTTTTATCAGAGATTATTTTTTATCAGAGATTTTTTTTGTCAAGGATTTGAAGGATTTGAAGGATTGTTTCCATTCATTACATTGTACTTAAAAAAATCCTTTCAATCCTTTAAATCCCTGATTTTTTTATCAGAGATTATTTTTTGTCAAGGATTTGAAGGATTTGAAGGATTACATTGTACATTGTTCTTTGTACATTGTACTTTGTCCTTAAAAAGATCCTTTTAATCCTTTAAATCCTTGATAGATTGTCATTGATTGTCATTGATGGTTTTCGAACACCGTGCAAGGAATATCCTTGTGGTCGATGAGCAAGTCGGTGAGCACGTTGTTTCGCTTGCCGTTGGCAATGATGACCTCAATGCCAGCCTCGTTCACCTCGCGGGCAATGTTGTACTTCGACTGCATTCCTCCGCGTCCCGCCTTCGATTTCTTCGCTTGGATATAACGACTGATGTCGTCACCCTTCTTCACGCGCCGAATCAGTTCCGAACCCTCATCCTCAGGGTTGCCCGTGAAGATACCGTCGATGTTCGAAAGGATGATGAGGTGGTCGCAATTCATCATGCGGGCAACGAGTCCCGACAGTTCGTCGTTATCCGTGAACATCAACTCGGTCACACATACCGTGTCGTTCTCGTTGATGATAGGTATCACGCCGTTGGCCAGCATCACCTCCATGCAGTTCTGCTGCGTGTTGTAGCTGTCGGGCGTACTGAAGTTCTGCTTCATCGTCAGCACCTGTCCCACGTGGATATGGTGGTCGCGAAACAGTTCATAGTAGCGATCGATGAGCTTTGCCTGTCCCACAGCCGAGAACAACTGGCGCTCGTCCACATTGTCCTTCGTCTTCAGGTTCTCCATGCTGTGCAGCACACTTCTGCCGCATGCCACGGCACCCGAACTCACCATCAGCACCTCGATGTTGTGCTGGCGGAGCAGAGCGATTTGGTCCACCAATGCCGACAGTCGTGTCACGTCCAGCGAGCCGTCTGAGCGTGTCAGCACATTACTTCCAATTTTGATTGTGATTCGCATCGTGTCTGTTATTTTGTTACCTTGCAGCCCTTATTTGCTTGCAAATTGACATTTCCGATGCAAAGGTAGTAATTTTAAATGAAGAATGAAGAATGTAGAATTAAGAATCTGCTTATCCAAAAACATTATTGCATGGGAAACGATTGAAACCCAAGAGAAATTCGTGACAATGATTCTAAATTTTTTTTGTCTCGCTGAAATCAGAGATACGCAGTTTTTTTGACACGTATTATTCATCAATTATTTCTGTTATTTCAGCGATGTCTGCGTGACATAAAAAACATCGACTTCGTCTTGATTCATCTGATGAAACTGATTTTTCTGATGAAAAGTTCGTAGATATTATTTCTCGCTGAAATCGCAGACATACGCAGAAAAAGTATTTTTCGCTACAGAAATCATCTGCCTTTCAAGCAAAACACATCAACGAAGGGTACAAAACTTCGTGGAGTGGTTTTCCGTTTATACGGAAGGCTTTTCCGTGTAAACGGAGAACCTTTCCATTTATACGGAAAACTTTTCCATGAAGTTTTTTTCGTTGTTTTGGAAAGTTTGTAATGAAAAATCAGAAAATACTGTACGAATGTGCGATGTCTTTCTCAACCACTGATGTCACCGATGCACGCAGATTTTTTTGTCACGCTGAAAGAACGGAAATAACGGAAACATTCTTTCTGCTGCTAAACTTCATCTGAAATGAGAAGAAGACTTGCTAAAACCGTTTGACATCAATAATACCTCTCTTGAATGAGAATGGGAGGGATTTTTTTAGTCAAAATTCAGTTTTGGCAGTGAGTTGACAATATCCACCGTTTGCACACTGACGTTGATGACGGAGAGAAGGAGGTCGAGGATATAGCGAGGTTTGCCGTGCTCACGTCCCCAATCGTTGGCATCGTTCTTGATGAGCGACTTCTTGTCCGTACTTACGCAGTAGCGTTCCACAATCCATTCAATGGCACTCTTTCCATTCACCACGTAGTCGTAGGCTTTCTTTGGGATGTTCTCCAGTCGGATATTGCCATTGTAGATAATCACGCTCTTGTCTTCCTTGCTCTTGAATCTCATTTTCGGATCCACTCGGAAATAGCTGTAGTCGTCCTGCTCTGCCCTTTGTGCGCTGGTGATGTGAACCACCACGTCAGGACTGGCTGCCACTGTCTCGTAGTTCAGATGCAAGTCTGCCAGTTGCTTTCCTGCCTTGTAGAACGCCATGAAGTCCTCAATCTTCTCAACAATCGGAATCCTCGGCAGCGACTTCTTCAGGTCAGCAGCAAAACGCTCGCGATAGTCTTTCGAGTGCAACAAACCATACACGTAATAGAAAATCATTTCCTTCGTGATATTCTTTGCCCCACCATAGCGACTACGTACTTCCTTCAGAATCCAGTCGGTAATGCCATCGTGACGGATATAATCATCATCAGGGTTGTCATCAAATAATGTCTTCTGCTTGTTCTTGTTTTCTTCGTACCAGTAGAGAGGGTAACTTTGTGTGTCGCCTATTAGGTGTAGATCTGGTGTCTTATTTG
>CADBXS010000100.1:5657-14046 GCA_902798705.1 uncultured Bacteroidales bacterium
GTTCCTTTGTAGATGCAATACCGCTCAAGCAAATCACATAGTTATTAATGTTGTTTTTTGGAAACAGAATCTCATTTTGCCCTCTTCGATGGATGAATTTTTCTCCCATGTATAAATTGCAATAAATAAATGGGCGATACAGAGCTAATATTATTCTATTTGGTTCATATTTTGCTTTTTCCATTTTTTCCAATCTCGGAACCAAACTACTTGACCAGCTTATTTTTGTTTCATCTTTGTCCATAAAATCATAGACAGATAACTTTGGGTTATCCTTGATAGCAGATCTATAAGCATCAACTTGTGAATTATAAAAATCAACTGTTCTTAACATGTTATTTTTTATTTAGTTTAGACTATAATTATATACCCATGTATCACGACTGGAACCAACACCTAAAGAGTTTATACAAAAGAAGGTGTGTGACTTTAAATTGAATTTTTTATCAGGGGTAATTGGAATTAGTGTTTCAAAAGTACCATCCCTCATATTAATCCAATCATTCTTTTCATTTGGCTTAATCTTATTCCAATTTATATGATTGATAGAGTGAAAATCTTTAACCATTTTGAGTTTTTGTTCGCGGGAAAGATAATCACCTATGTCATGATAGTAAATAGTAGCTTTTTCTTTTTTCTTTGGATTCTTGACAAGGAAAGTAATAGTGATAGGGGTACGTGAGCCAGAACCAAATATTTTACCACCTTCTTTTCGAGAAAGTTCACCCGAAGTACGTTGATTACCTCTCAAGTTGAGTACATAGATGGATGTGAATTCATTTTGTAAGCATTGGCGCATACCATCTTGTGCGTTTCCGTCAATCCATGCACCATTACTGATAAATGCAACAATACCACCGTCTTTCAATTGTGATATTCTGTCTGAAGCCCATCTTATAGCCTTGATGTATGAATCATAAAGAGAATTTTTATTGGTAGCGTTGCTCTTGGCAGCGTAAGTTTCGGCAATTCTTGAGTCAAGTTGAGGATACTTTAAATTTTGTGCATCATCATTTGCAGATTTCTGCCCTACTGAATACGGCGGATTTCCAATAATTACCCTCACTGGTGCTTTCTTCTGCTTTAACACTCGGTTTGAGTTCTCAGGGAAGAGTTGTGAGAAGATGTCGTTGTCGCCATGCTCGTTGAGTTGGAAGGTATCGGTGAGGCAGATGCCATCGTACATTTGATAGGTGTCTGGATGCATGATGTCGTGATAGACCGATTCGATATTTACGTCGGCAATGTAGTAGGCGAGCAGGACGATTTCGTTGCAATGAATCTCGTTGCGGTACTTGCGGAGCATATCTTCTTTGCGGATGAGTCCGCTTTGCAGCAAGCGGGTGATGAAAGTGCCTGTACCCACGAATGGGTCGAGGATATGCACGTTCTCTTCTGTGAGGGAGGTGTTGAACTCTGCTTTTAGTATGTCTTCCACGGAATGGATGATGAAATCCACACACTCCACAGGGGTATAAACAATGCCGAGTTTCTCCACTGTGAGCGGAAAGGCTCCCTTGAAGAATTTCTCGTAGAGGTTCTTGATGATGGTTTGCTTGCCTTTCAAGTTGTCGATATTACTCACGTTCACACGCACCGACTGATAGAACTTGTCGAGCACGACGGTGTCCATCTCGAAACCTTCCGTCGCAAGGAAGTCGAGCATGAACTGCATGGACTTGCTCACGGCGTTGTTGTTCACAAACTGATAGTCGCTGAAGAGGGCATCGAACACGGGGCGCATGATGATGTGCTGAGCGAGCATTTCGATGACTTGTCCTTCATCTACACTTGGGTTGATGTTGCGCTTCAGTCCTTGCACGAACTCGTTGAAGTGTTTTCTTGCTTCGTCGTTGTCTCTCACCATGCGAGTGATGCGCTCAATGAACTTGCGAGCAATCTCTCCCACCGACTTCGCCCAATTCTCCCAATAGAGCTTGTCGCCCACTTTCTCCACCAGTTTGGCATAGATGCCATCCTGAAGTGTGCCGAAGCGCAGTTCCAGTTGTCGAGCCACTTCTGTCGAGTCGAGTATAACGGCACCGTCGTCAGCGCCAGCATCTTCGGCACGGACGGAATAGGCATCGCTTCCAATCGTGTAAGAATTACGAGGCACACCACCTGTCACAATCTTGTCGGGACGCTTCTTGTTGAGGTTGATTTGGTTGACGTGCGCATTGAAAGCCTCGTCATGGCTTCGGAGAGCATTGAGGATGGTCCAAACCACCTTGAAGCGCTCGTTGTCGTTGAGTGCCTGTTCGGGTGTCACGTCGCTTGGCACTATCACAGGGATGATGATGTAGCCGTATTTCTTTTCCTTGTCGGTGTTCTTGCCAAAGGTTCGCATCACGCGCCCCACGCTCTGCACCACTTCCACTTCGCTGTTGCGAGGGGAAAGGAAGATGACGGCATCGAGAGCAGGCACATCGACGCCTTCGCTGAGGCATCGCACATTGCAGAGCACTCGGCACTCGTTGGGGTCGGAGGCATCGGCTTTCAACCAAGCTAATTTCTCGTTGCGGGTGGCGGCATCCATCGAACCGTCGATGTGCTGCGCCTTGATGTTCACCACGTTTTCGGCTTCGTGTTCCGAGAGGTCCTTTTTGTACTCGTCGCTCACTTGCGCAAAGTAATGGGCAATTTGAGTGGAAGAGAAGTTCGGGTTGCTCTTGCTTGGGTTGATGGTCTGGCAGAATGCCACGGCACGACGCATCAGCACAGGGTCTTGTTCGCGAGTCACGCCGTTGTCGCCTTTGATTCGTTTCGACAGACCATTGATGCAACCAATGAGTTTGGTGGCATCGTCGAATTGCAGTTCCTTCGGTTTGTCCTTTTCGGAGGCAGCAGCGTATTGCGCTTTGATGTTGTCTGCCATGCTTTGCGGAATGTCCTCTTCGCTCACGGTGAGCACCAGCACCTTGTAGTCGCAAAGCAATCCCTGACTCACGGCTTCGTTGAAGGTGAGGCGATGGAATTCCTGGCCATAGATACTCTCGTCGTCCATCGAGCAGAGGATGTCGTCGTTCTCGGCAGCCTTCACTTTTACGGACTCACGGTAGAGGCGAGGGGTGGCGGTCATGTAGAGTCGGCGATGTGCTGGGATGCAGTCGTTGCTATGCACCTTGGTGAAGTTCGATTCGTCGCGGTCTTTCAACTTGACACCCGTGGTGCGGTGTGCTTCGTCGCAAATGCAGAGGTCGATGTTGCGTCCGTACTGATGGAGTGCATCGCTCACCACGTCGATGCTCTGATAGGTGGAGAAGATGACAATGCGCACATCCTCCTTCTCGTATGTGTGTAACTGTCGCAGTACGGTCTTCACATTGGTGGAGGCTGGCACAGCCAAGTCGATGACGCTGGCATCCAAGTCGTCTTCGATTTGTGCCTTTCGTACCACTTTCGAATCCGAGCAACTGCAGATGGCTCGCATAGGTTCCGTTCGGTCGCTCATCCATGCGTTCAGCGTTTGTCCCAAAAGAGCGATGCTTGGCACGAGGAACAGAATGAATCCATGCTTGTCGGTCAGTTGCTCAACAATCTTGAGGGAGGTGTATGTCTTTCCTGTTCCGCAAGCCATGATGAGTTTGCCTCGCTCGTTGCCTTCCTCCACAAAGTGCTTGTAGGTGGCAGCAATGGCTCGCAACTGGTGTGCCATGGGTTGCTTTCCGCTGAGTTTGGCTTCTTTGCCGTAGAGTCCTTGTCGCAGTTTGTACCAATCCACCGAACTGCTCTCCAGTTCGTAGAGATTGATTTTGTTGAAAGGAATGGTGAGGTTGGTGATGGCTTTCTGTGCGTTCGGTCCCCACGGATGGCGAGTCGTTTCTACCCAAATGAGGTTGGAGAAACGACGGGTTTGCATGGTCTCGTCCTCAATGAAAGTACGGATGCTGTTGGCAAGGAAACTATCTACGTTTCCCTTGTCGATGGTGGCATCGGCATCGTAGCATTTGCACTGAATTGCCCAGTAGTCGCCCGTGTCGGTACGAGCCACAAGGTCGATGCCGAGGTCGGTGCCTCCAAAGTCCTTTCGCCCTGGGAACTCTTCCCAAAGCCATACTTTTTCCAGATTGTTGTAACGTGGGTCGGTGAGAAACCAAAGTTTCATCAATCGCTCGAAATCCTGTCCTTTCTCTCGTTCGCTGAGTGACTTCTGTCGGATTTCGGCAAGCACTTCGTTGATGCCGTAGTTAGGTGGGGTAGGAATAGAGTTCTCCCCTGTTAGATTTGTTTGCATGGTGGTCGGACGCTTTATGAAATCTAATGAACGTTAGTTGTTTTCCGTATGTCAGGGCATAAAGAAAGCGTACCACTTTCCAAATCATCCCTAAATTCAGGTAGCGTCCGACCAAAGATTTAACCCTCCAACTGAAATGAAAGGAAAGGGTACGCCTAACGAGTAGGCGTATCCTCATCCTCAGGTTCAGTTGTGTGTCTGGTCGGACTATTTTGAATTTAGAACCATCAGAATTGAATACGTATATTCAATATGCCAATATGTCTGCTTCCATTCTGCATGAGAATGGTTGCAAGGGCAAAGATACAAAGTTTTTGGGGAACTAATCAATAAAAAGTTGAAAGAAAATGTAGAAATACTTAATTCTGCAACATAAAGTCCGTTTTTATCGCGACATCAATAGAAAAAAATGTAATTTTGCCGCAAAGTTTTAGTGTATGAAAGGTTTGTTCAGATTTGTGAAGTTGACTATTGTGAATAGGGATTATGCTCGTATGCTTTGCTTGGTGAGTATCATCTTGTATGTTATTTCGCTTCCGATGCATACGGGTATTGGTGTGGAGACTGGAACTGAAGACTTGCCTGGATATAGTTGTTTGATAATGGGGGTGGTATGCTTTCCATTGATGTTGCTGATGTTTCCGCTTTATTTTGTTCTGTGGATATCCAATCTTATTTTCATTTACTCGGTTTATCAATTGTGGAAGAAAAAGGTTTCAGAACGAACGCTTGCGCTGATTACCGTTTCTTTTATCTTGACAATCATTTATGTTTTTTACCATCGATTGAGTTGGGAACATGATTATCGCAACTATGCTTGCTATGTCTGGTCTTTGAGCTATATGTTTGCTCTTTGGGCTTCGGTGCTGGAATGGGCGAAAGGTGAGGGTGCTACGTTGGGGAAAATGGTTGTTCATGTTGTGTTTTGTGCGATAGGTATTGGTATCTTGGTTTTGTTGTCTTCTGAGCGGAAATACTATCGTGAGTTGTATGGTGAACGTATTCGTCCTGATGTTGATGGTTATCGTATCAATAATAAAGGTGTGTTCCATACTTACGATACAGAGTTGATGACAGAGTCCTATATTGACTATCTTAAAGGTGCGAATGCGGACTCTATGGTGGTTCTCAGCAAAGAGTTTGCAAAGGATGACAGACATGTGTGGTGTCATAGTGAGCGTGTGAGGGGTGTGGATGTTGCCAGTTTTACGATGTCGAAGACTGGTGTTCCAAAGGATAAGGACCATGTATATTGGCGTTGTTTGTTTGAAAGGGAAAGAACTTCTCGATATGTTCCTGTTTCTCACTACATTGATGTTGCTACGGCTGAATACTTTATCGAGGAAGACAATAAATACTATTTGGGTGAATATGATGAGGATTGGTTGCGCGACTCTTGCCATGTGTTTTACAATGGATGTATGCTGCGGGGGATAGATGCTGGCTCGTTCAAGAAGATTGGCGATGACAAGTATGAGGATAAGAATGGCACTTATACGACGGGTGAACTCTATATGTTACGCGTAACGGATGAGGAAGTAACGGAGTAGTCTGTTTGGCTGAATGGTTCTTGTTGGATGTTGTTCTGATAGACTTGAGAATCATTTGTGTCTTAACAAATGAAAATAAAACCTGCAAATCTTTTGGCGGAATCGTTAAAAAGATTTATTTTTGCATGGGCAATTAGTTCGTGAAACGGTTGCTGACGGAGATTACTATTTGTTCATCATTTAAATCATATCAGTATGAAAACCATTTCGAACCTACTATTTGGACGAAGTGTGAGGATGCTTGTTGCAAGTATTCTGATGGTTTCGTCGGTGCAGGCTTTTGCACAACTGCCATCGACCATCTGCAATGATGATGGTACGGTGACGTTTCAGTACAAGAACGACAATGCAAAGGAGGTGATGGTGGATGTTCAGTTTGCGGGGCGACAGAAGATGGAACGCAATGCCCAGACGGGTGTGTGGAGCGTGACGCTCGGTCCTGCTGCCCCCGACATGTATCCTTATTGCTTCGTGGTGGATGGTGTGAGTATTATGGACCCGCAGTGTGAGCTGTATTTTCCAAACGAGGGTTTCAAGAACAGCCTGCTGGAGATTCCGAACCGTAAGGGAGGACTGATTCACGACATCCGAAATGTGCCTCATGGCAGTGTGGAGTATGTGAGCTACTACTCGAAGAGTCTGGGTGCCACGAACCATGCGCTGGTCTATCTGCCTGCTTCCTATTGGCAGAACTGGGAGACGAAATATCCTGTGTTCTACCTGATTAGTGGTACCACCGACACGGAGGAGGTATATTATAAGGTGGGACGCATGAACTACATTCTGGATAATCTGATTGCTGAGGGGAAGGCGAAGGACATGATTATCGTGCTGCCTTACGGCAATCCTTACAAGCTGTTGCCAACGACACCTGATATGTCGAAGGTTCCGATGACGAACTTCGGCGGCGATGTGTTCAGTCAGGACTTGGTGAACGACTTGATGCCATTCGTGGAGAAGAATTATCGCACGGTGAACGACCGCGACCATCGTGCCATTGGTGGTTTCTCGCGCGGAGGCAATCAGGGACTGTCGTGCGGTTTGCGCAACTTGGACAAGTTCTCTTACCTCTGTTCCTATAGTTCTTTTACCTCGACGGATATTCCAAATGTGTATGACAATGCAGCCGATACGAACAGTAAATTGCATTTGTTCTGGTTGGGCGTTGGAACGGATGATTTCCTCTACGGCAACGCTCGCGACTATATGGCATTCCTTGACCAGAAGGGCATCCGTTCAGTAAAGGAATTTACGAACGACAAATATGGCCACACATGGATGAACGCCAAGTATTTCCTCGACAAGACAATGCGCCTGCTCTTCAATCCTGAAGCATCGGAGGAAGCGATGAAGAATGGTCAGCCTGCTCCTGCGAAGACGGGTAAGGAACAGCAGTTTACGCCAGGTGTGATGGCGAGGATGTTCCCAAAGCCTATCATCTCGCCTGAATATGACGCACAGGGCGGTGTGACCTTCCGCATGAAAGCACCTAACGCGAAGAGCGTGACGCTGGAGAGCGAGTTGCTGCCACAGCCAGTGGAGATGAAGAAAGACAAGGAAGGTGTGTGGAGTGTTCGTTTAACGGAGAACGTGATGGAGACTTTCAAGTATTGCTTCGTGGTGGATGGAATGCGTGTGGCAGACGCCAGCAATATGTATCTGTCGCCAGACCGCGGATTCAAGTATAGCATTGCCAGCAATCCTGCTTCGCGCTACAACTTCGCGTCGATGGGTGAGATGGAGCATGGACACTTGTGGTACAATCTGAATGGTGGAGAAGCGTGGTATCATGCCCCACTGCAAGGCGTTGTGCTGAACTTCATCCAATTGGTCCCTGGCGAAAACGACACGATGGAGAGCTGGTTCAAGGTGGGTTGTGCGAATGCCATTGCCGACCGCTTGGCTGCTGAAGGCAAGATGAAGCCTTGCATCATGACGACCAACGACTTGAAGATGATTCGTGAAAATAACGGAAACATGGCTGACTGCAAGGTTCACACACTGCGCGCCTCCGACTACAAGACGTGGCCAGAACGCCAAAAGGCATTAGAGCAGCTGTTGCTCAACTTGAAATGATACGTGTCAACAAATAAAGATAAACAAACCTAATTACAAAGAAAAAGAAAAAAGATGAAGAAAACCCTTTTGACATTTGCGTGCTGTTTGTTGTCGCTGCTGCCGATGGCAGGGCAAAAGAGTAAGCAGTCGCCCGTTGTGTTCGATGCCTACGAATGGGACTTCGGACAGGTGAATGCCTCGCTGGGTGCCATTTGCCACACATTTACATTAGAGAACAAGTCGAAGCAACCCGTTACGATTGCCAAGACCGTGAGCACTTGCGATTGCATTCAGGCTCGCTACGACGGCAAGGCCATCGAACCAGGGGCCAAGGCTCGCGTGATGGTGGTGTTCTCGCCAGCTACCTCCGAAGGCAAGACTTTCCGCAGTGTGGAATTGCTTGATGCCAATGGTCGCACCTTGGGAGCTTTGTCGGTGAAAGCCACAGTTAGTCACAGTGCTGCACAGCAGGGAACGAAGCCTGCATATCCTTACTTGGACTACACGCTGAGCAACGAGGAACGCGTGGAAAACCTGATTTCGCTGC
>CADBXS010000101.1 GCA_902798705.1 uncultured Bacteroidales bacterium
TATGTAACCGAGAACCTTCAGCTCGGCGTAGCCAAAAGTGGCAAAAAGACTTCAAATCAAACAAAAAGCAACCGAAATGAAATAAAATAAATTGGTAGGAAACTAAAAAACATAATTTTTAGAACCTACCTTTAATCATTATTGTTTTTCTGCGTATCTCTGCGGTTTCTGCGTGAAATTATTTCTAAGGAGTTATGGAAATAACGAGCAGTGAGGCTTTGAATGCACTGGCGTTTCCCTTTGATTGAATTGAACCATTTCTTTGTTTCAACTGAAACGCCGAGCCTTCGGCGTTGACATGGCGAGCCTTCGTTGTCGCGACGCCGAAGGTTCGCCGTTACGATGACGAGCCTTCGGCAACTAGTTGAATCCTTTATCTCGGTGCAAGCAATCCAAAAGAACGGTTGTCTTTCGTCGAATTAAAGGTTCAGTCAATCCCCTCAAGCGTTGCACATTCAGTACACTGTCGATGTTTTTATGTCACGCGGAGTTGAAGGTTCTGCGTGATGATTTATTCCTACGGACTTATCATTAGAAAAAACATTTACGCTATCAGATAATTAACCATCTGTGAGACAAAATGTAAAAAAACGGGGTTGGCGTTACGGAAATAGAGAGAAACTCTCTATCTTTGTGGCCTGAACAAAAACATTTTTGCAATGATGAATAGCATGAAAAAGATGATGACGACGGGCGTTGCCTTGCTGATAGGCTGTGTTGGCGCGATGGCACAGACGGGTAAGGAATGGGACGACCCGACGATAACGAGTGTGAACCGCGAGACTGCACACACCTTGGCCATTCCGATGGCTTCGGAGGAGGATGTGAGCAAGAACGACTTGAAGGCATCGCCTTACTACATGTCGCTCGATGGCAAGTGGAAGTTCCAGTGGGTGAATGCACCAACTAAGGCTACCACGACGGTGTGCGCCAAGGACTATAACGATGCTGCATGGACCGACATCGACGTGCCTTCCAGTTGGCAGGTGTGGGGACTGCGCCACAACAAGTCGTGGGACAAGCCGCTCTATTGCAACGTGGCCTATCCGTTCTCTTTCAATGAGACGACTTACAGCGTGATGGCTGACCGTCCGGGATGGTTCACCTACAACAGTTCGATGCCGAACCCTGTGGGCACCTATCGCCGCACGTTCACCGTGCCATCCGACTGGGCTGGACGCGACGTGTATGTGCGCTTCAACGGTGTGGGCCACGGCTATTACCTGTGGGTGAACGGACAGCGTGTGGGCTATTCGGAGGACTCCTACTTGCCTTCGGAATTCAATATCACACCTTATCTTGTGGACGGACAGAACACGATGGCACTGCAGGTGTATCGCTTCACAAGCGGTTCGTTCCTGGAATGTCAGGACTACTGGCGACTGACAGGCATTCAGCGCCACTGCTTCCTGTGGGCTGCTCCGAAAAGTCAGATTCGCGACTACTTCTTCACGACCGACTTGGACCGAACCTACACGAACGCGAAGGCAAACGTGAAGGTGGCGCTGACGGGTGTGGATGCCGTGGCCGACGGAACGGTGGAGGTGCGCATCAAGGATGGTGCAACCACCATTGCCAGTGCTTCGGCCAAGGCGCAGGCGGAGATGAGCCTCGACATGGATGTGGAGAAGCCTCGCCTCTGGAGTGCTGAAACGCCTAACCTTTACGACTTGGTGCTGGTGCTGAAGGATGCACAGGGCAAGACGGTTGACATACGCGGTGGCAAGGTGGGATTCCGCGAGGTGGAGATTCGTTCGGACGGTGCGCTGACCATCAACGGACGGCGCATGGTGTTCCATGGTGTGAACCGCCACGACTTCTCGCCTGTGGATGGACGTGCCATCAGCGACGAGGAGATAGAGGAGGACATCAAGACGATGAAGCGCCTGAACATCAATGCTGTGCGCACTTCGCATTATCCTAACGACCCTGTGTTCTACGACCTCTGCGACAAGTATGGATTCTATGTGCTGGCGGAGGCCAACGTGGAATGCCATGCCAACCAGAAGCTGTCGTCGGTGCAGAAGTTCCGCAATGCCATGGTGGAGCGCTCTCAGAACCACGTGCGCTGGATGCGCAACCATGTGTGCATCTTCATTTGGTCGTTCGGCAATGAGTCGGGCAATGGCGAGAATTTCCGCTATGTGTCGCAGGCCATCAAGCAGCTGGACAAAACACGCCTGACGCACTACGAGGGCAACAGCGACTATGCCGATGTGTCGTCAACGATGTATGGCTCTTATGAGACCATCGAGTGGATTGGTTCTTCGCGCCAGGGAAAGACGGGTCAGAAACCGCACATCCAATGCGAGAATTCGCACTCCATGGGCAACTCCATGGGCAACGTGCGCGATATGTTCAACCTCTATGAAAAATACACCTGCCTGACGGGTGAGTTCATTTGGGACTTCAAGGACCAGGGACTGCTGACGAAGAGCAGCACGGGCAAGGACTACTGGGCTTATGGCGGCGACTTCGGCGATTCGCCAAACGACGGCAATTTCTGCATCAACGGACTCGTGCGCCCCGACCATTCGCTGACTTCCAAGTCGTATAACACCAAGAAGATTTATCAGCCTTTGGAATTCCATGCCATCAGCGGAAAACCATCGCAGTTCCGCGTGAAGAACAAGATGGCTTTCCTCAGCAGTGCCGAATACGACGTGAAGTACGTGGTGGAGGACGAGGAAGGCACGGTGCTGGCAAGTGGCACCATCGACCATGAGGTGGCTGCAGGCGACAGTGTGGCTGTGACCATCGACATGCCCGACCTGAATGCTGTGGATGCCGCCAAGGAGGCGTTCATCTACTTCACCGCTACGCTTCGCGAGAACAAGCCGTGGGCCGATGCGGGCTATGTGGTGGCAGAAGAAAAGCTGCAAGTGAAGAAAGCGCAGAAGCCGATGTACGACATGACGAAGCGAGTGGCCGAAGATGAAGAGCTGTCGGTGAACGATGGCGCCACGGTCATCACCGTGAAGGGCAAGCGTTTCTCGGCTACATTCAGTAAGGTGCAAGGCACACTCAGTAGCTACTCCTACGACGGTGTGTCGATGCTGAGCAAACCAATGTTGCTGAATGTGTTCCGTCTGCCTACTGACAACGACGGACGACAGACCAGCAGTTGGGATGCCATGGGACTGCGCAAACTGACCGTGAAGGGTACGTCGTCAGAAGCTATCAAGAGCGAAGACGGCAAGACGGTGAACGTGAACTGTGCCTGCATTTACACGGGGCAGAACGGTACGACCTTCGACGTGAACCTCAGCTTCATCGTTTGTACAGACGGTGCCATCATGGTCAATTCGTTCATCCGACCATCGAACAGTGGTGCCATCATGCCAAAGATAGGTTTTCGCCTGGAGATGCCTGCAGCGATGGAACAGCTCGAATGGTTTGGCCGTGGACCTTGGGACAGCTACCGCGACCGCAAGGAGGCTTGTCTGCCTGCCATCTACAAGAGTACGGTGACGAATCAGCAGGAGGACTACATCCTGCCTCAGGAACACGGCACCAAGCAGGAGGTGCGCTGGATGGCTCTGACCAACGACGAGGGCTGCGGCTTGGTCTTCGCAGCTCCCGACCAGATGGCTGCCTCTGCCGTTCACTTCCGCCCAGAGGACAATTACACCGACCGCAACAACCGATCGAGACACACCTATCAGTTCAAGACCTGTACGACGGCAGTGGTGTCGCTCGATGCAGTGACACGTGGATTGGGAAATGCTTCTTGTGGACCTGATGTGATGGAGAAGTATGAGTTGAAAGCTGCAAACACAGCTTTCCGCTTCATCATCATCCCTCTGACCAGCGAGGTGAAAGCCGCCAACGAGGCACGCGCCGACATGCCAGTTTGTCAGCCTGTCAGCTGCGAGCGACAGACCAATGGGCGCATCAAGATGAGTACGCCGACCAAGAACGCCACCATCTACTACAGCATCAATGGCGAAGACTATCAGAAATACACCAGCACTGTGCTGCACAACGATGCGTGCACCGTGAAGGCATACTGTAGTCTGAATGGAATGATGGATAGTCCTGTGATGAGCTACAACTTCGACATGTTCATCAACAGAAGCAGCTGGAAACTGGTGAGTGTGGATAGTCAGCATGGTGGCAACGAAGCTCGCCTGGCCTTCGATGGCAACACCAACACGTTCTGGCACACGGAATACCAGGGCTCAGAACCAACTTGTCCTCACACGCTGATTGTTGATATGCTGAAGCCTTACTGGGTGACTGCTTTCACGTATCTGTCTCGACAGGACGGCAACCAGAATGGTATGGTGAAGGCATACGAGGTGTATCTGAGCACTGATGGCGAGACATGGGGAAGCCCTGTGGTTTCGGGAGAGTTCAAGAACACCACCGCCCTGCAGATTGCTCCACTGAAGACCGCCACCGTGGGACGCTATCTGAAGTTTGTGGCCAAGTCGGAAATCAATGGCAGAGCATGGACATCGGCTGCTGAAATCGGTATTCAGGCAAGTGGCGATGCCACAGCCATCAGCACGCCGCAGGCAACGTCTGCCTCTTCTTCTGAATACTACGACTTGCAAGGCCGAAAGCTTTCATCCATCCAGAACCGCAAAGGCATCTTTATCCAAAACGGGAAGAAGATTTTGCATTGATACTTACGAAAATGATAACAAAAGCGAGGGCTTTACCACACAGATGGTAAAGCCCTCGCTTGTTCTTACATATTCCACACATTTCTGAGAATCCACCATGCGAAGAAAAGGAATATGTAGGTGTAGAGAGTGTAGCGATGGTGGGTGAAGCGACGGAGGGAGTTGTTGCTCGGAAGAATGCGGTCGGAAAGGAGGACGAGCAGGAAGAACGGAATGGAGAGAATGAAGAAATAGTTATAGGACAGCGCTTCGACAAAATGACCGTGTAGCACGGAATGAACGGCTCGTTGGAATCCACAAGCAGGACATTGTGTCCCCGTCAGCAGTCGCCACACGCATTTGGGAATGAAGAGAGAAGCCGTGGTTGGGTTCACGACATAATAAAAGATTCCTGCCACCAGGATGGCAACAGGAATCAATATTCGTGGGATGTTTCGACGTATTTTCAAAAACTGATAATTAATAGATATTAGCGTTGTCGATGGTTGATGCAGTAACTCCCAGAAAAATAAAGATGAAGATGTAAACAATCCAAAGAATCACAGCACTGAGCGCAGCCCAAATAGCCCATTTCTTTGCTTTGTTGGAAGCGTCGTAAGCGGCTTCTCTCTGTCCTATGCTCCAGAAGGATTCCACTTTGGAAGCATAGACGATGGATACAATGCCGAAAGGCAAACAGCAGAAAAGGGTGGAGAGGATGGCCCACACCAAGTTGCTGCTTGGCGGTGCTACATAGCTATCGTTCTGCTGCTGGTAGTTCTGCTGTTGATAGCCTTGTTGCTGATAGTTCTGCTCTTGATAACTTTGCTGTTGGTAGCTTTGGTTCTGCTGAGAAGAATCCTGTTCTTGTTCTCCTACTGGACGAGGGTTGATTCTGTGAACGTCGTCTCGTTCGTTTTTGTCGTATGGCATAGTTTTTGAATGAAAAATGATGAATGAAGAATTAAGAATGATGAAAGAAGAGTGGAAAAAACGGATTCTTCCCTCTTCATTTTATATTATTCCAGTGTCAGTTCCTTGATAAGGCGCTTTGCTTTTCCGTATTTCTCGATGACGGAGAGTACATAGCGGATGTCAACGCCGATGCAGCGCTGGAGCTTGGTGTCGAATTTCAGGTCGCTCGACATAGCCTCCCAGTTGCCGTCGAACGCAAGACCGATGAGGCGGCCCTTCTTGTCGTACATGCCCGAGCCTGAGTTGCCACCCGTGATGTCGTTGTTTGTGAGGAAACAGAGTTGCAGGTCGTTGCTCTTGCTGTCGAGGTATCTTTTGCCGAAGTCGCCCTTCTTGAGCCAAGCATACACTTCAGGGATGAGTTCGTAGTCGGGGTTGCTTCCCTGCTTCTCGAACTTGTCGATGATGGACTGCGATGGAGTAAAGCACTCGTAGGTGAGGTCTTTCGAAGGCGAATAACCTTCCACGATGCCGTAGCTCATGCGGAGCGTGAAGTTGGCGTCTGGATAGTATTCCTTGTCGCGATTCATCTCGCGGAGTGCATCGCCAAGGAGTTGCTCGAAATGGTCAATCTGGGAGGAAGAATGATACATCTTGTAGAGCAAGGTGACGAGGTCGATGGCTTGCATGAAGATAGGGTCTTCGCTCACTTCGGAAAGGCTCTCCACTTGTGCCAGATCGGCAGGACGAGTGAAGACGGAATTGCCAAAGAGGAAATCCGCGTAGGCATTGTAGTCGCCGTGGAAGAGCGAATCCACCACCATGTAGTATTCAGGCATGAAGGTCGTGTCGGGCAGGTGCTCCACAAAATTCTTGGCAAGTGCAGCGAAAATCTTCTTGTCGGTGTTGATGTCGATGTCCTTGAACGACTTCTCAACGTCCTTCTTAAAGTCGAGGTTCTTGCCTTGAGACATACCAAACATTTGCTTGATGGCAAAACCGATGATGTCGCTTCCGCTCCAGAAACTTTCCTGCCAGAGATTCATGGTGAAATCACGCTGGAAGTCACGCGCATATTCCTCCTTCAGCGAGTCGAGGATGCCGATGTATTTACCTCTCTCCTCGGGTTTCTGCTTCGCCCATTCCATGATTTCAGCTTCCAGTGCCTGCTTTTCGGCAATCACACCGAGTTCCTGCAATGCTTTGTTCTGACCGATGGAGAACTTCCAATAGTTCGAACTCTGTGCATACTTCGATGAATACATGATGCGGAGAGCATCCGACGAGTTCATCGCTTCGGTCATGATGGCTTGCTTCACGCCACGCACCTGAATGCGGTTGTCGTTCACCGTGCGCATCGTGTTCTCGATGCCGTAGCTCGAGAGGTAGCGGTCCGTGTTGCCTGGATAACCGAACGTCATGCAGAGGTCGCCAGGCTGGTAACCTTGCAGCGAAATGTGGGCATACTGCACGGGCTTGTAAGGCACGTTGTCCTTCGAGTATTCGGCTGGTTTGTTGTTCTTGTCGGCATAGATGCGGAACACCGAGAAGTCGCAAGTCTGGCGAGGCCACATCCAGTTGTCGGTGTCGCCACCATGCTTGCCGAGGCACTGAGGCGGAGCGAACACGAGACGAACGTCGCTATAGCGCTGATAAACCGACATGTAGTATTTACTGCCTTTGTAATAAGGTACCACCTCACCGTGGATGCCATTCACCGAGTCCTCAATGGCCTCTTGCAGAACCGTAGCAACGGAGTCGATGGTGAGCATACGCTGTATGTCGTCCATGTCGGGCGTAGTGGCTGCCAACAGTTTGTCCGTCACGTCGTAAGTGTTGAGATGGAAATCCACATACAGGTCCTCGTTAGGCAGTTCGTCCTTCAGTTTCTTGGCGAAGAAGCCGTTTTTCAAGTAGTCGTGCTCTGTGGTGGAGTGGTCCTGAATGGAACCATAGCCACAGTGGTGGTTGGTGAATACCAATCCGTCTGGACTGACAACAGAACCCGAACAGAAACCTCCAAACTGCACAATGACGTTGTTGAGCGCAGGATGTTCCGTACTGAAAATCTGGTCGTGCGTCAGTTCGATTCCCATCGAATGCAGGATGGAATCAGTCTTTGCCGAAAGATTCGATATCATCCACATACCCTCATCAGCGCGAGCACCCATAAGTGTCAGCATTGCAATGACACTAAGAAATAGTCGTTTCATTTTTATTCTTTATAGTTTTTATTTTAATCCTTCCTTTTTCGTTCTCAGTAAGCTTCGGTTTAGCCGAAGCCCTTCTTCATTTAAAATACTTTCCCACGTAAGGCAGGCTCTTCAGCGGCAGGTCCTTCTTCACGATGTAAGCAAGGAAAATGCCGATGAGCACCGTGTTAATGCCGATGCGAGCAATGGCAGGCCATTCAGCTGGCAGCATTTCCATCACGGCGAACAGCACACCCGTGAGCAGCAAGTAAGCGCCGATGTCCTTCAGCGGATAGTCGATAGGGTTCTTCTTCTGTCCCACAAAATAGCTGAGAACCATACTCGTGAGATAACCCGCAAAACCGCCCCAGGCACATGCCCAGTAGCCAATCTTCGGAATGAAGATGATGTTCACGGCAATCAGCACCACGCAACCAGCCAGTGAGAACCACGCACCCCAAATGGTCTTGTCGATGAGCTTGTACCAGAACGAGAGGTTGAAATACACACCCATCATGATTTCCGCAGCCATCACGATTGGAATCGTACCGATAGCCTCACGGTAGCTCTTGCCAATGATGAGCTTCAGAATGTCCATGTAGCCGATGACCATCAGGAACGCCAAGAACGTGAAGAT
>CADBXS010000102.1 GCA_902798705.1 uncultured Bacteroidales bacterium
CGCAGCCGCAGAGGAGGATTCGGAGGCGGATTCGGAGGTGGCCAGCGTCCATAACAACAGGATTCGTCATCCTATCTTCCTTTTCAAAAGGACTAAAACTACATGCGGAGAGACTCACACAGAGCCTCTCCGTTTTTTTATTTGTGTTCAAAAAGTATAACTAAGCGATGTCCCGTAACAGAACCATGAATGAGTAACAAAGACGTAAATTCTGGTGCTCTTCATTGATTGTACTGAAACTTCTGTTCGACGTAAGCCAATCATTTCTTCGATTCAACTAAATTGCCGAGCCCTCAATGTTGACACGGCGAACCTTCGCCATCGCAACGCCGAGCCTTCGATGAATCGACAACGAACCTTCGCGCAACTAGTTAAATCAAAGAAGTGCTGCATCAAAAGCAATATTTTGTTCCAGTGTCATCATTTCCCAATTTCACTGGGTACCAATAATTCGGAATCGCCATTGGGACAGTACTCACACAACTATGGGACAACACTCATGCAACTATGGGACGGCACTCGAACAACTATGGGACGCTACTTTAGCGCCATTGGGAGCACAAAAAACAATGTTGTCCGGTAAAATTGATTGTGAAGTCATTCAAGTGCTGTAAAGAAGAAGGCTGGACAACTTTTATTTCAATGTAGGGATTGGCAAGTCCTGAAGGGACGACAGAACCAGGCATCCCATTCGCAATGTATCTACAGCCTTAGAGTTCTTCTCAATGTCTGATTTCTTCTTTATACTATAATCGGTTGCGTTCGCTTTGTCCGGCGTGACTACCTTTGTAGCGGCTCTTGGTGGCGTTGAATTTCCACGAGAGATCGATGCCGATGCGACGGGAGTCACGGTATTCGCGGAATTGTGTACGGACATTGATACCTCCGTAGGCCGTCATCTCTGTATAACGGGTATGGAAGATGTCGTTGACAAGGATTGCTACACTGAGGCTCTTATCTTTGAGGAACTGGCGACTTAGCCGCAGATTGATATCACCTAAGGTTTCGCGCTGCGAGCAGCCTGTTTCATGAGCGGGCTTGATGTAGCCTTGAATGTTCAGCAGCCAGTCTTTCGGAAACGAGAATGTATTGTCGAGGGTGAGCTCGCTAATCATACCATTCCAAGTATGGGTGATACCCATCGCCTCATAGTCTATATTGTTGTAGAAGAACCTCGCCGTATAATTCATTTGCCAGATTCGTACCTTGGGGCTGAAACTGAGCACAATGCCATAGTCCTGCATCTTAGGAATGTTACGGTAGTCCATGATGACTACGCCTGGGTGGTTTACATCGTCGTAGGACGTCTGGAATGAAGTTATAGCATTGTGCATATACTTGTAGTAAGACTGGATGTATAGCCACTTCCACTGCGAGGTCCACGACAGACTGTGTGTTGTCTGTGGCTGGAGGTAGGCATTACCTGTACTGTACTCGTATTTGCTACGATAGTGGATGGCTGTGCTGAGTATCGAATAAGGCGGATTGTTGCGGGTAGACTGATAACTGAAGGTGTGCGTCCATTGCTCCGTGCGGTAGGTGAACGAAAGACGTGGGATGAGCACATGGTAGTCGGGACTTTGTTCGGCATCTTTACGGCCGTTCGTTTCATAGTCGTTGTGTTCGTTCTGCCAGCGCAATCCGGCATTGAGGCCGAACTTCTTCATCTGCAAGGCGTAGTTGACGAAAAGCGACCACGTCATGGTCTGTTGGTGCACGCTGTTGTCGGCAGAGAAACCACTCTGTGTGAAGTCGCTGGTACGGTCTACAGTGACGGCTTCCTCGCCGAAGGTCAGGGAACCTGTGGGGATTGGTGCTGTGACGACGAGTTTCTCTGCCAACAGGTTGTTCTTAGTCTGCGTCTTGCTGCTGACACCTTTCATGCCCACAGTTCCGCCCGTCATCTCGCTCTCGGAATGTCCACTATAGTAGTCAGCACTGAAGTCAAGTTGCCACTTGCCGATTTTGCCGACGTAATAGGCATTTACGGCATGCTCCATCCGAGGCTTTAAAGAAGTGACCGTCTTGTTGGTCTCCGCTTCTAAGAATTGGCCGTTGCGCCATACCTGCTCATCGGTTTCTTGACTACCTGTCGCATCAACGATGTAGTTGTTGGCGGAGTAGGTCAGTCCGAGAGAATGCTTTTCGGATATCTCCCAGTTCCAGCCGAGGTCGGCAAAGTAGTAGTTGTAGCGGTTGAGATAGGTTGCATCTTTCTTGAAGTCCCACGTACTGGAGGCCTGTAGTTGGTCGGCGGCAGTGGCGGTGATGTATTGGTTATTGCTTGTCAGATACCCACGAGCGAAGAAATCCATGCCTCTGCGGGTGCGATAGTTCAGGGCTGCATTACCATTGGCATAATATTCCTTACCTTGGCGGTAGGCAGAGGAGAAGTTGCCGCTCCAGCCTTCGCCCGTCTTACGGATGGTCTTGAGACGGATGACGGAGGTGACTTCCGCCCCATACTCTACACCAGGGTTGGTGATTATCTCAGCTGACAAAATATCGTCAGCACGTAGGCGATTTAATTCATCCTCATTGCGCACCTTTTTGTTATTGATGTAGATTTCAGGCTTACCATGTCCTGCTATCTCGCCATTGCTCATCATGAGGGGCAAATGGGAAAGCATCTCCGAGACGGAGCCAAATTGTTCTAACGGTGTTCCCTGAACGGAAACCTGCAATCCTCTTTCTGTTGGTGTGTAGAGCAATCGTTGACCTTTTACCGTCACACCCTTCAGCGTCTGCGTTTCTGGCTGCATCCTTATCTTTCCAAGTTCGGTGCTGTTGCATTGTCTGTAAACGGTCTTGTAGCCGACGAAGGAAATGCGGGCGAGAACGGGCTTTTGCTCGCAAGGTATGACAAAAAGCCCGCTCTCGTTCGACACTCCACCCGTAATTAGCGTGGAGTCCTGAGGTGAGAGCAGGGCAACGTTGGCGTATGCTACGGGCTGGTCTTGCTCATCGATGATGTTGCCGATGTAACGAATAGTTGTTTTCTGTGCACACTCCACAACAATTTCTTTGTTCTCAACAGTCATGTGGATAGGATAGAAGCCTATCATTTGGCGGATGGCATCGGGAACAGACTTACGGTGGATGGAAGTGGTGATACGGAACTCCTCCAGTTCGTTGTAGAGGAAACTAATGGTGTAGTCGTCGGTCTGTTCATTCAGCTGACGCAGAGCCTCGCTGAGTGACACATTATTATACTCTTGCGTAATCTTCTGTGCCCGAAGGTCTGCCAATGCAAGACAGTAAACAATGATGAAAAAGATACTTCTCATGTCCTACTCCACTACTATCATGTTGTCCTTCAATTCAATTGTTATGCTCTCAAAGAGGTTCAGTCTGTGCAACGTGACTTCAAGTCCTTCATTCGGTTTCCACACAAAATAGAGACGGAGGTGACGTGCTTCATCATTATTGAATTCCACCCCTTTTTGGTATTGAGTCGCAATCTGAGCCAACATCTTTTCTAATGGCACATTGTCGAACACGATGGACTGTGCCGTTGTCACGGTGTCAGACTTGAGTGTATCTGTCGGCAAAATATCGTTTGGATGGGAAGATACATGCTGTTCCTTCTGAACTGCCTGTCGATTGATACTCGCCATGCGCACAATGTGGATAGCTGCAAACGCCAGGCTGGCAGTTACCAATACACCAACAAAACTGGCGACAAACTTGCTTGGGATAATACCCGTTAGATGTCGAATGAAAGCAGTCTTTGCCCCACTCTCGTTACCCCTGACTATAGCGTCCAGTTCCTCAGCGTGACTTGCACTGAATTTTCGCCATTCCTCTTCCACGGGGACGATCTCTTCATCCGCTTCCTGCTTCACAAATGCTTGCTTCGTCAATGCTAATTGTTCTAACAGTTCAGCCAATTCCGAGTCATCATCCAACATTTGCTGAATTTGCTCATCCGAATATCGTTCAGGATGTTCCTGCATCGAAAGCAGGATACGGATTTTTTCTTCGTGTTCCATTATCTTTATCGTTTTACAGTTTCTATTTTGAAATGCTCTCGGATTCGTTTTAGCGAATGCGACAGGTGATAATAAACCGTTACCTTGCTCACACCTACAGCCTGAGCCACTTCTTCGTAACTCATCTCGCGCAGAAAACGAAGCCTGAAAATCTGCCGACTGAGTGGTGGCAATTCCGCTTCAACAAATTGCATCAATCGTTCCAAACGGTCGTCGTCATTCATGCAGTAGATGGAGTTTTGCACAGACTCCTGCAAGAAGAGTTTTTCCACTCGTTCCCTCACTGATTTATGACTAAGTACATCAGAGCAACGGTTTCGCACAGCAGTCATGAGATAAGCTTCTACCTTATCTTCCGCTGGCATCTGCCCACGATGCAATAGTTGGGCGAAGACATCGCTTACCACATCTTTGCTCTCCTGTGAGTCATATAGCATCACCCTTGCCAGACGATACATCTGTGCATAATGCCGACGGTATATCTTTTCAAATTCTGTCATACACTTACGGTAGGTTCTAAAAATTCTGTTTTTTAGTTCTCTACCAATTTATTTTATTTCATTTCGGTTGCTTTTTGTTTGATTTGAAGTCTTTTTGCCACTTTTTTCGGTTACATAGCTCGCTATGCGCCCTCAAAAACTGACAAAAATCCAGTCAAATCAATTTAAAAATCAATCCGACATAATTTTTAGAACCTACCTTACAAGGACGATTTAGAGAAACAAAAAACTAAGCAAAACGAAAAAAATCTAACAAAAGAAAACACTGGACGTTCGTTTTCGATTACGACGAATGTCCAGTGACGGATGACGAATGTTCGAAAAGAAAAAAACGAACAATCGTTGTTGGAGTGTATCCACAATCCTATTTTTCCTTGATGATATATACGCAGAAGGCACCGACGATGAGAAGGATACCGGCAAAGACGAGCATCAAAACTTCGGGAGCGAGTTGTCCTGAATGAGTGAAAGCACTGAGAACCAGTCCACCCAAGGAGGCCGCGACAATCTGCGGAATGCAAATGGTGCCGTTGAAGAGTCCGAGATAGGTGCCCACATGTCCACCCTTCAGCGAATTGGTGAGGATGGTGAATGGAAGTGCTAACATAGCAGCCCAAGCGCATCCGATAAGAAGGAAGGAAACGAAGAGTGCATACTGGTTGTGGAGGAAATAGATGGAGATGAAACCTATTCCACCGAGGATAAGACTGAGGCTGTAGATGAACTTACGACTCTTGAACAATGGAATGACGATGGCCCAAAGCACGGAACCGATGGCCTGAACTGCGAAGAGTATGCCCACCCAGTTGGCTGCTTCTTGATACTGCGTGGATTTCACATCGAGAACAATGCGGGTGGTACCATCCACCACGCGTTCCATGGTTGGAGCGTCGAAAGCACTATGGGCAATTGTTCCGTTGGTATAGGTCCACATGAACATGAAGGCTGCCCAACAGAAGAACTGCACGAGTCCCACCGTCCAGAAGGTCTTTGGAGCTTTCAACAACAGTTGGAACATATTTGGTGAGTTCTTGGCATCTGCCTTTTCCTCTTCACTGATAGGATGGTATTCGTTGTAGAGTTCAGGCGGATATTCCTTCACCTTTGCAGTCGTGTAGAACACACAAAGAATGAGGATGGCCGCACCGATATAGAACGAATAGATGACGGAATCAGGGATGACTCCTTCGGGAGCCGTGTTGCTGATACCTATTGCAGCGAAGATGAATGGGAAAAGATAGCCGACAAGGCTTCCTGCATTGCAGAGGAATGACTGAATGCTGTAGGCAAGTCCTTTCTGCTTCTCGTTGACCATATCTCCCACCATCATCTTGAATGGCTGCATTGCCACATTAATGGAGGTGTCGAGAAACATGAGTGAGACAAGTCCGAATACCATAGCCGTGGCGACGCTCATGCCAAAAGAACCAGCATTTGGCAGGAGACACATGACGAGTACGGCTACGAGCGCTCCCACAAAGAGGTATGGGATGCGGCGGCCGAAACGTGTCCATGTGCGGTCGGACAACGAACCAATAATGGGTTGCACGATGATTCCCATGAGTGGAGGGAGAATCCAAAAGTAACTCAGATTGTGTGGATCAGCTCCAAGCGTGGAGAAGATGCGGCTGATGTTTGCACTCTGCAGGGCGTATGCAATCTGCACACCAAAGAAACCGAAACTGATGTTCCAGAGTTTCCAAAACGATTGATCAGGAATTTGTTTCATAAAATAAGGACCACCCCTCACCCTCTGGACCCCTCCAACTCCCAGCCCCCTCCAACTTCCCTGTGAGGGGAGAGATAGGAAGAGGTGGGGAGAGATGGGGAGGAGGGAGCGGTTACTCTTTTAATGATTAATATTTATTTTCTTTGTTTGATTGCCTTGACGAAGAATATAAATGCCAGGAACAGTAGGATGCAAGATAGGACGACCATCCAGCGTGAAGAATTGCCTGGGCGATGTGGCGTCGTCGGATGTGATAGCAATGGAGGATGCCCTGTCTTCCTCGACGATGTACTTGCCACCCAACTGCGTGGACTTGATGACGAAGTACTTGTCCTCATTCACTTCAGTGACATCAACTGTCTGCGGACTACCATTGTTGGTGGAGAATACCACGTTCACGAAGTAGTCGGAGGAGTTGATGTTGAAGGTCTGGTAGTACCAGGTGTAGCCATTCACTTCCTTTGTGGCTGTGATTTGCTTGCCTGGCCAATTGCCGTTGAGCTGCGAATTGCCGTTGCTGTCCCAGATGTAATAGTTCATGCGAGTCCAGTTAAGTTCGTCGCGCACATAGATGGTGGCGGTGTGTGGCTGGAATTCGCCCTGCTCGGCTTCGTACTCTGCCTGAATGCGCTGTTCGATGGTGTTCCATTCAGGAACGAGGGCATCGGAGATGTAGTAGCAATAGTCGGCTCCTGAGAGGATGCACGTGTAACCAGCTGGAGCAGAATAAGCATTCGGTGTCTTTCCAACGACGCAGATGAGCGTGCCACGAGTTCCTTGGGTGGCAACAGCATAATAGAGCTGTTCAGAGGCTTTCTGCTCGTAGGTGCTTTGGTTGGTGATGCCCGCCAATTTACGAGCGGAAATCATTCGCTTGAGAGGATATTTCTGTGCCTGCCAATGCTTGAGGAACACGCATGGAGTGCCAGGCATGGCGAGCATAAAGGCATTGGCAGCGAGGGTGTCAGCCTTGAGTGGGTCCTGCTCACTGCCTGAGCGACGCTCGGTGTCGTGATTCTCAACGAAGGTTACCGCATAGCGCTGGTAGTCTTTCTGATAGATGAGAGGATAGCCTCCAGCATCTGAGGAATTTCCTGCCAAGAGTCGCCAGTTGTTCTGATGAACGGCATCACGCACACGATAGCGGAACTGGAAGTCGAAGGCTGCGGATTGAATCACTCCATTCATCTTTGTGCCGTTAATCCAGTTCTTGATGGTGGAGGAACTGTCCCAGCACTCACCCACGGAGAACTGTGGCTTGGCGGTGGCATTGTATTCACCCGTGTAGGATGCACTGAAACCCTTCACCATGTCGTAGCGGAAACCTGTGTAGCCGAGGTCGTTGAGAAGGTAATCGAGATAAGCCTTCACACATTTGTTCACATTCTCCGACTTGTGGTCGAGGTCACGCATACCGCTCCATCCTTCGCCCGTGTCGTTGTTGGATGAGAGTGAATAGCCATTGCTGGTTGCCCAAGTGAGTGTAGCACCATCATCGTCGTTGCGAACAATGTCGGTGGATTGCATCTGATAGGTGACACCTTTGTAGGTTTCCTTTGGAAAATCCACCCAATTGGACACGTTGCTGCGATGGTTGATGACGACATCAGCAATGATGCCAGTGCCCTTGGCCTTGAATGTGGTAATTAAGCTGCGCAGTTCGGATTCAGAACCAAATGAACTGTGCTGGTCGAAATAGTAGAGGGGTGCATAGCCCATGTTGTTTCCACCACCGCAGTAGCCCGACTGAGGAATCCAAATGAGGTCGAAGTATGTGGAGAGTTCGTCAGCCTGTTTTTCGAGCTTTGTCCAACGAGTATCGGAAAAGCTATCCCAATAGAATCCCTGCAACATCACGCCCGAATAGTCGGCTTGCCAACCCTGTGCGGAAAGACCAAGAAAAGGTGCGCAAGAGAAAAGGAGAGGAAGTAGAAGTTTTTTCATAAATGAAGAGTTAGAATGAAGAATGAAAAATGAAGAATGATGATACGATAACGAAACGAAAAACGAAAAACGAAAGACGAAAACGGAAATACTGATGTTAGCACCATCCTGAGTACCGACGCCGTATGACTTTTGGTCGATATTGACATCTGAACCCCAGTTTGTGCCCCAGTCAAGATTTGCCTTGAACTTAATGCCACCTGCCGTTACCTCGAGTCCACGAATGAACCAGTTGTGAAGGTTGCCTTCGCTCTGACGTGCCAATTCTGTGTCACCCCATCCATTGAAGTCACCAGCCAAAGAGATGTTCGTGTATTCGGTAGGAGTCTGATTTTCGAGTTTAGTCCAAGTGTAAGCGAGAGTGTTCACGTTGACAGACAAAGTGTAGAAACCAGCTTCTGGAGATTGGAATGCATTTGCACCCGATGTGATGAGTGTGCCTTCAGCTGCACCTTCTCCATCAACAACAGTACCGATGGCATTGTCCCAATTACCGACATTGTCGGAAGACCAAATCTTGAGGTCCCAAGCACCTGTCCAGTTCGTGGTGTACTGCTGAATATCATCATCCACTGGATAGAACGCACTCAACTTATCAGTTGTCCAGCCGTTAGGAGAGCCTGTTACGAAATAGAAAGATGAATAAGGAACATAGGAGTAAGTCCAATCCTTTGGAGAAATAGTGAACTTATAAGTACCACCCGTTTCGCACTGGAAAGAATTACCACTCTTGCTGTCTTCATTGAAGAAACCAGATGTGGAGGTATCGCCATTGGACTGAGCACGAAGCAGGCCATCCCAATTCTGAGCATCAACTGCTGATTGTGGTGCGAAGCAGAACCACTCGGAATTGCCAATTTTCAGAACGACAGAGAAAGTGCCATCTTCATTCTTCTGCATTGGAGTTGGAGCAGAAAGATTCCAGCCATTGTAGCCACCTATATAATAATAAGCGTCTTCGTAGGCAATAGCAGGCAATTCTGGTGCGATGAAATTGAAGGCAAAGCTATCAACAGTTGCTGCATCGACTGTGGTTTGTGCAGGAACAGCTACACCTTCATCGTCAACGCTGAAAGCCTTGAGAGTACACTCCATGAGGCGAGTAGCGGCAGCCTTGGATTTATAGAATGAATAGCAGGCATCCTTGATGTCGTTGAGCGCCACGACGAGATTGCCATCCTGTGACTGGCATGGTACATCGATGCCATTCATCTTGAGGTCGGAAAAGACGAGAGTTCCTGCGTTCACTCCTTTGATATAGCTTTGGGTGAGGAGGGTGACAGTAGGCTCTTCAGCAGTAGCGTAGTTGACCGAAGTGGCAACCTGATTGGCAGCAGCCGTGATGAGCTCGAAGTCGGGTCCTTGCGCGTATGACTGAGGGTTTGCCCAGTCTGTGTATTCCTCATTGCACGACACTGCTGCGAACGATGCCAAGAGGATTCCACCATATAAAAATATCTTTTTCATAATCGTTTTCATTTGATTTGTTAAGAATGAGATAGAAGGTATAGAAAGGATAGAGGGGAATAGAGAGGAAAGAAGCCTTTCTACAGCTCTACCTTTCTCTACCTTCTTCACTTTTCTCTTTTTTTATTCAACACGTCCTGTTCCTTGAGTGAAATTGATGTATGCCTTCTGACCAGCATTCACCTGGTAAGAATAATCTTCACCAACATTTTCAGCCCAGTTGGCAGGAATATCAACATTGCGATAGAAGAGAGTGCCATCGTTCTTGATGGTGAACTCAGTCTTCCACCAGTCAATACCACAATCAACTGCGAGACGCAACTCTCCACCGTTTGTGAAGGCAGGAGATACCCATTCGCCTTCGTTAGCAGGAGCTGTGAGCTGCCAGCCATCCTGGAAGCCCCAATCGAGACCTGTGAGGTTGCCAGATGCCACATAGACGACAGCCTTGCGGGTGATGAGTTCGTACTGGAGTGCACCGTTGGCAATCTTACCCTTAACGATTATGTTGTACCAACCACCGTTAGCCACCTTGATGTTGGCAGCATCGTTGGATGCGTCGGCACTGCTGAGTCCTGCATCTGCGTCATCAGTTATGGTGATCTGTCCATAGCCCTTGTCGTTGCCCTTCCAGCCAGCATCCTGATTGATTTTGAACTCGGCACCAGCAGGGAGATAAACCACGCCATAGTAGAAGCCGTCCTGACTGTATGCCTGACTGAGCGGAACAAACTTGCTCCAGCCATCGGAAGCAGGGAAGCTACCCACGATGTACATGAGTTGAGGAAGCGCAATCTCTACAACAGGAACGTAAGCCTGCACATTTGGAAGGGTGATGGTGTTGGATTTAGCCTGTCCTAATTCCTCGTTTCCAAAGACATGAGCCGTGAGATAAATGTAGAGAGGAATAGGCTGCGAAAGGTCCTTGTCACCTGCCAAGGTGAGAATCTTTTCGTTGAGCTCAGAGGCAGGGATGTTGATGTAGGCATCAGTGGAAGTGGTGGCAAGATTCTCGAAGTTCTCGTTGTCGATACTTACCCACACAGTGTAGAGGGTAGCTACAGGGATGCCATAGTCGGGCTGCGACGTGGTCAGCACGAGATAGTCGGAATGCTCAAGGTCGTAGGCATTATTGAGAGCATACCCAGGCATATTGAGCGTAAAGCTCTTCACGTCGTTGGGATTGAAGGTTGGATTGCTGTCACGATCCTCGGAGCAGGAGCTGAAAGTCATGCCCACTGCCACAAGCATCAGCAATGTATATAATATCTTTTTCATAATGTTATCTGAAGATTATGTTTTGAAATTAATAACCCTTGTTCTGAATCATGTTGTGATTCGCATTGAGTTCGTTGGCAGGAATTGGGTAGAGGTTGTAGATATCGCTCACACCAGTGCCTGTGTAAACTCCACCCTTCCAGTCCCAAAGATAGTCGCCAGAAGTGAAGTAGCCGAAACGAATCAAGTCGGAACGACGACGGCCTTCGAAGTAGAACTCGCGGCACCATTCGTCGCAAATGTCGAGTTCGGTCACATCATCAAACGGAGTGGTATGGGCACGAGAGCGAAGCACATTGATGAGGGTAACGACCTGAGCGGATGGACCTTCGAGACGGAATGTAGCTTCAGCGAGGGTGAGGTAAGCCTCAGCAACACGGAAAAGCGGAACATCGGTGTCGGAGTAAGAAACATCCTTTGGTGCACCATTGTTAGGGTCGCAATAATAATTGGTCCATTTCATGATGCCAAGACCTGCGCTGAAGGTGGTCTTTTCCTCTGTGCTGGTGGTGCGTTCATTAGCTATCACACCCTTTTCTTCAGACCATCCTGAGAAGAAGCGAGCACGGTCGTCGCCTGCTGCCTTCATCACAGCATCAACATCGCAAGTGAGAGGTACATCATTGAGCGAAGAGAAGAACTTCTTTACCAACGCCTCACGAGAACGGTTACAAGTCCACTGTGACTTGGCAATACCTTGGTCAGGAGTGCCATTACCCGTAGTGGAAGCAATGGTATAAACAGAGCCACCGTAGGAACGACTGGTAGCGCCATCGCAACGGATAGGGAAGATGATTTCCTGACGTGCATTGGCGTTCTCTCCGTTGTCGCCCATGAAGAGCTGCTGATAAGCGGAGAAACCATTCTTCGACTCGGTGCAGAGCTTGTAGCTGCTATCGATGACTTTCTGAGCATACGCCTGTGCCGTAGCCCACTGTGGAGTGCCTGTATAGACTTTAGCATTGAGATAGAGACGAGCCAGCAACATGTTAGCTGCCACACGGTCAGCACGTCCGTAGTTCTCTGCACTGTTAGCATTCTCGAGCAGCAATTCCTTGCTCTCTGCATTCTCACCATTGATATCCTTCAGCTCGCTGACAACAAAGTTGAAGCAGTCCCCGCGAGAAATATATTCAGGGAGTTCGTCGTTGTAGTGGAGCTTGTAAGGAGCACATCCGTAGAGGTCGATAAAATAATAGTAGTGCAAAGCACGAATGAAACGCACCTCGGCACGGTTCTGAAGCATCTGTGCATCAGTGGAGCCTTCTGTCTGGTCGAGATAGTAATTGCAAAGAGTGATGTTGTACATGAGACGATAGTAAGTCAACTCATTATAGCCATGAGAAGAGTTCCAACTGATGTTGGTGAGCTCAGGAATACCTGCATCGCCCTGCCAAGTCCAAATACATTCATCGGAGCAGAGTTCATTGGCTTCGAATATACGACGATACATGGAAGAGTTACCTTCGTCGAACTGCGACATGTCAGCATTACCAGAACCACCCACAGTTCCTGTAATGGTAAGATTTGCGTAAATCTTGGCAAGGAGTCCTGTAGCATCAAACACAGTATTGGTCTGAGGGTCTTGGATGCTTTGGTCGAGGTCCTTCGTACAAGAGGACACTCCGCCAGCAACAAGCAATGAAACCACAGCTACAGGAATAATGTTTTTGAAATATCTGAATTTCATAATTATCTATTTTTTGAAACGTGAAACCTGATTAGAAATTAAGGCTAAGACCAATCATAAAGGTGGTTGGACGTGGATAAACACCACCATCAACACCTGTGCCATGCGTACGCTCTGGATCGAGTCCCTTGTACTTGGTAATGACAAATGGGTTCTGAACGAGTCCATAGATACGTCCACCTAAGCCCTTGAAGGAGTCGGAAGCGAGGAGATGGTTGAAGGAGTAGCCGAGCGTGATGTTGTCGCAGCGCAAGAAAGAAGCATTGCGAACAAAATAGTCGCTCATGTAGTAGTCGGTCTTACCCTGGAAACCTAGGTCGATAGCCTCCTGAGTGGTGTTAGAGAAAGCGTTGTTGGTGAAGAGTCCTGCGTAGGTCACATTAGCATGGTTCGACAGGAAGTCGTAGTAGAGGTAGTTGTTGAAGCTTGCACGGAGACTGAAGCTGAAGTCCCAGTTCTTATAGATAAACTTGTTGGTGAGACCCATTGTGACGTCAGCATCTGGCTTCTTATAAACATACTTATCATCGGCATTGATGATACCATCGCCATTACGGTCAACAAACACACCTTCGAGTGGTCTTCCGTTCACGTCATACACCTGCTGATAAACGTAGAAGCTGTTTGCTGGATAGCCTACCTTGTTCACCTGTACCTGGTTGCTCAAACCAGCTCCAATAGAACTTCCTGTGAGGAAGAAATCAGCACCATTGGTGAGTTCGATAATCTCGTTCTTGTTATAAGTGACGTTGTAGTTCACTGTCCAAGAGAAGTCCTTAGTGACAACTGGGTGTGCATTGATGGCGAATTCAAGACCTGTGTTCTTGAGGGAACCAACATTGATAGTCTTGTAGTTACCAAAGCCCAAACCAGAAGCAATGCTCACGGTGGAAATCAAGTCCTTGGTCTTGCGATAGTACCAGTCAATGGAACCGTCGATGCGTCCATTGAGGAAACTCCAGTCGAGTCCGACGTTCCACGTGGTGGTGGATTCCCACTTCAAGTCCTCGTTATACATTTCAGGGCGATAGGTGTAGTAATTCACGTTACCAAGTGGATACTGTGCGTATTGGTCGGAAATCACATAGCGACGCAAATAATAGAAGTCGTTACCAATGTTCTGCTGTCCGGTGATACCCCAACCAAGACGGAGCTTCAGTTCGTCGAGTGCATTGACATCCTTCAGGAAGCTCTCTTCGTTGATTTTCCATGCCAAGCCAAGTGATGGGAATGTGCCCCACTTATGACCGTCGGCAAAGCGACTGGAACCATCCCAACGCATGGTGTAGGTGAGAAGGTAGCGATTGAGCAAACCGTAGTTCAAACGACCGAAGTAGCTCACCAACGTGTTGGTATAGATATGTTCTTTCTCACTGCGGAGAGTTGGTGAATAAGCGATTGGGCTATCGAGTTTCTTGCCATCCTCGCTATACCATTCATTTCCCTGACCAAAGTCATATGTATTTCTGTGGAAATGCTGCTCTTCCATACCGGCCATGACATCGAGGTTGTGGATGTCGTTCCAGTTGTGAGCATACTGTGCGTAGATGTTGCCTTGCAGATTGTACTTGTAAGACTGGCTTGCACCAATGTAGCCGTAGTAGTTGTTACTATAAGAATAAGGAGAAATGCATGTTTCCTGACGACCTTCGGAATAGTCACCGCCTACGTTGGCATGGATGTGAAGGTCTTCGAAACCGTGAATCTTATAGTCGAATTCGATGTTACCAATCACCACATTCGACTTAGCTTGGTCATCCTTGTTGTTGATAAGAGCTACAGGGTTCTGTGGAGTGTTGGTGTTGGTAGTATATTTCCAATCCTTATTGTTGAAACTTGCTGCCTGTGGATTCTGCCAATAGCCGCCAAATTCCATGTAGCCAGCATCGCCACTTGCCAAATAGACTGGGCGAGTTGGGTCAGCACTAATGGCGTTGCCAAATGCACCTCCATCAGGATACTTGTTCTTACCATGCATATACTTAGCTGTGAAGTTCACTGCCAAGTGGTCATCGAAGAATGTAGGAGTGAGGTTCAAAGAGGTAGTGAAGCGCTGGAAATTGGAGTTCTTCACAATACCGTTCTTGTTGGTATAGCCGACACTCACGCGATAAGGCAAAGTCTTCACAGCACCTGTGACACTCACCTGATGGTCGGTACCCACTGCTGTGCGGTAGAGTTCGTCCTGCCAGTCGGTGTTGGCTGTACCCAAAGCGGAACCATCCTTGCCGAGTGTCTCAGTGATGTACTTGCGATACTGGTCGCCTGACAGCACGTCGTAGGTCTTTCGAGGGGTACCGAAGCTCACGTTACCTGTGTAGTTAATCTTTGGCATCTTCGAACCCACCTTACCTTTCTTGGTGGTGATGATGATGACACCGTTGCTGGCACGGCTACCGTAGATGGCAGTTGCACTTGCATCCTTCAACACTGTGAAGCTTTCGATATCCTCAGGATTCACCATAGCGAGTGGGTTGGAAAGTCCCTGCACACCATTGTTGTCCATGGCCAGACCGTCGATGACGATGAGAGGGTCGTTGCTGGCAGAAAGTGATGAACCACCACGAATGCGGATGGAGGCACCACCGCCAGGAGTACCATCGCTGGAGATGACGCTCACACCGGCAATCTTACCCACGAGCATGTCCTGAACACTGGTGGTGATACCCTTCGACATTTCGTCGGGCTTGATGGCTGTAACAGAACCTGTTGCATCCGATTTCTTTACCTTCGCATAACCCACAACCATTGTCTCATCGAGCAATTTGCTGTCTTCGCGAAGAATGACGTTTACAGTTGGAGCGGCACTCACTTCCTGGGTTTGATAGCCCACGTAGGAGAATACGAGTGTTGCACCTCTTGGCACTTTCAGGGTGAAGTCACCGTTCAAGTCTGTGGTCGTACCGTTCGAAGTTCCTTTCTGAACAACAGTACCCAGCATGATTGGTTCACCCGCTGTGTCCTTCACGTGTCCCTTGACTGTGATGTCTTGGGCTGAAACGTTGAGAGACACCATGATTCCTACAAGAAAGACAAGTAGAAATCGTAAGTTTAGCTTTCCGTTCATTTTTTGTACTTAAAGGTTAATTTGTTAGTAGTTAATTATTTGTTAGGGTGTTCAGTTTGATGTTCCAAGAATCATCATTCCAAAGCACCTGAAATCACATAAAAATTCGTGTTGGAAAATATTGAATTTAGCGGCAAAATAGTTCTTTGAAAATTTGTATATTTCATTGATTTTCAGTAATTTTACAGTCTAATAGTAAGCTTGAAAACAATGAAAGAATCAGACTTGAAATCTCGGAAAGAGACCCCTGAACA